>JBLRWQ010000046.1:0-25513 GCA_047921175.1 Nitriliruptoraceae bacterium | reverse complement strand
GCGGCCCTCGGATTGATCGCCCGATAGGCCGCCCGCAGACGGTCGAGGTCCACATGGTGCAGCAGCGCGGTGAACTGCATCTTGCTGTCCTTACGTGCTGCCTGGCGTACGCGATCCAGCCCGTGTGGCACGTCTTGCCCGCCGCTGTGTGCGGGACGTGTCGGCCTGTCCGCGTTCCCCTTGGTCGGCCCCCTTCCCTCCACGACCTCCGCCACCGGTCGCCCGGCATTGTTCGGCCGCTTCGCGGGTACTACGGGGCCGTCAGACTTCCCGTGTCCGTTCATCCTGGACGTACCGCCTCAGCGTTCTCCAGACGGCCCGCCACCAACCACGTGACGGGCGGACACCGGATCTCCCGGTTCTCGCGCATGAAGGCTCCGTGCATGCACAGGGTCTCAGACCGCGCCGGGTCCCCCAGCAGCTCGCGATAGCGCTGCTGACGATGTGGCCTTCCGCTCATTTGGACAGCGTCGGCACCCGAAAGTGGGTTTCGCGGCTCAATAGCCCAGCCTGCACGTACCCCTGTCAACGCTTCGCCGACGTCCTCACGGACGCCAACGCATGACTCGGGGCCACCGCGGGTCGCTAACCCTTCGGTGTAGAGCGTTTCCATCTCCTCCTCCATGCCGGTTTATCCCGGCGCTCCCAAACCGTGTCCAAACGTCGGTCACGCCGTCACAGCGCATCAGGCGCGTTCTCGCGTTCTGCCTGGTCAGCGGTAGGTTCCCGGCCCACGCGAGCGTGGCGGAACTGGCAGACGCGCTGGGTTTAGGTCCCAGTGGACTTCGGTCCTTGGGGGTTCGAGTCCCCCCGCTCGCACCCTCAGCCGGCGGCACCCTCCCGGGGCAGCAGCACGAGCTTGCCGACGTGATTCCCCGCCGCGAAGTCGGCCTGCGCGGCGTGGATCTGGGTCAGTGGGTAGGTGCGGGCCACCTGCGGGGCGACCCGCCCCGCGCGGGCGTCGGCAACGAGCCGCCGGAACTGCGCCGGGGTGTGCATGGTCGAACCGATCAGCCGACGCCGATGCAGGTAGAGCTGACGCAGATCCAGCGACACCACCGGATCGGCGACGGCACCGCAGGTCACCCACCGTCCACCGGTACCGAGCAGCGGGAAGAGCTGCTCGAACGCCCAGCCGCCGACCACGTCGGCGACCATGGCGATCGGACCTGCCGCGGCCTCCCGGACGCGCTCGGGCACGGACCCCTCGTCCCGGACGACGATGCGGCTGGTACCGGCCGCACGCACGGCCGTCACGTGTGCGGCGCTCGTGACGGCGATCACCCGGGCGCCGCGCGCGATCGCCAACTGCACCAGCGCGAGCCCGACACCGCCCGACGCCCCGGTCACCAGCACGGTCTCCCCGGCTCGCAGCGCAGCACGCTCCAGCATCCCGGTGGCGGTGCCGTAGGCGATGGGCAGGCAGGCCAGCTGCGCGTCGCTGAGCGGCGAGCCGGTGACGTCATGGGCCCGCTCGGCGGCGATGACGACGTACTCGGCGAACCCGCCGTCCTGTTCGGACCCGAGGACGGCCAGCAGCGTCGGCTCGTCGCCGTCGTCGGCGTAGCAGGTCGGGTCGAGGAGGACCCGCCGTCCAACGATGGCCCCGTCGACCCCGTCGCCGACCTCAGCGACGACGCCGACGACGTCACCACCCTGGATGCGCGGGACCTCCAGTGGCACCCCCTGCCACCCCGCGACGGCGCTCGGGTCGTCCGCGCGACCGTAGGCACCCTCCCTGGTCCACAGGTCGGTGTTGTTCACCGCCGCAGCCGTCACCTCGACCAGGAGCTCGCCCCGGCCGGGCCGCGGCACGGGCACGTCGTCCCGGACCTCGAGCATCTCCGGCCCACCGTGCCCGATCAGCACGGCCGCGCGCATGTGCCTTGCCGCCACCTCGCCACCTCATACTCGTGGGTCCCACGCCATCGACGACCGTACGGGAGCACGAGCCGGCGACCTACCCTCGCGGCGGTTCGGACAGCGACCCAACCCGCCTCGAGGGACCCGCACATGAGCGACCTGCACCCGACGTTGCGCCTCGGGCGCTACCTCCCCCGCGAGATCGTGGGGCCGAACCGGCTCCCGCTCCTACGTGCCGGGACCCGGCTGCAACCCACCGCGCGCGACGTCGAGGTGATCCGCGTGGCACCCGGGGTGGACACCAGGGTCCACCGGCCACCACCGGGAGGTCGACGAGCGGCTCCTGGGGTGCTGTACCTCCACGGCGGAGGGTTCGTCCTCGGCACGGCTGCGATGGGTGACGACTTCTGCGCCCGGCTGGCCCGCCACCTCGACGTGGTCGTCGCCGCCGTGGAGTACCGCCTCGCGCCGGAGCACCCCTTCCCCATCCCGCTCGAGGACAGCTACGCGGCCCTGCGGTGGCTGGCCGAGCAGCCCGACGTGGACGCGGACCGCATCGCGATCGTCGGCGAGAGCGCCGGCGGTGGGCTCGGGGCGGGGCTGGCCCTGCTGGCGCGTGAGCGCGACGAGGTCACCCCGGTCCTCCAGGTGCTGTCCTACCCGATGCTCGACGACCGGACCGTCGACGGCAGCGCCCATCCCGATCTGGTCCGCCTGTGGGGACCCGCGAGCAACCGGTTCGGCTGGACGGCGTACCTCGGCGACCTCACCGACACCGACCACGTCCCGGCGACCGCGGCACCCGCCCGCGCCGAGGACCTCTCCCGCCTCCCGGCCGCATGGATCGGCGTCGGCACGGCGGACCTCTTCCACGCCGAGGACCTCGCCTACGCGCGCCGGCTCCGCGAGGCGGAGGTTGCGTGCGAACTCCACGAGGTGGCCGGCGCCTACCACGGCTTCGACCGGGTCGAACCCGGCGCCGAGGTGTCCCGAGGGTTCCTCCGCGCGCGGATCGGCGCACTGCGAGCAGCCCTGGGCGACGACGCACGGTCCCCCGCCTGACCCGGTGCCATGACGTCCTGTGCGCGGAAGCCTCCCACCCGCGGGAGGTCGTGGCGGGACCAGGCAGCGTGCGTGCCTGCCACGGTCGACGTGAGGATGGGGGACCATGCGTGCAGGAACGACGGGGACGCGCAGCCCTTCTCCGGGACCGCGACGTTCATCTGGGTCGAGGGAGCGGGGCTCCAGGATCCCGACAGCCTGACCGAGGGCACCTTCGAGGTCCGCTGCGGCTGACGGACAGGCCGCGTCCTGCGAGGACGGGGATCGCGCCACGGTCACGGGACGACGGCGCAGGTACCGTGCCCGGGATGCTGTCCGCGTCCCCGCACACGTCGGTTGCCACGTCCTCTCGGCCGTGGCCCGTGCGCGCATGAGCGCGGAGCCCACCCGGGCCGCGCCGACGCCGGCCGGGGACCTCCAGCGCCGCCAGCACCACGGGCTGGTGCTGGCCACGGTCTCCGCAGCGGCCTTCGGGTCCTCGGGTCCGATGGGCAAGGCGCTGCTGGAGGCCGGCTGGTCCCCCGCAGCCGCCGTGCTCCTCCGGCTCGGCGGCTCGGCGCTGCTGCTGCTGGTCCTGGCGCTGCTGTTGGAGCGGGACCGGCTCCGGCTCGACCGTCGCCGGGTCAAGGTGCTCGTGGTCTACGGCATCGTCGCCATGGCCGGCGTGCAGCTGGCGTTCTTCAACGCGGTCCGGACCCTGGATGTCGGGGTGGCGCTCCTGCTGGAGTACCTCGCGCCGGTGCTGCTCCTGGCCTGGACATCGATTCGTGCGCGCCAGCGTCCACCGACGCTGACGCTCGTCGGTGCCGGGCTGACCCTGATCGGACTCATGCTGGTCCTCGACCTCACCGGCGCCCGCAGCGTGGACCCGGTAGGCGTGGCCTGGGGCCTGCTTGCAGCGGTCTGCCTCGCCGGCTACTTCACCCTGTCCGCGCGCCAGGACGCCGATCTGCCCCCACTGGTGATGGCAGCCGGCGGCACGCTCGTGGGCGCGACCACGCTCGCGCTCGCCGGCGTGGTCGGCATCGTCGACCTGACCGCGACCACCGGCGATGCCGTGCTCGCCGGGGTGACCGTCTCCATGCTGGTCCCGGCGGCCTGGCTCGTGCTGATCTCCACCTCGGCGGCCTACCTGACCGGGATCGCGGCGGTGGTGCGGCTCGGGTCGCGCTCAGCGTCCTTCGTGTCGCTGTCGGAGGTGCTGTTCGCGATCCTGGTGGCCTGGCTGGTGCTGTCGGAGCTGCCGAGCCTGGTCCAGCTGCTCGGAGGCGTCAGCATCCTGACCGGCATCGTGCTGATCCAGCGCTACGAGCGCGGGGTCGGTGAGGTCATCCCGCCAACGACCTGAGCCGGCGCACGCCTTCTGCGAGCACCGGATCGGGCTTGCAGAACGCGAACCGGACCAGCGAGCGGACCGGCTCGGGGTCCGCGACGAACGCCGCGACCGGCACGCCGGCGACCCCGATCGCTGCCGGCGCCCAGCGGCAGAACGCGTCGCCGTCCGCCCAGCCGAGCGCGGCCACGTCCGCGGTCACGAAGTAGGTGCCCGCCGCGGCAGTGGTCGGCAACCCGACCCGGCGCAGCCCCGCGACCAGCAGGTCCCGGCGGCGGCGGTGCACGGTAGCGACCTGCTCGAGCACCTCGTCCGGCGAGCGCAACGCGACCGCCACGGCGTGCTGCAGCGGCGTGCCGCCGGCGAAGGACAGGAACTGCTTCGTGGTGCGCACGGCGTCGGTGAGTGCCGGGGGCGCCACGGCCCAGCCGATCTTCCAGCCGGTGCACGAGAAGGTCTTACCCGCGCTGGAGATCGTGATGGTCCGCTCGCGCATGCCCGGCCGGGTGGCGAGCGGGACGTGCGCGCCCTCGTACACGAGGTGCTCGTAGACCTCGTCCGTGACGGCGACGACGTCGTGGGCGACGCACAGGCGCGCGATCGCATCCAGCTCCGCAGCGGCGAGCACCAGGCCGGTGGGGTTGTGCGGCGAGTTCAGCAGCACCAGACGCGTGCGGTCGGAGAAGGCCGCGGCGAACCGGTCGAGGTCGAGGGTCCACGGCCCGCGCACCTGCGGATCCGGGTCCGACCCCGACGTCGAGGTTGCAGGTGGGGTCAGTGGCACCCGGACCGCACGCGCCCCGGCCATCGCGAGCACCGCCGGGTAGGCGTCGTAGGTCGGCTCGAGGACCACGACCTCGTCACCGGGCTCGCACAGCGCCAGCAGGGCGGCGGCGACCGCTTCCGTGGCCCCGAAGGTCACGGTCACCTCGCTGTCGGGGTCGACGTCCATGCCGTACCAGCGCTGCTGATGGTGGGCGATGGCAGTCCGCAGGGGTGCGATCCCGGGTCCGGGCGCGTACTGGTTGTGCCCGGCGTCCAGCGCGGCATGCGCGGCGGCCAGCACCTCACGCGGTGGGTCCTCGTCGGGGAAGCCCTGCCCGAGGTTGACCGCCCGGTGCTGCTGCGCGAGCGCGGTCATCTCGGAGAACACCGTGGTCCCGAACGCCCGCAGTCGCGGGACCAGCGGTCCACCGTCCCGTGCCGTCACCCGTGACCTCCTCGCTGGACCGCACTCGCGCTGCCCCTCGAGGCTACGCGAGCCGACCGACCTCCTCGCTCCGCACGGGCGGGGGCCCGGTCCGACCGGACGCCCGCGTGTCGTGAGCTCGCTGGCGGTGAGCCCTAGGCTGTCGCGGCGCTCCGCCCCCGACAGATGGATCCACCGTGACGATGCTGACCCCGGTCAGCGAGCACGACCTGTTGCTGTTCTGGCTGCAGCTGGTGCTCCTGCTCCTCGCTGCTCGCCTGCTCGGTGGCGTGGCACGCCGGTTCGGTCAGCCGCGCGTGGTGGGGGAGCTGACGGCCGGCGTCGTGCTCGGTCCCACCATCTTCGGCCGGCTCTTCCCGGAGGTGGCCGCCTGGGTGTTCCCGGGCGAGGTCGCGGTCAGCGCACTGCTGCTGGCGGTGGCCTGGCTCGGGATCGTGCTGCTGCTGGTCGTGACGGGGTTCGAGACCGACCTGGGGCTGCTGCGACGTCTGGGGCGTCCCGCGGCCGCGCTGTCCACCGGCAGCCTGCTCGTACCGCTGCTGTTCGGGTTCGGGCTCGGGTGGGTCATGCCGACCAGCCTGTGGGGTGAGGACGCCAACCGGATCGGCTTCGCGCTGTTCATCGGCGTGGCGCTCAGCATCTCGGCGCTGCCGGTGATCGCCAAGATCATGGTCGAGATGGACCTGATGCGGCGCAACGTCGGGCAGCTCACGATCGCGGCGGGGATGGCGAACGACCTCGTCGGCTGGCTGCTGCTCGGCGCGGTCGTCGGCATCTTCACCGCCGGCACGGTGGACCTGGGGCTGCTCGCCGTGACGGTCGTCAGCATCCTGGCCTTCCTCGTGCTCGGGCTGACCGTCGGCCAGCGGCTCGCGGACCGCATGCTGCGCAGCGCCCGGGCCACCGGCGGTTTCGGCGGGGCGCTGTCGGCGACCCTGCTGTTCGTGTTCGTCTACGGCACGATCACCCAGGCGCTCGGCGTCGAGGCGGTGCTCGGCGCGCTGATCGCCGGGATCGTCCTGGGGCGCTCCCGGTACCAGCGCCAGGACGTCAAGCGCTCGATCGAGGTGCTCAGCAACGAGGTCTTCGCGCCGATCTTCTTCGCCACCGCCGGGCTGTACGTGGACCTCGCGGTCCTGCTGGAGCCCGAGGCGATGCTGTGGGCGGCCATCGTCCTGCTCGTGGCGGCCGCCGCCAAGCTGCTCGGGTCCTTCGGTGGTGGCCGGCTGGCGGGGCTGTCGCGGACCGAGAGCCTGGCGGCCGGGATCGCGCTGAACGCCCGCGGTGCGATGGAGATCGTGCTGGCCACGATCGGGCTCGCCCTCGGCGCGCTCAACCAGACCTCCTACGCGATCATCGTGCTGCTCGCCGTCGCCACCTCGATGGCCGCGCCCCCGCTGCTCAAGCCGGTCCTGCGCCGGGTACGACCGGCGGAGGAGGAGGCGGCGCGGCTGCGGCAGGAGGAGCAGCTCGCGCGCAGCGTGGTCGCCGACGCCGGCAGCGCGCTCCTGCCCACGCGCGGTGGGCTGAACTCCGTCGTGGCGGCCAAGGTGCTGGACGCGCTCCTGCAACCGAACGCCAACGTCACCATCCTGTCGGTGCGCGAGCGCGGCGGGGCGTACGTCCCGGAGCTCGACCCCGTGCGCGAGGCGCTGGCCCACCGGCTCACGGACCTGCGCATCGAGACCCGCCAGGTCGACCCCGCCGTCTCGATCCTGCGTGAGGCCGGGATGGGGCACCGCCTGCTCACCCTCGGGCTCAACGACGACTACGCCGGCTCCCACCAGCTGTCGGAGCCGATCCAGGCCGTGATCGGTCAGACCCCGGTGCCCCTGATGCTGGTCCGCCGTGGTGCGCACGTGCGCAGCCCGCAGGCGCTCGACGGGCGCGAGTTCCGTCGTATCCTGCTGGGCGTGACGGGCACCCTGCCCGGCCGCGCCGCCGAGGAGGTCGCCTTCCGCCTGTCGGCGGTCTACGACGCCAAGGTGCTCGCGGTCCACGTCGTGACCCGTGGCGAGCGGCACGACGACTACTCCCCCGCGGTCGAACGCCAGCTGGAGCGCGTGCGCGAGGTCGCCACGAGCTTCGGCCAGCGGGGCGAGGTCCAGGCCCGCCGCGCCGAGGTGGTGACCGACGAGCTGCTGCGGACCGCGGACGAGTGGCGCGCCGACACCATCGTGCTGGGCTCCACGGTGCGCTCGGTCGGTGGCCGGCCCTTCCTCGGGCACGGGACCGAGTGGTTGCTCGAGCACGCCCGCCAGACGGTGATCACCCTCGCCTACCCGGCGTCGGAGGACCAGGGAGCCTGACACCTTCGCGCAGCGGGTGTCGTCGCGGTACCGTGGTTGTCGTTGCGGATGCAACTTCCTCCCGAGACGAGGGCCCCATGCAGTTCGGCGTGTTCTCCGTCGGCGACATCACCCCCGACCCCACCACCGGCCGCACGCCCACCGAGGCCGAGCGCATCCAGGCCATGGTGGCCATCGCGCTCAAGGCCGAGGAGGTGGGGCTCGACGTGTTCGCGAGCGGCGAGCACCACAACCCACCCTTCGTGACCTCCTCGCCGACCACGATGCTCGGCTACATCGCGGCCCGGACCGAGCGGCTCATCCTGTCCACCTCGACGACGCTGATCACGACCAACGATCCGGTGCGGCTCGCCCAGGAGTACGCGATGCTCCAGCACCTCGCCGGTGGCCGGGTCGACCTGATGCTGGGTCGTGGCAACACCGGCCCGGTCTACCCGTGGTTCGGATACGACATCCGGGACGCGCTGGAGCTCACGATCGAGCACTACGCGCTGCTGCATCGACTGTGGCGCGAGGACGTGGTCGACTGGCAGGGCGAGCACCGCGCCCCGCTGCAGGGCTTCACCGCCACCCCGCGCCCGCTGGACGGGGTCCCGCCGTTCGTGTGGCACGGCTCGATCCGGACCCCGCAGATCGCGGAGCAGGCCGCCTTCTACGGCAACGGCTTCTTCCACAACAACATCTTCTGGCCGCTGGAACACACCACGCAGCTGGTGTCGCTGTACCGGGAGCGGTACGAGGCCCACGGCCACGGCACCGCCGATCAGGCCATCGTCGGGCTCGGCGGGCAGTTCTTCGCCCGGCCCCGCTCCCAGGACGCCGTCGCGGAGTTCCGGCCCTACTTCGACGTCGCGCCGGTCTACGGTCATGGGCCGTCGCTCGAGGAGTTCACGGCCGAGACCCCGCTGACCGTGGGCAGTCCGCAGCAGGTGATCGAGCGCTACGCCGGTCTGCGCGACCACGTCGGGGACTACCAGCGCCAGCTGTTCCTGATCGACCACGCCGGGCTGCCCCTCGAGACGGTGCTCCAGCAGGTGGAGATCCTCGGCACGCAGATCGTGCCGGTGCTGCGACGGGAGCTGGACGTGGGCCGGCCGGCCCACGTCCCGGACGCCCCGACCCACGCCGCTCGCGTCGCCGCGTCAGCCGCCGACCGGATCGAGCTCTTCGAGCCCACCGGCGGCTGACGCGGCACGGGCATCCGCCAGGCCCCGTCCACCTGCGGGGACGCGCGGGTTCACCTACCGTGCACGAGGTGACGCACGGCGACCCCCGTTGCGTCGACCCATCGGGTGGGAAGCAACACGATGGACGAGCACCGCCACCGGGAGACGTCGGGCGAAGCGGGACTCCGCGCCGCCCTGCGTCGGCTCGAGGCGCTCGTCGAGCACGCGAACGACCCGATCCTGGTGATCGACGAGGACGAGCGGGTCCTGTACGCCTCGCCGGCCGCCACCACCTTCGTCGGCAGTGCCGAGGTGACGGTCGCCGGCCTGCTCGATCGGATGCCGGACGACGACGCCGGCCGGGCCCGGCGTGCCTGGCGCCAACTGCTCGACGGCGACGCACGCTCGACGCGCGTGCTGGTCCGCTTCGACCGGGCGGATGGCCGTCGCCGACAGCTGCTCATGACCTTCGCCGACCTCCGCGACAACGAGGCGGTCGCGGGCATCGTGGTCAGCGGTCGGGATCTCAGCGACGAGCTGACGGCGCGTGCGCGGCTCGAGCACCAGGCCACCCACGACGCCCTCACCGGGCTCGCGAACCGTGAGCTGCTCCTCGAGCAGCTCCGGACGGCCACGGACGCCCGCGAGAGCGACGGCGCCGTGCTGCTCCTGTTGGACCTGCTTGGCATGAGCGGGGTCAACGACCGGGTCGGGCACCGCACCGGTGACCTGCTGCTCCGCGCGGTCGCGCAGCGGCTGCAGGATGCCGTCGAGCCCGGGACCATGGTGGCCCGCACCAGTGGCGACGAGTTCGCCGTGCTCGTCCCCGGCGTGGTCGACGAGGCCGACGCCGCGGCGCTCGGGGAGCGGTTCGTGCGCCTGTTCGACCGGCCGTTCCTGACCCCCGGCGGCGGGAGCGTGCTGCTCCGGGCGCAGGTGGGCGTCGCAGCAGCGACCAACGAGGGCACGACCCCCGCGAGCCTGCTCCGCGACGCGACCCTCGCGCTCAGCGCCGCCCAGTCGACCTCCGGGGCAGCTGTCCGTGTCTGTGAGCCGGCGCTGCGCGCCGCGGAGGAACGCCGGCTCGCCATGGAGTACGAGCTGGCCACCCCGGACGTGCTCGAGGGGCTCACCCTGGTGTTCCAGCCGGTGCTCGACCTCCGAGACGACCACGTGTGCGGCTTCGAGGCGCTCATGCGCTGGCAGCACGAGCGCTTCGGCATCGTGGAGCCGGAGGAGTTCGTGCCGGTCGCGGAGCGCAACGGTGCCATCGTCCCGATCGGCGCCTGGGTGCTGGCCGAGGCGACGGCGCAGCTGGCGGCCTGGGACGCGGCTGGGATCACCGCCGGCGAGTGCCTCGCGGTGAACATCTCCGCCCGCCAGCTGCTCGACATCGAGCTCGTCCCGACCCTCGAACGGGCGTTGCGCGCCACCGGCGTCGCACCGTCCCGCCTGATCCTGGAGATCACCGAGACCGCCCTGGCGGACCAGAGCACGGTGACGACGCAGACCGTCGCAGCGCTGGCGGCGCTCGGGGTCAGCATCCACATCGACGACTTCGGGATGGGCTACTCCTCCTTCGCCCAGTTGGGTCGATTCCCCTTCCGGGGGCTCAAGATCGACCGGTCCTTCATCGCCCCACTGGGCGTCACGGACGACGCGGTCCCGGTGCTGACCGCGCTGATGAACATCGCCCGTGCCCAGGGCCTCGAGGTCACCGCCGAGGGGGTGGAGAACGCCGAGCAACTCACGCAGTTGCGCGCGCTCGGGTGTCAGCGTGGCCAGGGCTACCACTGGGCCCGCCCGCTGCTGGCCGCCGACGTCCCGGCGTGGCTGGACGAGCGCCGCCAGACCCCGGCGGCCGTCCGGCCGGGCTGACGGTCGCCCGTCACCACCTCGGTGCGCGACACTGTGCCGTCATCGCGCCCGCCCCCGCCGTCCGTCGTGCCCGCAACGGGCGACGCGTCTTCCCCCCGGGATCCGCCCATGCCGACCACGGACCATCCCTTCGCTGCGCTCGGGCTCCGGACCGAGCTGGTCGCCACCCTCGCCGACCTCGGCTACGAGGAACCGACCCCGATCCAGCGTGAGGCCGTGCCGGTGCTGCTGACCGGCCGTGACCTGCTCGGCCAGGCCGCGACCGGCACGGGCAAGACCGCCGCCTTCGCCCTGCCGATCCTGGAGCGGCTACCCGACGGGGAGCGCGGCCGCACGCCCCGGGCACTGGTGCTGGTCCCGACCCGCGAGCTGGCGATGCAGGTCTCCCAGGCGGTGCACGGCTACGGCCGCCGGCTGGGCGCCCGGGTCCTGCCGGTGTACGGGGGCCAGCCGATCTGGCGCCAGCTCAAGGAGCTCAGCCGCGGGGTGGACGTGGTCGTCGCCACCCCCGGTCGGGCCGTCGACCTGCTCGGACGCGGCAGCCTCCACCTCGACGACATCGAGGTGGTGGTCCTCGACGAGGCCGACGAGATGCTCGACATGGGCTTCGCCGAGGACCTCGACACGATCCTTGCCGCGACCCCGGCGACGCGGCAGACGGTCCTGTTCTCCGCCACCCTGCCGGCCCGGATCGACCAGCTGGCCAAGGTCCACCTGACCGACCCGCAGCGCATCACGATCGGACGCCGCCAGGCCGGGGAGGCGCACACGCCGAAGGTCCGCCAGCTGGCGTACGTCGTCCCCCGTCACGCGAAGCCCGCCGCGCTGGGCCGGTTGCTCGACATCGAGGCGCCCGAGGCGGCGATCGTGTTCTGCGGCACCCGCGTCGAGGTGGACGCGCTCACCGAGGTGATGAACGGTCGCGGCTACCGGGCCGAGGCCCTGCACGGCGGCATGGACCAGGAGCAACGCGACCGCGTCATGGACCGGCTCCGCGCCGGCACCGCCGACCTGCTGGTCGCCACCGACGTCGCCGCCCGCGGGCTCGACATCGACCACCTCACCCACGTCATCAACCACGACGTGCCTGCGGCCGCGGAGACCTACACCCACCGCATCGGGCGGGTCGGGCGGGCCGGACGCGAGGGCGTCGCGATCACCCTGGTCGAGCCGCGCCAGCAGCGGCTGTTGAAAGCCATCGAGCAGCACACCGGTGCAGCGCTGACGATCGACTCGCTACCGACGGTGGCGGACCTGCGCGCCCGCCGGCTCGAGCTGACCCGGGAGGCGATCGAGGCCCGGCTCCTCGACGACGCCGATCTGGACCGGTTCCGGGGGGTGCTGTCGTCGCTGGCCGACGCCGCCGACCCGATGGAGGTCGCGCTCGCGGCCATCTCGCTGGTGCACGAGCAGCTGGCCGGATCGGACGACGACGACGAGGAGCTGCCCCGGATCGAGCTGCACGACGACCGGCCCCGCAAGGGCGGGCACCGAGGTGGCCCGACCGCGGACCGGGGCGGCCGTGCCGCGTCCGGGGCGCGTGGCGGTCGCGGGCGTCCCACGAGCGACGCCGTCCGCATCTACATCGGCGCCGGCCAGCGGCAGGGCATCCGACCGAAGGACCTGGTCGGGGCGATCGCGAACGAGTCCGGGCTCAAGGGCAGCGATGTCGGCAACATCGACATCACGCCGAACTTCTCCCTGGTCGAGGTCCCGCGACATGCCGCCGACGAGGTGATCCGGTCGCTGCGTGCGTCGACCATCAAGGGCCGGCGCACGACCGTGCGACCGGACCGCCACGCCTGAGCGCTCAGCCGGTCTCCGCGGGGTGTCGGGTCCGGGAGCGCACCGCCTTGTGGGCCTCGCTGACCAGCACCACCGCGACGGTGACGACGGCGATGCGGCTCCAGCCGCCCGCCGTCACGGGCTCGATCTGCAGCACCGTCTGGGTCGGACCCCAGTAGCTGGCCAGCAGGTGGATGGTCAACGCGACGACGGTGGAGGCGAGCAGGAACGGGTTGCCTCGCACGTTGGTGACCACGATCGAGCGCCGCTCGGAGCGGGCGTTGTAGACGTGCGCGGCCATCGCGACCACCAGCGTGGTCAGGGCCGCGCCACGCTGCTGGGCATCGGTCAGGTCCGCATCGATCGCCCACAGGAAGACCCACAGGCTGCCGAGCGCCATGGTGATGCCCGTCAGCGCCGTCCGCTCCCACAGCACGGCGTTGACGATCGGGTCCTCGCGACGTCGCGGCGGGCGGTCCAGCACGTCGGGCTCGCCCTTCTCGAAGGCCAACGCGACGTCCTGCAGCCCGTTGGTCACCACGTTCAGCCACAGCAGCGCCGCCGGCACGTACGGCAGCGGCAGCCCGGCGGCGATCGAGGTCAGGATGGCCACGATCGCCGCGGCACCGGTGGACAGCAGGAAGAACGTCACCTTCCGGACGTTCTCGAAGACGACCCGGCCCTCCTCGACGGCGTTCGCGATCGACACGAAGTTGTCGTCGGTGAGCACCATGTCGCTGGCCTCGCGGGCCACGTCGGTGCCGTCCCTTCCCATGGCCACGCCGATGTCGGCGGCCTTCAGCGCGGGACCGTCGTTGACCCCGTCGCCGGTCACCGCGACGACCTGGTCGTGGGACCGCAGCGCCCGCACGACCCGCAGCTTGTGGTCGGGGGCGACGCGTGCGAACACGTCGACCTCCAGCACCGCCTGCCGCAGCTCCTCGTCGGACATCCGCTCGACGTCCGCGCCGGTCCGGGTCGCGGGCTCCTCGCTCAAGCCCAGCTGGTCGGCGATGGCGCTGGCGGTCACCGCGTGGTCACCGGTGATCATGATGACGCGGATCCCGGCCTGCCGGGCCCGGGCGATGGCCTCCTTGACCCCGCTGCGGGGCGGGTCCTGCATGCCGACCAACCCCGTCAGCACGAGCTCGTCCGGCTCCGGCGGGTGCTGCTCGTCGATGGTGTCGGCCGTCTCGGCGTCGAAGCGTCGCTCCGCGAGCGCGAGGACCCTGAGGCCCTGCTCGGCCATGCGCTCGGCGACCGAGAGGATCTCGTCGGGGTCGAGCTCACGCGTGTCGTCACCGTGACGGACGTGGCTGCACAGCTCCACGACCCGCTCCGGCGCGCCCTTGAGGCGGAGCACCGGCCCGTCCTCGTCGGCGACGATGAAGGAGTAGCGCAGGTCGGACTCGAAGGGGACGTGCGCGAGGACCTCGACCTCCTCGCGCAGCTCGCGCGGGTCACGCCCGACGGCGCGGGCCGCGGCCAGCAGCGCCACCTCGGTCGGGTCGCCGCGCTGGTCCACCACCTCGCCGTCCTCGACCACGAGCTCGGCCTCGCTGGTCACCACCGCGGTGCGCACGCTGGAGGCCAGCGCGCCGTCGGGGTGGTCCTCGAGGTGGTCGGCGGCGGCGATGGCCTCGTCGTCGTCGTCGACATCCTCGGGGTCGAGGAAGTGGACCCAGCCGTCCGGGGTCCAGCCGCGTACCAGCGTCATGCGGTTCGCGGTCAGCGTCCCGGTCTTGTCCGAGCCGATCGTGTTCGTACTGCCCAGCGTCTCGACCGCCGGCAGCGAGCGGATGATGGCGTTGCGTTCGGCCATGCGACGCACCCCGAGCGCCATCGCCACCGTGAAGGCGACCGGGAGCCCCTCCGGCACCACCGCCACCGCCAGGGCCACGGCGGTCAGGAACAGCTCGTCCAGCGCCTGGTCGGTCAGCAGGTAGCCCATACCGAAGGCCAACACCGTGGAGGCCAGCACCGCGACCGCGATGATGTTCGCGAACCGGTTCATGCGCTGCTGGAGCGGCGTCTCGGGCTTCTCCTCGGACCGGATCGACTCCGCGATCGTGCCGAGCTGGGTGTCGAGGGCGGTGGCGACGACCACGCCACGTGCCCGGCCGCTGGTCACCGCGCTGCCCATGAAGGCCATGCTGCTCTGGTCGGCGGCGAGCGCGTCCTCCGCCACGGGGTCGGTGGACTTGCGGGCGGGCTTGCTCTCCCCGGTCAGCAGGGACTCGTCGATCTGCAGCGAGGTGGTGCGCACGAGCCTCAGGTCCGCCGGGACCCGGGTGCCGGAGGTCAGCAGGACGACGTCGCCGGGGACGAGGTCGACCGCGTCGACCTCCTGCTCCTGCTCGCCGCGCACCACCGTGGAGCGGGGGGCGGCCATCTGCATCAGGGCGTGGACCGAGCGGTCGGCCTTGCGCTCCTGGATGAAGCCGATGATCGCGTTGATCACCAGCACCGCGGCGATCACGGCGGCGTCGGTGTACTCGTCGATCAGGATCGTGACGACGAAGGCCACGAGCAGGATGTAGATCAGCGGGCTCGTGAACTGGTGGAGCAGGATCTCCAGGTCCCCGCGCGGCTCGTCCTTGCCGAGCTCGTTCGGACCGTGCTCCTCGAGCCGCTGCGCCGCATCGTCCTCGGACAGCCCTGCCCGGTGGTCGGTGTCCAGCTCCTCCACGACCTCGTCGAACGGCAGGGCGTGCCACGGGGGTGCTGCTCCCGCGTCGTCCGGCTCGGTCGCCTCGGGCGCGCTGACCTGCGCATCGGCCATCGGTGTCCTCCTGTATCGCCCACCGAGGCCGTTCCGCTGCCGGCCCCAAGGGGTGGCATCCCGACGGTAGCCCGGGCCCCCGCGGCACGGACAGGGGCGATGGGTCCATCCGGCCACAGGAACCACGACGGCAGGACCACCGGCCCGAGGCACGGGCCAGCACGAGCAGTAGCGTGGACGGACGAGGTGTCCGAGGCGTCGCCGGCGGCCGTGGCCGGTCGATGCGGCGGGCACCGGCAAGGTGGAGCGGCGATGACACCTCTGCTCGCGGTGGAGCGACTCGCGCTGGAGGTCCTGCCTGCCCCCGCGGCCGGGGACGGCCTGCCCTACACCACGATGCTGATGGGGTTCCTCGGCGGGCTGGCCCTGTTCCTGTACGGCATGGACGGGGTGACCCGGGGGCTCAAGGGCCTGGCCGGCACCTCGTTGTCCGCCGTGCTCGCGCGCCTGTCCTCGAACCGGTTCTCCGGGGTGGCCACCGGCGTGCTCGTGACCGCGATGATCCAGTCCTCGAGCGTGACCATCGTGCTGGTCATCGGCTTCGTGTCCGCCGGGCTGCTGTCGCTGACCGCGTCGGTGGGGGTGATCCTCGGCGCCAACGTCGGGACCACCATCACCGCCCAGATCGTCGCCTTCGACGTGGTCGGCTCCGCGCTGTGGATGATCGCCGCCGGGGTGTTCGGGCGCTACGTCACCCAGCGGGACACCGTGCGGATGGCGGCGACGACGCTGCTCGGTCTGGGCCTGCTGTTCCTCGGCATGGGGGTCATGCAGTCCGGCATGGCCCCGCTGCGTGGCTACGAGCCCTTCCTCGACCTGATGGCGGCCGAGCGTGGCCCGCTCCCGGGGGTCCTGATCGGGGCGAGCCTGACCGCGCTGATCCAGTCCTCCTCGGCGACGATCGGCATCGTGATCGTGATGGCCTCCCAGGGGCTGGTGCCGCTGGAGACCGGCATCGCACTCGCGCTCGGCGCGTCGCTCGGCACCCCGGTGACCGCGATCCTGGCCACGATCGGACGGCCACGGGTGGCCCGGCGCGCGGCGGCGGTGCATGTGCTGTTCAACGCGATCGGGGTCACGCTGATGCTGCTCCTGCTGCCCTGGCTGGCCGAGGCCGCTCGCGTGCTCTCGCCCACCTCGCCCGGGCTGAGCGGCAGCGACGCGCTCGCGGCGGAGACCCCACGCCAGATCGCCAACGCCTACACCCTGGCCAAGTCCGGCATGCTGGTGCTGTTCCTGCCGTTCACGACCCAGCTGGCCCGGCTGGCGGAGCGGCTCGTCCCGGTGCGCGCGGACGAGCGACGCCACATCCCGCGCTACCTCGATGACGAACTGCTCGGCACGCCCGGCGCGGCACTGGAGCTCGCCAGCCGCGAGGTGGAGCGCATGGCCCGCAAGGCCCTTGCCCTGGTCGACGCGGTGCTGGAGCCGCTGCTGGAGGGACGTTCGACCGCGTTGCTCGAGGTCGCCGAGGCCGACGATGAGATCGACGAGCTGCACGACGCGATCATCGACTACCTGCGGCGGATCGACGGCGACGGGCTCTCCGAGCACGAGCGCGACCGCCTGCTGGCGCTGACCAACGTCACCACCTACCTGGAGCTGGTCGGCGACATCGTCAAACACGACCTCGTCCGGGTGGGCCTGCGCCGCATCGAGGAGCACGTGCCCTTCAGCGACGAGACCCGGGCGGTCATCACCGACGTGCACCAGACCATGCGCGGCCTGCTCGCGGACGCGATCACGGCGTTCACCGACGGGGACGTCGACCTCGCCGAGCACGTCCTCGAGGCGAAACCGCAGGTCAACGAGCAGCTCCAGGAGGCCGCGGCGCAGCGGGCGAGCCGGCTCGGCGCCGACGCACCGGCGCGGGTGGCGGCCTTCACGCGCGGGACGGAGACCCTCGAGCACCTGCGCCGCTTCTACACCTTCGCGAAGCGCATCGCGCGCCAGGTCCCCGGCACGTGAGCCGCCCGGGCCGGCAGTAGCCTCGCGGCCGCACGCTCACCACCCCCGGAGCTCACCGTGCCCACCTCGACCGCCACGCTGCGGCCCGCCCTGGCCGAGGTGCTGGCCACCACGGCCGCCTGGGAGCCCGACGTGGTGGCTGTCGGCGTGACCGACGCGACCGCGACGCTGGCGAGCCGGGGTCCCACCGACGAGGTGCTGTGGCTCGCCTCGGTCAGCAAGCCCATCACCGCCTACGGGGTGCTGCTCGCCGTCCAGCACGGTGAGCTGGCCCTCGACGAACCGGTCGAGGTGCCGGGTGCCGACCCCGAGGTGACGGTGCGGCACCTGCTCGCCCACGCCGGCGGGCTGCCGCCGGAGCCGGGCGGGCCGAGCACCGCCCCGGGCCGGCGGCGCAGCTACGCGGACTGGGCCTACGAGCTGCTCGGCGACCTGGTCGCCAGCCGCGTCGGCCTGCCCTTCGAGCGCTACCTCGACGTCGAGGTGTTCGCACCGCTCGGGATGGCCCGCACCCACCTGGGCGGCCCCGCCGGGCACGGCGTCCACGGCACGCTGGATGACCTCTTGCGTTTCGCCCGGGAGCTGCTCGACCCGGAGCTGCTCGCCGCCGAGCGACTCGCCGAGGCCACCGCCGTGGCGTTCCCCGGCCTGGACGGGGTGGTCCCGGGCTTCGGCCGGCAGACCCCCAACGACTGGGGCCTCGGCTTCGAGCTCAAGGGGACCAAGACCGACCACTGGACGGGAACCCGCCTGTCCGCGCGGACCTTCGGGCACTTCGGACTGTCCGGCGCCTTCCTGTGGGTCGACCCGACCCGTTCCGTGGCCGCCGCGGAGCTCGCCGACCGGCGCTTCGGCCCCTGGGCCGAAGCCGTCTGGGGCCCCTTCAACGACGCACTGGTCGAGGTGGTGGACGCCCACGCCGAGTCGGACTGACCGCAACCGGGCCCGCGTGCGGCCCCGTTCGAGCGACCAGCCGGGCTCAGCCGCCCGAGGCGACCGCAACCTCGCCGGTCTGCACCCGCCACAGCGCCGCGTAGCGGCCGTCGCGGGCCAGCAGCTCCTCGTGGGTCCCCGCCTCCACGATGCGGCCGCTGTCCAGCACGTGGATCCGGTCGGCGTGGCGGACCGTGGAGAGCCGGTGGGCGATGACCAGCGTCGTGCGCGTGTGCGTCACCCGGGCGAGCGAGCGTTGGATCGCGGCCTCGGTCTCGTTGTCCACCGCCGAGGTGGCCTCGTCGAGCACCAGCACCGCCGGGTCGCACAGGATCGCGCGGGCGATCGACAACCGCTGACGCTGACCGCCCGAGAGCTTCTGGCCCCGCTCGCCCACCACCGTGTCGTACCCCTGCGGGAGCTGGGTGACGAAGGCGTGCGCCTCCGCCAGCGTGGCGGCGGCCTCCACCTCGGCATCGGCGGCGTCGGGTCGGCCGTAGACGACGTTCTCCCGCACGGTGCCGTGGAACAGGAACACGTCCTGGCTGACGAGCGCGTAGGCCCGACGCAGGTCCTTCAGGCGCAGCTCGCGGACATCGTGGCCGTCGAGGTGGACGGCGCCGCCGGTGACGTCCTCGAGCCGGAGCAGCAGCTTGACCAGCGTGGACTTGCCCGCACCCGTGGACCCCACCACCGCGTGGGTCTCCCCCGCGGGCACCAGCAGGTCGAGCCCGCGCAGCACCTCGGCGCCGTCGCGGTAGGCGAACCGGACCCCGCGCAGCGCGAGCGCCCCGGCCGGCTGTGGCAGGGGCACGGTCCCGTCGGCCAGTCCGACCTCCTCCCCGATCAGGTCGAGGATCCGGCGGGTGGAGGCCATGGCACGCTGGTACTGGTCGAACACCTCCCCGAGCCGGGTCAGCGGCCAGAGCAGCCGCTGGACGATGAACACCAGCACGCTGAAGGTCCCGGCTGCGAGCTGGCCGTCCAGCGCCTGCATCCCGCCGACGAGCAGGATCATGGTGAAGGCCACCAGGATCGCGATCCGGATCAGCGGCACGAACGCGCTGGAGAGCACGATCGCGGACCGGTTGGCCTGCCGGTAGGCCTCGGAGCCGGCGGTGACCCGCTCGAGCTCCCGGTCCTCCGCGGAGAAGGCCTTGATGGTGGCCAGGCCACCGAGGTTGTTGGCGAGGGTGGCGTTGAGCTCCCCGACCCGCTGACGCACCAGGCGGTAGCGGGGCTCGAGCCGGCGCTGGAAGCGGACCGTGCCCCACAGGATCACCGGCATCGGCGCGAAGGCGACCAGGCCGACCACCGGGGACAGCACGAGGTAGGTCAGCCCGATGAGTACCACGGAGGTGGCGACGGTGATCAGCTGCTGGGCGCCGCGGTCGAGGAAGCGCTCGAGCTGGTTCACGTCGTCGTTGAGCACCGCCAGCAGCGCCCCGGTCGAGCGGTCCTCGAAGGCGGCCAGGTCCAGCGCCTGCACGTTGGCGTAGGCATCCAGGCGGGCCTCGTGCTGGATCGTCTGGGCGAGGTTGCGCCACAGCAGATCGGCGACGTACTGCGAGGCGGACTCCACCAGCCAGACCGCCACGGTGAGCGCCGCCAGCACCACCAGCTGCCCACGCGGGTCGGCGACCCCGGTGAGGCGGCCGATCAGCGAGTCCTGCCCGACCACCACGATGTCGACCGCGATGCCGATCAGGAACGGCGGGGCGATGTCGGCCGCGGTGTTGACCACCGAGGCGACGGTGGCGGCGACGACCTGGCGGCGGTGCCCGGCGGCGTAGCGCCACAGGCGCCGGAGCGGTGGGGCGGCGTCGGTGGTGTCGGCGGTGGTGGCGTCCGCGGTGGGCGCTGTGCCGGCCTCGTCGGCGCCGGTGGCGCTCACGAGCCCGTGGTGCTGCGGGCCAGCAGGGTCGGCAGCTCGGCGGCCAGTGCCCGGAAGGCCGCCCCGCGGTGGCTGATCGCGTCCTTCTCGACCGGGGACAGCTCGCCGTTGGTCCGGCCGTCGCCGGTGGCGTCGGCCACGAACAGCGGGTCGTAGCCGAACCCCTGCCCGCCCCGGAGCTCGTCGACGACCCGGCCCGGCATCTCGCCCCGGACCACCACCTCGGTGCCGTCGGGGGTGACCGCCGCGGCCACGCACACGAACCGGGCGGTGCGCTGCGCAGCCGGCACGTCGGCGACCGCGGCCAGGAGCTTCGCGTTGTTCGCGTCGTCGTCGCCGTCCTCGCCGGCGTACCGGGCGCTGTAGACCCCGGGGGCCCCGTCGAGCGCATCCACCTCGATGCCGGAGTCGTCCGCGATCGCCGGCAGCCCCGTCGCCTGGGCGCAGGCACGGGCCTTGAGCAGTGCGTTGGCCGCGAAGGTCTCGCCGTCCTCGACCGGGGAGGCCACCCCCAGCGCGGTCATCGGGACGAGGTCCAGCTCGACACCGGCGGCGGCCAGGATGGCGTGGATCTCGGCCAGCTTGTGGGGGTTGGCGGTGGCGACGACCACCTGCGGCAGCGCGCTCACGCGCCGCCCACCAGGGGCGCGGCCGGTCCACCTCGCGGGGCGTCCACGGCCGCGCGCTGGAGGCGGAACAGCTCCTCGCAGCCCGCCAGCGCGAGGTCGAGCAGCGCGTCCAGCGCGGCACGCTCGAAGGGCGCGCCCTCAGCGGTGCCCTGGACCTCGACCAGCCGGCCGTCGGCGGTGGCCACCACGTTCATGTCCACCTCGGCGCGGACGTCCTCCTCGTAGGGCAGGTCGAGCCGGGGCTCGCCGTCGATCACACCGACGGAGATCGCGGCGACCTGGCCGGTCAACGCGTGCTCCTGCCCGGTGGCGGCCAGGGCCCGGGCGAGCGCGACCCAACCACCGGTGATCGCCGCGGTGCGGGTCCCGCCGTCGGCCTCCAGCACGTCGCAGTCGACGGTGACCGTCAGCTCGTCCATCGCGTCGAGGTCGACGACGGCCCGCAGGCTGCGGCCGATCAGCCGCTCGATCTCCTTGGCCCGACCGGACGGCCCGGAGCGGTCCCGCCGGGCACGTCGGTCGGTGGAGCCGGGCAGCATCGCGTACTCCGCGGTGACCCAGCCCCCGTCCCGGCGGAAGGGCGGCGAGCCGTCCTCCACCGACGCGGCGCACAGCACGTGGGTCCCGCCGAAGCGGGCCAGGGCGGAGCCGGCCGGGTGGCGCTGCGCATCGGGGACGAGGTGGACGGGGCGCAGCTCGTCGGCACGGCGGCCGTCGGCGCGGGGCATGGAGGGCTCCTGGTCGGGGGCGGCAGGCTACGGCGCTACGAGGTCGCCGGGCACGACCTCGTAGCGCACCAGGTCCTCGGCGAGGTCCACCGGCCCGCCGAAGGCCGCCCGTGCCTCCGCCAGCACCGCGGCCCGGTCGGTCCCACCGGCGATGTGGGTCAGCACGAGGCGGGCGACGCCGGCCTCGGCGGCGACGGCACCGGCCTGCTCGCCGGTGAGGTGGATATCCGGCGGATAGCTCGCCGGGTCGCCGGCCCAGGTCGCCTCGCACAGGAACAGGTCGGCGTCACGGGCGATCTCGACGAGGTCCGGGCCGCCCGCCGAATCGCCCGAGTAGACGACCGTGCAGCCTGCTACCTCGATCCGGGTGGAGACCGTCGGGACGGGATGCACGCTCCGAGCGAAGCGGAGCCGGGCCGGGCCGACCACCACCTCGTCGCCGTGGCCGACCTCGCGGTGGGCGAAGACGTCATCGAAGGACATGGGCGAGTCGCCGGACAGCAGCCCGGTGAGCAGGTCATGGACCTCGGCGGCGGCGTACAGCGGCAGCCGACCGGCGGAGGTGGGATCGAAGCGCAGGTTGTAGTAGGCGCCGATCAGATCGATGCAGTGGTCGACGTGCCGGTGGCTGATCACGACCGCATCGAGGTCGGTCAGCCGGTGGGTGCGCTGGAGGTTGGCGGTGGCTCCGTTCCCGGCGTCGAGCAGCAGGGTGCAGCCCTCGGCCTCCAGGAGGTACCCGGAGCACAGCCGGCCCGCGCCGGTGTGGGAGCCGGCCGAGCCGAGGACGGTGAGCGTGACCGTCACGCCCACAGGGTCCCGGAGAGCGAATCGGCGATCCGGTCCACGTCGCCGGGGGCGTACGCGCCGGTGGACAGGTACTTCCAGCCGCCGTCGGGCGACATCGCGACCACGTGCGAGCCGCTCGGCAGCCGGGCGCAGACCCGCTGGGCGACGACCAGGGACGCCCCGGTGGACACCCCGGCGAAGATGCCCTCGACGTCCGCCAACCGGCGGGTCGCCGCGAGCGCCCGACGGGAGTTCACCTTGATGCGGCTGTCCAGGACCGCGAGGTCGAGCACCTCGGGGACGTAGCCCTCGTCGAGGTTGCGCAGGCCGTAGACCAGGTCCCCGTACTCCGGTTCCGCGGCGTAGACCTTGACGTCCGGGTTCCAGCGCTTGAGGCGCCGGCCGACGCCGGTGACGCTGCCGCCGGTCCCGAGCCCGGCCACGAACGCCGCCACCTCGGGCAGCTCGGCGATGAGCTCCGGGGCGGTGGTCTCGTAGTGCGCCAGCGCGTTGGCCGCGTTGGCGTACTGGAAGGGCATGTACAGGTCGGGGTCGGCCGCGGCCAGCTCCCGCGCGACCCGCACCGAGCCGTTGGAACCTTCGCTCGCCGGGGAGTCGACGATGTCCGCACCGAACAGCTCCAGCAGCTGCCGGCGTTCCTGCGAGGTGTTCTCCGGCAGCACGCAGGTCAGCGGGTAGCCCTTGACGCGGCAGATCGCGGCCAGGGCGATGCCGGTGTTGCCGGAGGTCGGCTCCAGCACCCGCTGGCCCGGCGCGAGCAGCCCGTGCCGCTCCGCCTGCTCGATCAGGTACGCGGCGACGCGGTCCTTGACCGAGCCGGTCGGGTTGTGCCCCTCGAGCTTGAGGTGGATCGTGTAGCCCTCGGGCGACAGGCGCGGCAGGGCGACCAGCGGGGTGTTGCCGACCGCCTGCGCGATGTCCCCGAAGCGCACCGGCTCAGGCCATGCCGCCGGCCACGGCCGGCATCAGCGCCACCTCGGCGTCCGCATCGACGGGCGTGTCGAGCCCCGAGACGTAGCGGATGTCCTCGTCGTCGACGTAGACGTTGATGAACCCGCGCACCTTGTCCCCGTCGAAGAGCTGCTCCTCGAGCCCCGGGTGGGCAGCGGTCAGGGCCCGCAGCACCTCGCCGACGGTCGCCCCATCAGCCTGGACCTTGGCGGCACCGCCGGTGTGCTTGCGGAGCACGGAGGGGACACGGACGGTTGCCATGGTGGACCTCGAGGTGGCGTGCAGCGGTCTCATCGTCGGACCGGGAGGGTAGCGACCACCGGGTCACCGACCCGGGGCCGCGGTGGCGGCGATCAGTCGTCCATCTCGCGCTTCAGCAGCTTCACGGGCGCCTGGACGATGCGACTGCCGGTGTCCTTGACCCGGGCCTCCGGCAGGGCGGTGTGGTGCTTGAGCGTGGCGCGGTCGAGCTGCTCGTCGACCACGTGCAGCTCCGCGACGGTCAGCGGCGGGAAGGCCTTGAGCGGCGCCGCGTCCGGTTCCGGGAACACGATCCAGTGGACCCCGTCGTCGGCGGTCCAGCGGCCGACGTAGCCGCCGACATCCCGGGCGGAGCCGTAGGCGAGCACGTGCGGGCGCAGCTGCCGGTCGAGCTGCCGAGCCGCCTCGAGCACGAGCGGGGAGTACTTGAGCGCCGTCTTGGCGACCACGGGCCACGCCATCACACGACCTCCCGGTCAGGGACGATCACGGCCCGCTCGGTCACCCGGCCGTCGAGGATGCGGAACGCCCGGATCTCCGGGTGATCGCGGTCCTGCAGGGTCACGATCACGTAGGTGGCCTCGGGGTAGGCCGCCAGCCGGATGTCGGTCGCCGAGGGGTAGGCCCGGGTGTGGGTGTGGGAGTGGTAGATCGCGAGGCCGAGCTCGGCGTCCTCGATCTCCCGCATCGCCTTGAGCAGTTGCTTCGGCTCCATGGTGTAGGTGGTGACGGAGCGGTCCGCGTTGTCGATCGGGTAGTGGTCGATGCGCCCGTCCGGGTGCAGCCCGAGCAGCCCGCAGACCTCGTAGGGGGCGTCGGAGCGCGCATGCTCGACGAGCCGGTCCCAGGTCTCCTGGTCCAGCACGAAGGGAGGCTGCTGCCCCGTCGTCGTGGTCACCGCACCCTCCTCACCGGTGCAGGTGACGGTACCGCAGCGCCCCTGTCGGTCCCGGGCCGAGGACGCGCCGCTGACCGGATCCGGCCGGGAAGGCCGCGCGTCAGGGCTTCCTCGGACCCGGGATGAACGCGTTCGTCCGGCGGACGTACTCCTCGTAGCCCTCGCGCGTGCTGCCGCCCTTGGACATGTTCTTCTCGGTCAGGGCGACGCCGGAGACCTTGATGATGAAGAAGGTCATCGCCAACGAGCCGAGCGCCGCCCACCACGCCCCGGTCGCGAGCGCGAGTAGGAAGAAGGACCACCACACGACGGTGTCACCGAAGTAGTTGGGGTGGCGGGTGAAGCGCCAGAACCCCTGGTCCATGACCTTGCCGCGGTTCGACGCATCCGCCAGGAACCGGGACAGCTGCCAGTCACCGCCGGCCTCGAAGGTGAACCCGACCAGCCACACGGCCACGGCGACGTAGTCGAGCCACAGCAGCCCCTCGGGCGAGCCCGACAGCGTCGCAGCCAGCAGCGGCAGCGAGATGAACCACGCCAGGACGGCCTGCAGCAGGAACACCGTCACGAGGCTGCGGACCGCGAAGGTGTCGGGGTTGCGCCGGCGCATGGCCTGGTAGCGCTTGTCCTCGCCGTCGCCCCAGTTGCGCCAGGTGATGTAGCCGGACAGCCGCAGCCCCCAGATCGTGACCAGCGCCAGCGTCAGCCAGGTCCGCGTCGTCGGCGGGTCCGCGAAGAACGCGTAGGTCCACGCGGCGACCACGAACGCGAGCCCCCAGACGCGGTCGACGATGCTCGCGTCCTTGCGGATGAGACTGGCGACCCAGGTCACCACCATCATCGCCGAGACGGTCCCGAGCCCGACCAGCCAGACCTGCCACATCGCCATGGTGGTACTCCTCGTCCTGTCGGAGGGTCGTGCAGCCGCCACCTCGGTGCCCGCACGGCAGATCGCGATCCCGACCACCTCGGCGGTGTCGCCGGGCCCGTGTTCGGCCAGCAGGACCAGCCCGGGGTCCGGTGCGCCGTGCCGCCGCAGGCGATCGTCCACGA
>JBLRWQ010000045.1:0-25759 GCA_047921175.1 Nitriliruptoraceae bacterium | reverse complement strand
CTCGTAGGTGGCCATCCAGCGCATGCTGTACTGCTCGACGGTGATGCGGCGGGGCAGCCCTCCGGTGACCGCTCTGGCCCGGATCACCTTGACCCAGTCCTCAGCGTCGCCACGGGTGGGAACGGTGGCGGCGTAGCGGACGCCGTTGACCATCACCCGGGCCTCGTAGCTGCCGGAGGGGAGCTTGCGGATGCTCATCGGGACACCTCACAGGGTGGGTCGGACCCCGGATCACTGTCCCCGCTCCGCGCCGTTTGGGCATGGATTTGGGATGACACCCTGTGGATAACGCATCGGCGCGATCGGCCGAAAACGCGAGAACGGCCTGCTACAGGTACGTAGCGGGCCGTTCTCGAGAAGCGCGCTGGGAGGGATTCGAACCCCCGGCCGCCTGATCCGTAGTCAGGTGCTCTATCCGGACTGAGCTACCAGCGCAGGTTGTGCATCGTGCGGTCGTGCTGAGCGGAGGCTGAGGGATTTGAACCCTCGAGGGCCGAGTAGACCCAACGGGATTAGCAATCCCGCGCCATAGACCAGACTAGGCGAAGCCTCCTGGCGCCTGTGACGGGGCGGACCCCGCCGCAGCGCTCGGAGGGTAGCAGCCACAGCACCGGGGGGCACACGGCCCTACGCTGCGTCCGTGCACCCCCTGTCGACCGCCGTGATCGCGCGCACGCCCCGGGCGTTGCGTCGGCCGGTCGAGGTCCTCATCCGCACCCTCGACAACGCGATCCGCGACCGCCTCCCCGGCCTCGCCGCCGAGATCGCTTTCTACGTGCTGCTGTCGCTCCCTGCCCTCATCGTGGCGGTGATCGCCGCGATCCCGGCCTTCCTGCCAGAGATCGACGGCCAGGACTGGCAGGAGGAGCTCATCGCACGAGCCGTCGAGGTGTCCAGCGTCGCCCTCACCGCCTCCACGATCGACACCGTGGTCGACACGGTCCTGCGCCCGTTGCTCACCGGCGGTGGCGTCGGGGTGGTCTCGACCGCGTTCGTGGCGGCGATCTGGGTCGCCTCGCGAGCCGTCAAGGTGGTGCTGACGACGACCGCGTTGGTCTACGGAAGCGAGGAGCTGCGTGCGGGATGGCTGCAACGCCTCGTCGGGTTCGCCGCCACCCTCGGTGCCCTGGTCGTCGGCGTGGTGCTCGCGCCCCTGCTGCTGGCCGGCCCCGCGTTCGCCGGCCAGCTCGAGGAGCTGCTCGAGATCACGCTCGGCCCACTGGTGCCGATCTGGGAGGTCGCCTACTGGCCGACGGTCGTACTGCTCGCGATCGCCGCGCTCGGGGCGCTCTACCGCGTCGCCGTCCCACGGCGCGCCCGCTGGTGGCGCGACCTGCCCGGTGCCGCCATCGCCACAGGGGTCTGGCTGCTCGGCAGCGCGGGTCTGCGCGTCTACGGGGCCTACCTCGCCAACACCGACAGCGTGTACGGCCCGATGTCCGGGCCCATCGTCGCGCTGCTGTGGCTGTGGTTGACCGCGCTGGCGGTGCTGCTCGGGGCGGAGCTCAACGCGCAGATCGAGCAGACGGGCCGCAAGGTCCGGCAGCAGGACCCCCTGGCTGCAGCCGTCGACGACCTCGCGGCCCGCGAGCGCGACCGCACCCTGACGGCGGAGATCCGCGCGGCGGTCACCCCACCTCGACGCCCGCGCCGATCCGACGACGACACGGAACCGCAGGGACAGCAGCCACACCCGACGCAGCGCAGCAGCGGCGTCGCGGACTAGCGGAGGGTGAGGGATTCGAACCCTCGGTACGGCTCACGCCGCACGGCGGTTTTCAAGACCGCTGCCTTCGTCCGCTCGGCCAACCCTCCAGCGGGCCGGCGCGAGCACCGGCCGACCCGGACGGTACCCGCACCACCAGCCCCCGCCCGGGCTCACCGGGCGAACAGCACCTCACGACCGAGGTGGGGCTGCAGCGCCGCGGGCACCACGACCGTGCCGTCGGGCCGCTGGTGCTGCTCGACGAGCGCGATGATGGCGCGCTGCACCGCCAGCGCCGTGCCGTTCAGGGTGTGGACCAGCACGTTGTCGCCGTTCGCCACCCGGATCCGGGTCCGAAGCCGCCGGGCCTGGTAGTCGGTGGTGTTCGAGCAGGAGGTCACCTCGCGGTAGGCGCCCTGCCCCGGCAGCCACGCCTCCAGGTCGAACTTGCGCGCCGCGGAGGCCCCGAGGTCACCGACGGGGATGTCCACCACCTGCGCGTGGATCTCCAGCCCGGAGAAGATCTCCTCCTGGATCGACAGGATCCGCTGGTGCTCGTCCCCGGAGGCATCCGGCGCGACGAAGGAGAAGAGCTCGACCTTCTCGAACTGGTGCACCCGCAGGATCCCCCGGGTGTCCTTGCCATGCGCGCCCGCCTCGCGCCGGAAGCACGGCGAGTAGCCGACGTAGCGCACGGGGAGCTCGTCGGGCTCGAGCAGCTCGTCGAGGTGGAGCCCGGCGAGCGGGACCTCGGCGGTGCCGACGAGGTAGAGGTCGTCGTCACGGGTCGCGAACAGCTGCTGCTCGTCGGTGGGCAGGAAGCCCGTGCCGTACATGGCCTCCTCGCGCACCAGGACCGGCGGGATCACCGGCGTGTGACCGTGACGCATCGCCACCTCGATGGCGTAGCGCACCAGCGCGAACTCGAGCAGCGCCCCCTCCCCCTTGAGGTAGGCGAAGCGGGCCCCGGACACCTTGGCACCCCGGGCGAGGTCGAGGGCGTCCGCGGCCTCGAGCAGCTCGACGTGGTCCTTCGGGTCGGTCAGCTCGGGTCGAGGTGGGCCGATCGTGCGCAGCACGACCCCGTCGCCCTCGACCCCGTCGGGAGCGTCCGGGTCGGGCAGGTTCGGTACCCGGGCGAAGGCAGCGGCGTGCTCGTCGAGCACCGTGGCCAGCTCGTCCTCGAGACGGGCGACCTCGTCCTTGAGCGCCTGGGCCGCCTCGATCATCTGGGCGCGCTGGTCCGGTGGCGCCTGCCCGATGCCCTTGGAGGCGGCGCGCTGCTCCGCACGGGCTCGGTCCACGGCTGCGGTCAGCGCGCGACGCCGCTCGTCGAGCTGGCGCAGGCGCTCGAGCTCGGCGCGGTCCACACCCCGGCGGGCGAGCGCTGCTGCGACCGCCTCGGCGTCGTCGGTGAGTCGTCTGGGATCGATCATGCGCGCAAGGCTAGTGCCGCCGACGCGGGCGGAAGACACGAGGAACCGGGCCCTGGGAGGTGCGGGGTTCCCAGGGCCCGGTATCGGCCGCTCGAGAGCGACCGGCGGTGGCAGCGACCCGGCGGAGGTCGCGCCACCCGATGGGCTTCCCCATCAGGAGGGCGCGCGGTCCGCTGCCACCGACGGAGCGACTTGCTTGGAGGGTTCGCCACCGCCACGGCGCTGGATGGTCCCGGCGACGGATCCCTCCGGGTCCCCGGGGCCGGCCCGGCGGGCTGCCCCCGGACCGACGCGGACGTCCGTCGCTCACACCGGCGCAGGCGGGCCGCCGTCGGGGTGCTGGACCATCGGCACGTCATCCACCAGCACGACGTTGGGCTGGATACGACGCAGGTCGACCTGCCCGGTCCGCGCCGCCTGCAGGACCGCGTCCGCGTCCCGGTACGCCGACAGCTGCTCCAAGGTGCGACGCGTCGGGAAGATCATGTGGAGCTCACCGGCCGCGTGCGCGGCCAGCGCCGCCCCCGGGCTGGTCCACCGCATCGAGGTGGTCTCGACCTGGTCGTGGCTGGGGATCTGCGCTGCCGGTGCGTGCGCGACGAGGAAGCGGGTGTCGTAGCGACGTGGTGGCCCCACCGGGGTGACCCACCACGACCACATCGCCAGCGCATCGAGGTCGAGGACGAGCTCGTGCTCGGCGAGCCACGGGCGCCAGTCGACCGAGGACCCGCGCTCGGCGAGCGCCGCACGGAGCGTCGCCACCTCGGTGTCGGGCAGCGCACCGTCGGCGAGCGGCTGGCCGTCGCGGTGGACGGCCAGGAGCAGGCCCGACTCCTCGAAGGTCTCCCGCACCGCGGCGACGAGCATCGCGCGGGCTGCCGCCTCATCTGCGACGCCGAGCCGCACGGCCCAGCCTTCGGGGTCGCGCATGCGCACGCGCGCCGCCGGCAGGTCGTCGGTGGGATCGAGCTTGCCACCGGGGAAGACCAACGCACCGGGCGCGAAGACGCTGTCCTGGTGCCGCTCCAGCAGGAGCACCTCCATGCCCCCGCCGTCGTCGGGCCCACCGCTGCGGCGGGCGCGGCCAGCCACCTGGACCCGGGTCGGGCGGTCGCGGATCACGATGACCGTGACCGCATCCTCGACCGGTACCGAGGCGCCCGGGGAACCCGCTGTCGGTGCCGGGCTGCCGGCGTGCTCGCTCGGCGCGCCGGTCACCCCGCCACCCGGGCCAGTACCGCCTCCACCTCGACCGGCGCACCGAGCGGGAGCGCCGCCACCCCGACCGCGGAACGGGCGTGCACGCCGGCGTCACCGAGGACCTCGCCGAGCAGCTGTGAGGCGCCGTTGGCGACCAGGTGGTGCTCCTGGAAGGCCTCGGTGGAGGCCACGAAGACCGTCAGCTTGACCACCCGGACCGCATCGAGGGAACCGAACGCCGCGGCGCCGACGGCCAGCAGGTTCAGTGCGGCGATGCGGGCCTCGGCCGCGCCCTGCTCGGTCGTGAGCTCCGCGCCGAGCCGGCCGGTGACCGCCAGCGTGCCACCCCGGACGGGGAGCTGGCCCGCGGTCAGCACGAGCTCACCGCTGGTGGCGTAGGGCTGGTAGGCGGCCGCGGGCGTCGGGACCTCCGGCAGCGACAGCCCGAGGTCGGTGAGACGCTGCGTGGGGGTCGCCACCTCAGCTCTCCTTCGGGCGCTTGAAGTAGGCCACGTTCTCCGCGACGGCGACGAGCTCCCAGCCGTCGTCACCCCACTGGTTCAGGATCTGCTGCAGGGCGTGGCTGATGAGCGGGGCGGTCGCGTACTCCCAGCGGGTCACGGGGGCTCCTCGGGTTCGTCGACGGTCGGGACGTGTTCGTACCCGAGCGTGCCACGCCGGTGCAACACGCCGCTGGCAACCGGCGGCGGCCCTGGGCGCCGCGCGAGGCGGCACGCCGGTCAGCCCGCCTGGGCGATCCGGCCGCGTCGCTCGAGCAGCGCGCGACGCTCGGCCTCGCCGAGCCCGCCCCACACGCCGTACTACTCCTGGTGACGCAGCGCGTGGTCACGGCAGGCCTGGACGACCGGACAGACGGCGCACAGCTGCTTGGCGGCGGCCTCCCGCTCGGCCCGCTGGTTCTTCGGCTCGAACCCGTGCGGCCCGAAGAACAGGGTGCCGTCGACGCCGCGACAGCGGGCGTCGAGCTCCCAGGCCGCGGCGGTGTCGCCGACCTCGGCGACCAGCGCGAGCCGGAACGGGCGCGCCGGTTGGTCCACGTGTGCCACGTGCTCCCCCCTGCAGACGACCCCGCCTCCCGCGGGATCCTCGGACAGGGGAACCCTACGACCTCGTGGTCGTTCGCACCAGACCCTCGCCGCTTGCCCGTGGCGAGCGCGCGATCACTCCTGCGAGCGCTCGGAACTGCCGGCGGGCACACCTTCCGGGTCGGAGCCGGCGCCGGGTGCCGCCGCACCCGCCGGGTCGTACGGCTCGACGAGCACGACGGCGCCCTCGACCCCGTGCACCCGGACCGGCGTGCCGACCTTCGCGCGCTTGGTGGTCCCGGTCCAGCGCGCCCGCCACAGGGCCCCGTCGATGTAGACGTGACCCTCGGGGTTCAGCACGGACCGGACGATCCCGGGCCGACCCACCAGGTCCTCGACGGTCACCCCCTCCGGGCCGGCCTGGGCCCGCAGCACGGAGGTCATGATGAACACGAAGAAGACCAGGGCGAGGACGGTGGTGGCGGCGACGAGCCACCACGGCAGGGCCAGGGCGTCGGCGGCGTAGAGGTTGGCCGAACCGACCGCGAAGGCGACCGTGGCCGCCAGGGTCACCCAACCGAAGCCGGCGATGGCGGTGTCTACGGCGTACAGCAGCAGGCCGAGGAGCACCAGCGCCACCGCCCACCAGGTCACGGGCAGGACCCACAACCCGAACACCCCGATCGCCGCGGTGATGATGCCTGCCAGGCCCGCCACCCCGAAGCCGGGCTGGAAGACCTCGAAGAGCAGCATCCCGATCCCGACGACCAGCAGGAGGTAGATGAAGGGGGCGGTGGTGGCGGCGTGCAGCAGGCGGCGCACGAGGCCGAGGGAGTGGAAGCGGACCTCCACCTGCTCGGCCCGCATCGACAGGGTCGTGTCGCCGATCGCCACGCCGTCCAGCTCGACCAGCAGCGGCTCCAGCCCCTGCGCGGTCAGGCTGACCGCACCCGCGGCGACCAGGTCCTCGGCGGGGACGGCCTCGGTGAGCAGGCGGTCCGCCAGGGCGAGGTCCGCACCGGCTGCGGTCAGGAAGGCCTGGGTCCGCGTGGCCACGGGGTAGCTGCCCTCGAGATCGGTCAGGTCCGCCGGCGCGAGCGGTCCCACCGTCGCGTCGAGGGAGAGGGCACGGACATCCGCCGCCAACCACAGCAACCCGGCCACACCGGCCGCCTCCGCCCCCGTGCCGAGCGGCCCGATCAGGACCGCGACCGGGACCGGTGAGCTCTCGACGGTCCGCAGCAGGTCGTCGACGTCGACCGACACCCCCCCGCCGGAGGTGTACTGGAGCACGACCAGGGCGGAGCCGTCCCGCTCGGCGAGCTCCAGCACGTCACGGATCTGCGCCACCACCGGCGGGTCGATGAAGCCCCCCCGCAGCGGCAGGATCTCCACGGTGGTCGCGGTCGAGACCTCCTCGTCCTGTGCGGCCGCGCCCGGCGCGGCCAGGGACGCACCCAGCACGGACACCACGAGCGCGAGCAGCACGGCAGCGAGGACGGTGCGGCGGAGCGCCGCCAGGGAAGCAGACATGTCCGCGAGGGTACCGAGGTGGTCCCGCGCGACCGGAGCCGAGGCCGTCGCCCGCGCCCGGCCGCCGAGCAGGCCCGAGGGGCCGTTAGGCTCGAACCCCGGCGCCGCCCGCCCCGGAGCGGCAGCGACCACCAGCCGACCCCGACGCCGGAGGGATCCGCGCGATGCACACCTCGGGCCGGAACGCTGGCGGCTACGACGCCCTGCTCGGACCGAACGTGTCCATCGTGACCGGCAAGGGGGGCGTCGGCAAGACCACCGCTGCGGCCGCCCTCGCACTCGCCGGGGTGGCCTCGGGACGCCGCACCCTGCTGGTGGAGGTGGAGGGCCGTCAGGGCTTCAGCCGCCTGTTCGGCACCCAGCCCTGGGACTACCAGGAACGCGAGTTCCGACCTGGCCTGTGGGGCAGCGCGATCGACCCGGCGGAGGCCGTCTACGAGTACCTCGAGCTGTTCTACGGCATCAAGCGCATCCAGTGGATGATGGAGCGCTCGAACGCGCTCGACTTCGTGACCACCACCGCACCGGGCCTGCGTGACCTGCTGCTGGTGGGCAAGCTCTACGAGCTGGAGGCCCGGCGCCGCCCCGACGGTCGCCGCGCCTACGACCTGATCGTCGTCGACGCGCCACCGACCGGCCGCATCGTGCCGTTCCTGCTGGCACCGGAGGCGGTCACCGACATCGTCCGGGTCGGCCCCATCCGTCGTCAGGCCGGCCGCATCAAGGACATGCTGACCGACCCCCGCCGCGTCCAGGCGGTCATCGTCACCCTGCTGGAGGAGATGCCCGTGCGGGAGGCGACCGAAGGGGTCCTGGCCCTGGCCGGAGCCGGCATCGCCACGGGCCCGGTGATCGCCAACCAGGTCGCGCTGCCACGGGTCACCCCCGCGGCGCTGGAGCGTCTCGACCACCTCGGTGCCGAGGTGGTCCGGGCGCGCGCCGAGGAGCTCGGCGCCCGGATGTCGGGGCGCACCAGCGAGCTGACGCTCGAGCTCGCCGCCTCCCACGTCGCCCGCCAGGGCCTGCAGGCCTCGCTGCGGGCGGAGCTCGAGGCGACCGGCGCGCGGGTGCTCGGCCTGCCGTTGCTGACGGGGGCGTCGTTCGGCGTCGAGGACCTCGAGGTGCTCGCCGACACCCTCGCACTGCAGGTGGGCGAGGACGGCCCCCGGGCGCTCGCACGGCTCGATGCCGCCGGGCTGGCGGCGGTCATCGGGGAGGGGCAGCGATGAGCACCACGCCCGCGCCGGTCGGTGACCTCCGCGAGGCCATCGCCCAGGCACACATCCTGGTCGCCACCGGGGCCGGTGGGGTCGGCAAGACGACCTCGGCCGCCGCCATCGGCCTCGCCGCCGCCGGCCTCGGCCGCCGCACGCTGGTGCTGACGATCGACCCCGCCCGCCGCCTCGCCCAGGCGATGGGCCTCGAGGGGCTGGACGACACCCCGTCGCCGGTCCCGCTCGCCGCCGACCACCAGGCGGCCGGCGGCGAGCTGTGGGCGATGATGCTGGACATGCAGACCACCTTCGACCGCCTGATCCACCGCCACGCGAGCTCGCCGGCGGAGGCCGAGGCCATCACCGCGAACCGGATCTACCGCCAGCTCTCCTCGACCCTGTCGGGGACGCAGGAGTACATGGCGATGGAGCGGCTCCACGAGCTGCACGAGGAGGGCCGCTTCGACCTGCTGGTGATCGACACACCTCCCACACGCTCGGCGCTCGACTTCCTCGACGCGCCCAAACGCATGACGACGTTCCTCGAGGGCCGCCTGCTGAAGCTGCTCCTGAAGCCGGGGGTCGCCGCGGGTCGTGGGCTCGGCCGGGTGGTCGGCGCCGGCGCGACCGCCTTCATGCGCGTCGCCGGCCGCGTCACCGGCATGGAGCTCCTGCAGGACCTGGCGGACTTCTTCCGCGACTTCGAGGGCATGTACGACGGGTTCAAGCAGCGGGCCGAGGAGGTCCTGGTGCTGCTGCGTGCACCGACGTCGAGTTTCGTCGTGGTGGCCTCCGCGGACCCGCCACCACTGCGCGAGGCCCGCTACTTCCTCGAGCGCCTCGAGCAGGAGGGCCTGCACGCGGCCGGCGTGATCGTCAACCGCGTCCACCCGGAGGTCCCGCGCGACCCCTCCGACGCCGGGCTGACCCGGGCGATCCGTCGCCTGGAGCAGACCGCGGAACTCGACCCCGAGCTGCCGTCCGACCTCGATCCCGGGAGCGACGACGACCTGGCCATCGCCGGCGCGCTCCACCTGCTGGCCGACACCCGCAACCTCGCCAGCCGACAGCGTCGGGACGTCGCGGCAGGGCTCTACGGCGTGCGGGTCCCCGCGCTGGTCGAGGTGCCGCTGCTCGGCGGCGACGTCCACGACCTGGCCGGGCTCGACGCGATCGCGACCACCCTGCTGACCGGGAGGACCCGATGACGACCCCACACGGTGACAAGCCGACCCGTCACGAGCACGGTGGTGCTGGCGCACGCGACGACGAGCCGGACGGTCCCGACCGCGCAGCACGGGAGGAGGGATCGACGGAGCCCGACGAGGACGACGCCGATGCGCACGGCCACGACCCGAGCACGGCGCTCGCCGAGCTCGGGCCGCCGCACGCCGGCCCCCCACCGCCCCGACGCACGGGGGTGTTCGTCGACGCCGAGGATCTCCGCGACCACGTGAGCAAGCTGGTGCGGGCCACCCTCGGCGGGCATGAGGTCGACGCCTTCGGCAACATCACCTTCACCCACGACGACGCCCGGGTGTTCATCACCGTCGCGGGCAGCCCGGTCGGCCCGCAGGTCGGGGTGTTCTCCGTCACCAACCTCGAGGTGCCCTACACGCCGGAGCTCGGGTACTTCCTCCTGACGACGAACCACACGCTGGGTTTCGGTGCCTTCAGCTACGACCCCCGACATGGTGCGGTGTGGCTGCGGCACACCCTGCTCGGGACGACGCTGGACCTGCCCGAACTGCAGACCGCCGTGCTGGCGATCGCCACGACGGCCGCCGGACTGGATCACGAGATCAAGGACCGGTTCGGTGGTCGGCGTTTCCAGGAGGCGCCCGACGAGGTCCAGCGACGCATGGAGCCGCCCGAGACGGACCCGGAGCGACCACCGCCGAACGCCCGCGGCTACCTCTGACCCCCGCAGGACCCCCCGGTACCCTCGCCCGGCAACCTTCCCAGCAGCCGTGCCGTCCGACGGGGACCAGGAGTCGGACCAGCGCCGTCCGGAGACGGACGCGCGCCGAAGGCGAGGTCACGCGTGAACGAACACAGATCGCGACCGTTGGGTGTGCGGATCGCGGGCCGGTTCGGCGCGATCGTCGCCCGGCTCGTGCTCATCGTCGTCATCGTCGTCGCGACCGGCCTGCTGCTGGGGTCGATGGTCGTGCCCGGCGCGCTCGCCGTCGACCAGCTGCTCGCCGCGGTCCGCAACGACGTCCTCGACGTGCCCCCGCTGGGCGAGGCGGACACCCCGCCGCAGAACTCCTACGTCTACGCCGCCGACGGCACCGAGCTGGCCGAGCTGACCTTCGAGGAGAACCGGGTCCCGGTCACCCTCGAGGAGATCCCCCAGGTCGCGATCGACGCCGTGCTGGCCACCGAGGACGCGAACTTCTTCGAGCACGAGGGGGTCAACCACCTCGCCATCGCCCGCGCCGCCCTGACCAACTTCCGCGCCGGCGGGATCGAGTCCGGGGCATCGACCATCACCCAGCAGTACGTGAAGATGACCTTCCTCAGCCCCGAGCAGACGCTGGCACGCAAGATCGAGGAGGCCATCTACGCGATCCAGCTCGAACGGGAGCTGACCAAGGACGAGATCCTCGAGCGCTACCTCAACCGCAGCTACTTCGGGGTCGGGGTCTACGGGATCGGCACCGCAGCGGAGCGGTACTTCTCGAAGGAGATCGGGGACCTGACCCTGGGGGAGGCCGCCATGCTGGCCGGCCTGCTGCGGGCGCCGGAGGCCAACAACCCGATCAACAACTTCGACAACGCCCAGGCCCGCCGTGACATCGTGCTCCGGCAGATGGCGCAGCACAGCTTCGTGACCCCGGCGCAGGCGCAGGCGGCGATCGACCAACCGCTCGAGGTGACCATCTCGGAACCCCCGGCGCCGTCGAACCCGTTCTGGAGCTCCTGGGTCGCCTCGCTGCTGATCAACGAGAACACCGCGGCGGCGCTCGGCAGCCAGGTGGACGCGCTCGACGCGATGGGGCCGACCCGCGAGGAGCGACGTCGTTTCGTGTTCCAGTCGGGTCTGCGCATCCACACCACCCTCGACCTCGAGCTGCAGGAGGAAGCCGAAGCGGCGCTCCGTCGCGCGCTCCTTCCCGAGGAGTACGGCCCGGAGGACGTCGCGCGGGCGCCGATGGGCTCCATCGTGTCGATCCAGCCCGGCTCGGGCGCGATCCGAGCCCTGGCGGTCGGCCCCCACACCTTCGGGAGCTGCTTCGAGGACGGACAGTGGGCCGTCCAGCTCGAGTCGGGGGAGCTGCTGTGCGACCGGACGACGGTCAACGTGGCGGTCCCCGGGATGGGGGCCTCCGGTCGGCAGCCCGGGTCCTCCTTCAAGCCCTTCGTCATGACCGCAGCGCTCGAGGACGGCATCTCGGCCGGCATCACCCTCGATGCGCGTGAGCCGCAGGCGATCGAGGGCTGCCCGAGCGACAGCACCGACAGCGGGCTGTGGGAACCACGCAACGCGGGCGGCAACGACATCCTCGACATGTACGGCGGGATCGCCCGCTCCTCGAACATCTTCGCGGCGCTGATGATCGCCGAGGTGGGGCCGTCGCGGGCCGCGGAGGTCTTCGAGCGGCTCAGCGGCTTCCCCATCCCAGCGAACGACATCTTCTGCCCGCTCGCGCTCGGAGCCACGGACGTGATGCCGCTGGCGATGGCCAGCGCCTACGCGACCTTCGCCAACCGGGGCGAGTACTGCCCCCCCTTCCCGATCGAACGCATCGAGGGCCCGAGCGGCCGGGTGCTGTGGGAGCACAACGGCGACTGCGAGCAGGTCCTCGACCTCGAGGTCGTCGACCGGATCGTCGACATCCTGGCCGGGCCGGTCTCCCCCGGTGGCACGGCCCCGGTGGCCAACCTCGGTGCCTGGCCGACGCGCGGCAAGACCGGGACGACCAACGACAACCGGGACGCCTGGTTCATCGGCTTCATCCGGCAGCTGGCGACCGCCGTGTGGGTCGGGTACCCGAACAACAACCGCATCTACGAGACCGAGGAACAGGCGCGTGCCGCCTGCGGGGAGCCGCTCGACTCCAACCCGCGCGAGTGCATGCGGACGAACCCGCAGCTGATGACCAACGTCACCATCGGCGGGCAGGCCTACAGCCGGGTCTTCGGCGGCACGATCCCGGCACCGATCTTCGCCGACTACATGGGCACCATCGTGGACCGCTACGAGCCCGAGGGCTTCCCGGACCCGGGCCCGATCCCCACCGCGCCCGTCCCCGACCTCCTGCGCGCCTCCAGTGTCGAGGAGGCCGAGGAGATCGCGATCGCCGCCGGCTTCCGCCTCGCGGTCGTCGAGGTGGAGGACTACCGGCCCGCGGGCACCTTCGTCAGCCAGCGACCCGGCGCCGGCAGCCGCCAGCCACTCGGAGCGCGGATCACCCTGGAGATCTCCGACGGCACCGGAGACCCGCCCGCGATCCCTGACCTGGTCGGCCTGAGCCTGGAGGAGGCCTCGACCGCCCTGTTCGAGCTCGGCTACCGCAACCTGTTCTCCCGCAACGTCCCCGTCGAGGACGAGGAGCTGTGGGACCTCGTGGTCGGGCTCGAACCGGACGTCGGCAGCCGCGTCGACCCGGAGGACCCGGGGCACCGCATCGTGCTGCTCATCGGTCGCGAGCCGCCCGAGCCGGAGGAGCCCGAGGAGCCGGACGAGGAGGACGAACCCGACGAGGAGCCGGACGACGAGGAGTCCGACGAGGACGGGTCCGGTCCGCCCGGCCGGGGGCGTCCACCCGGCAACTCGGACGACGGATGACCTGGCTGGCCCGAGCCGTCGGCAGCACCGCGCTCGCCGGCGCCGCCTGCGTGACCTACGGCACGCTCATCGAGCGCCGCTGGTACCGCCTGGCGCACGTGCGCGTCGAGGGCGTCCTGCGGCATCCGGGACGCCTGCGCATCCTGCACGTCACGGACCTGCACCTGCTGCCACGGCAGCGCCACCGGATCGCGTTCGTCCACGGGCTCGCCGACCTCGACCACGACCTGGTGGTCGCGACCGGTGACCTGCTCGGGGGACCCGATGCCGAGGACGCCGCGGCCGCCGCGCTCGCTCCCCTGACCTCGCGGGGACGTCCCGGTCTGTCGGTGATCGGAAGCAACGACCAGTACGGGCCCGTACCCAAGGCCCCCTGGCGCTACCTGACCGACCCCCGTCACCGCACCCCGGGCATCCGGCTCGACACCGACCGCCTGCTCCGTCGCCTGGAGCGGGTCGGCTACACCACGCTGCGCGGCGGCACGGTCACGGTCGACATACCCGCGGGCGTGGTCGCCGCCGGGGGTTTCGACGACCCCCACCTCGACCCGTCGGTGATCCCCACGCCGGACGTGGTCACGCCCCAGAGTAGCGACGCGATCGTCCACCTCGGCCTGGTCCACGCCCCCTACCTCGCCGCCCTGGACGTGCTGGTCGACGCAGGCCACGATCTGCTACTCGCCGGACACACCCATGGCGGCCAGGTCCGCCTCCCGGGCATCGGCGCACTGGTCGCCAACTGCGACCTGCCGCTGGACCAGGCGAGCGGCCTGTCCCGGTACCGCGACCGGTGGTTGCACGTCTCCGCCGGCCTGGGTCACAGCCCGTACGCGCCCTTCCGGTTCGCCTGCCGTCCGGAGGCCACGCTGCTCGAGCTCACGGGCTGAGCGGGGTTCGCAGCCGCCGTGGTGGGTCGGTACGCTGCCGCCCGCCCTCAGCGAGGGCACGCCACGCCCGCCGGGATGTAGCGCAGCTTGGTTAGCGCGCCTCGTTCGGGACGAGGAGGTCGCCGGTTCGAATCCGGCCATCCCGACCAGCAGCGTGGACACGGACGCGCGATCCGCAGCCCGGGTCGCGCGTCCGTGTACGTCAGGGCCACCCCGCCGTCACCTCGGAGCTCGCCGTGGACCTCACCGACCTCCAGGCCGTCATCCGCGCCACCTACGGCACGCAGGATCGCGCCCGCGGGGTCGATGCCACCTTCGGGTGGTTCATCGAGGAGGTGGGCGAGCTCTCCCGGGCGATCCGCCGCGAGGGCCACGACGAGCGCGTCGTGGAGTTCACCGACGCGCTCGCCTGGCTGGTGAGCCTCGCTGACCTGTGCGATGTCGATCTCGGGGTCGAGGTGGCCCGCCGGTACGGTGACGGCTGCCCCAAGTGCCACGAGCTGCCGTGCCGGTGCTCGGCCATCGACCCGTCGAGGCCCTGAAGCCCCGGACGACGAGCGCACAGGAGGCGCCTCAGCGCTCACCGGCGGCGATCGCCTGCAGCAGCGCGACGTGGGCCTCGAAGGCTGCGCGCCCCTCGGCGGTCAGGCGGAGCCAGGTCCGCGGCCGCTTCCCCACGTGGCCCTTGCGCACCGCGAGGTAGCCGGCGGCCTCCAACGTCGCGGCGTGCTTCGACAGCACCGAGTCACTGACCTCGATCGCGTCCCGGACGAACGCGAACTCCGCCTCCTCCGCCGCGGCGAGGGTGGCCAACAGCGAGAACCGGACCGGTTGGTGGACGAGCTCGTCGAGGTGATGCCGGGGATGGGTGGCGGTCATGTCCGACCCTCCACCTGCGCTCCGATGAACGCCGGACCGGCGACCAACGGAGCGGTCAGGAGCCAGTAGAACGTCTCCTCCCGGTTCCACAGCAGCCCCGCGGTGAGGAAGACCGCGAAGCACACCCCCCACAGGCCCATCGACACCAGCCAGCGCCGCGTGAAGCCGTGCCGGCTGGCACGGGCCCGCGGCAGGAGCGCCAGGCTCAGCGCCGCCAGGGAGACCCCGAAGGTGACCCCGCTGATGAGCGCCCCGGTGTCGCTCGGCGCGAGCCAGGCCAAGGACACGAACCACAGCATCGACAGCGCCCCGAGCCCGAGCAGGAAGCGGGCGTACTGCCGTCCCGCGACCCGCACCTCGCGACCGAGGCGGTCGAGGGCGGCGAGGCGCTCGTCGGCCTCGTGCCGGGTCGGTGAGGACAGGCGCTCGCTCCGCGTCTCGCCGGGGGCGGTCGTGGCATCATCGGGTGGTTGCGGCGCGGACCGGGACATACTCGTGGCCTCCATGCATCGGCGGCGCGAGCATGGCAAGTACTTTCTTCCTTTTCAAGTATTTTCCGAGGCGACCAGCTCGGCGAGCTGCACGGTGTTGAGCGCAGCTCCCTTCAGGAGGTTGTCGCCGACGACCCACAGGTTGAGGCTGTAGGGGTCACCCAGGTCCTGCCGCACCCGCCCGACGAGGACCTCGTCGCGGCCGGCAGACGCCAACGGGGTCGGGTAGGCCAGGTCCTCACCGTCGAGCCCCGTCCCGTCCTCGACGAGCAGGCCCGGCGCAGCCGCCAGCGCCTCCATCGCGGCCTCACGGTCGACGGGCTGCGCGAAGGTCATCCGTGCGGCGATCGCGTGACCCACCACGACCGGCACGCGGACGCAGGTCGGGGACACGCGCAGCGCCGGCAGGGAGAGGATCTTGCGCGACTCGTGGACGAGCTTCCACTCCTCGTCCGTGTAGCGCTCCTCGGTGAAGGAGCCGCAGTGGGCGAGCACGTTGAAGGCGATCGCCTTGGAGAAGGCAGCCGGGTCCGGGTAGCCAGCCTGGACCGCGGCGCCGTCACCCACCAGGCGGTCGGCGTCCTCGAGCATCGCGCGAGCCTGCTCGAGCAGGACGTCGATCCCGGTGCGCCCGGCCCCACCGGCGGCCTGGTAGCTCGTCGCGACCATCTCGGTCAGCCCGAAGGCCGCATGCAGCGGCTTGGCCGCCACCATGAGCACCATCGTGGTGCAGTTCGGGTTCGCGACGATGCCTCGGGGCCGGTACCGGATCGCGTCCGGGTTGACCTCGGAGACGACGAGGGGCACGTCCTCGTCACGCCGGAAGGCGGACGAGTTGTCGATGACGACCGCGCCACGCTCGGCGGCGATCGGCGCCCACTCCTTCGAACGCGCACCGCCAGCGGAGAACAGCGCGACATCGACCCCGTCGAACGCCTCGGGCGTGATCGCCCGGACCTCCACCTCGCCGTCCTTCCAGGGCAGCTTCCGTCCGGCTGACCGCTCCGAGGCCAGGTAGAGCGGCTCGCCCTCGACCGGGAAGTCGCGACGCTCGAGTTGGCGACGCATCTCCTCACCGACCGCTCCGGTGGCACCGACGACCGCGATCCGGACCCCCATCAGCCACCCTCCTCCACGTGCCGGGCGTCGTCGCCGAGCCCGAACACCGCGTGGACCGCCTGCACGGCGGTCTCCACCTGCTCCTTGGCCACCACGACGGAGACCCGGATGGTCGAGGTGGAGATCATCTCGATGTTGACCCCGGCGGCCGACAACGCACCGAACATCTTCGCAGCGACGCCGGGGTGGGTCTTCATGCCGGCGCCCACCAGCGAGACCTTCGCGATGTCCTCATCCACCTTGATGCCCGCAGCACCGACCTCGTCCGCCAGGGGCTCGAGCACGCCGCGCGCCTTGTAGGTGTCGCCGCGCGGCAGCGTGAAGGAGATGTCCGTGCGTCCGTCCGCAGAGACGTTCTGGACGATCATGTCGATGTTGATGTTCTCCTCCGCGAGGGTGGAGAAGATCCGCGCGGCCACACCGGGACGGTCCGGGACCTGCTGGATCGTGAGCTTTGCCTCCGAGGTGTCATGTGCGACACCGGAGATGATCGCGTCCTCCACCGTGTCCTCCTTCGGGCCGACCCACGTGCCCGATGCGTAGCTGAACGACGAGCGCACGTGGATCTGCACGCCGTGGTTGCGGCCGAACTCGACGCTGCGGACCTGCAGCACCCCGGCCCCCTGCGCGGCCATCTCGAGCATCTCCTCGTACGAGATGCGCTCGAGCTTGTGCGCACCCGCGACGATGCGCGGATCCGCGGTGAACACGCCGTCCACGTCGGTGTAGATCTCGCACACGTCCGCACCCAGCGCGGCGGCGAGGGCGACCGCGGTGGTGTCCGAGCCGCCCCGACCGAGCGTGGTGATGTCCTTGGTGTCCTGGCTGACGCCGGCGAAACCCGCCACGATCGCGACGTTGCCCTCGTCGAGCGCACCCAGCACCCGCCCGGGCGTGATGTTGACGATGCGCGCCTTGCCGTGGACGGCATCGGTGATGATGCCGGCCTGCGAGCCCGTGAAGGACTTCGCGGGGACGCCTCGGTCGTGCAGCGCCATCGCCAGCAGGGACATCGAGATCCGCTCACCAGAGGTGAGCAGGATGTCGAGCTCGCGCTCTGGCGGCCGCTCGCTGATACGCGCGGCCATGGTCACCAGGTCATCGGTCGTCTTGCCCATCGCCGAGACGACGACCACGGTCTGGTTCCCGGCGCGGTGGCTGCGGGCCACGCGGTCGGCGACCTTCTTCATGCGATCGACGTCACCCACGGAGGTGCCGCCGTACTTCTGCACCACGATCGCCACGCTGGCTCCGGTCCGTCGCAGATGAGCGGTGGCCTCGAGGTGGCCGCTCCTCCACCACCGGTGGAGGGTAGGCGCGCGCAACGACGCCGCTGTCCACCTCCGCCCGGTCCGGCGGTCACCGTCCCCGCCGGCCCTCGCTGTCCACAGGGCCGTCGACCGCGCGGCCGCGATCGCGTGATCGGCCTGCATGATGGGCCCGGCGACCGACGACCACCCGGTAGCGGGACCGACAGCGAGGTGGCACGATGACTGCAGCGGAACGTGCGAGGCACGAACTCACGGCACGGCTCGAGGAGGTCCTCGGGCCCGACCAGGCGGCGACCCTGATGGAGCATCTCCCTCCGGTCCGGTGGGACGAGCTCGCACGTCAGGAGGACCTGCTCGCGCTGCGGACCGATGTCGGCGAGCTTCGGGTCGACGTCACCGGCCTGCGCGTCGATGTCGATCAGCTCAAGATCGACGTCACCGGCCTGCGCACCGACGTCACCCAACTCCAGAACAACGTCACCGGCCTGCGCACCGACGTCACCGGCCTGCGGACCGACGTCACCGGACTGCGGACCGACATGGACGGGCTGAAGACGGACGTTGCCGATCTCCGGACCGCCACCTTGCTGCAGGGCGAACGTCTCGAGCACCTGACCCAGGTCATGACCCTGCGGTTCGACGGTCTCACCGACCACATCACCGCCACCGTCGCTCAGCGGATGGACAGCCAGACCAAACTTCTGGTCCTCAGCATCCTCGGCGCGTTCCTGACCGCGGTGGCGATCTCGATCGGCGCCACCGCCCTGTAGATCAGGCACCGACCTCCCGGCGGCCCAGGAAGGCGCGCCCCAGCGTCACCTCGTCCGCATAGTCGAGATCGCCGCCGACGGGGAGCCCGCTCGCGAGTCGCGTGACGCGCACGTCGTGATGCTGGAGCAGTCGCGCGAGGTAGGACGCCGTGGCCTCCCCCTCCACGTTGGGGTTCGTGGCGATGATCAACTCGACGACCGGTTCGTCACCGAGCCGCGCGAGCAGCGGTGCGATGTGCAGCTCCTCTGGTCCGATCCCATCGATCGGGGAGATCGCGCCGCCGAGGACGTGGTAGCGGCCCCGATACTCCCGCGTGCGCTCGATCGCGAGGACGTCACGAGGCTCCTCAACGACGCAGAGCACCGAGCCATCGCGCCGGGGGTCAGTACAGATGCGGCACTCCTCGGCCTCGCTCACGTTCCAGCAGCGGGCACAGAACCGGATGGTGTCCTTCACCCGGGTGATCGCGTCCGTCAGTCGCCGCACCTCGACGGCCTCAACCTGCAAGAGGTGGAAGGCGATCCGCTGGGCGCTCTTCGGCCCGATCCCCGGCAGTCGACCCAACTCATCGATGAGGTCCTGTACCGCACCTTCGTACATGGACCCACCTCCGTCACCGGCGCGGCAGCGTACCGAGGCGGCGGCTCAGGACTCCGGGGCTGGCGCCGGATGTTCGCCGAGCAACTCGGCATCGAGCTCCGTCACGAGCAGGGTGTCGAGCTCACGCTCGGCCGGCCCGTCCTCCGCCGCCTCCGCCTCACGCACCTCGGCTGCCTCGTCCCCGGACGTCGCAGGGTCGTCCAGGACCGGCGTGCGCGCATCGTCCGGCGTGACCGACGGTGGCTGTGGCCGACGATCGCGGGGGGTGCCCTCGACCTCGATGTCGAGTCGGACCTTGAATCCGCAGGACCGCTCGACGGCCGCAACAGCCGCGGCTGACAGCTCACCGCCGCGGGCCTGCACAGCGTGGAACGAGCCGTAGCGCGGTGCGTACCTGAGCGTCAGGATGTTCCGCCGGAGCGCCACCGGCACGGCGGGCTCGAAGATCGCGTGGTAGCGCCGCGAGGTCTGCTTGATCAGCTCCAGGATCGCGTCCCAGTTGGCCTGGACGAGCGCGAGGGGATCGTCCGCCGAAGCCTCACCCGCAGTCTCCGCGGCGACAACCGGCTCCGGCTCTGGCGTGAGCTCAGGCTCCGGATCCGGCGTGGGCTCGGGCTCATGCTCCTGTGCGGGCTCCGGCTCCGGCTCGAGCTCCGGCTCCGGATCCTGTTCCAACTCCGGCACTGGATCCGACACGGGCTCCGGCGCTGGCTCGGGATCCGGCTCGGGCTCCGCGGCGGCAGGCAACGCCTCCGTCGCAGCAACCACAGGCGCGGCCGGGGTCGGCACCGACTCCAGTGCCGCAACCCGCTCGGCCAACTCGACCAGGTCGGCGTCCTCCGCCGGGACCGCGAGCCGGGACAGCGCGAGTTCCAGTGGTAGCCGAGGGGATCCCTGCCGCTGCTCCGCGACGGTGTGCGCGAGCAGATCGACCATGCGCAGCAACCGGGCCGTGGACAGCTGCGAGGTCTGCTCGCGCAGGCGGATCCGATGCTCCTCGGTCGCGTCGACCAGCGCCGGGTCGTCGGGCGCGACCTGGAGGACCAGGAGGTCGCGGGCGTGCTGCACGAGGTCGAGGGTGAAGCGGCGGAGGTCGTGCCCGCCGTCCAGCAGGGACTGCACCAGTCGCAGCAGGCCCGCGAGGTCGCGCGCGGCGAGCAGGTCGATCACCTCGAAGAGCCGCTGCGCCGGGCTCGCCCCCAGCGTCTGCTCCACCGCGACCGCCGTGACCTCGGTCCCCGCGTACGCGAGCACCTGCTCGAGGACGGACAGCGTGTCACGGACCGAGCCGTCGCCGGCGCGTACGACCGCATCGACGGCACCGGCTTCGATCGTGTAGCCCTCGGCCGAGCAGATCGAGCGCACATGGTCGGCGACGGCGGTCGCCGCGACTCGGCGGAGGTCGAGCCGCTGCACCCGCGACAGGATGGTCGGGATCACCTTCTGCGGGTCGGTGGTCGCCATGGCGAAGAGCACGTGCGCGGGCGGCTCCTCGATCAACTTCAGCAGCGCGTTGAACGCGGCCGTGGAGGCCATGTGGACCTCATCGAGGATGTAGACCTTTCGCCGCGCCTGCGCCGGGGCGAACAGCGCCCGATCGCGCAGCTCACGTGCGTCATCGACACCACCATGGGAGGCCATGTCGAGTTCGACCACGTCCACGGAACGTCCGGTGGTGATCGCGGTGCACTGCTCGCAGGTCCCGCACGGGGTCGCCGTCGGACCCTGCTCGCAGTTGATGGCAGCGGCGAGGATCCTGGCCGTGGAGGTCTTGCCCGTCCCCCGCGGTCCCGTGAACAGGTACGCGTGGGCGAGCCGGTCCTGCTCCAGCGCGTTGATGAGCGTTCGGGTCACGTGCTCCTGCCCGACGACTTCCTCGAAGGTGCGTGGGCGGTAGCGCCGGTACAGCGAGACGTAGGCCACCTCGTCCTCCCTCCGACGACCGCTCGGCCGGCACCCCGCACCGTAGCTCCACCGGGTGACCACTCGGCTGGTCGCGCCATGCCACCTCGGTGGCCGCGACCGGCCACCGGCAACGGACGAGGCCGGGTGGCCCGACGGAGCGAGGTGACGAGCGCCCGTGATCGGCACCCGCCCGAGAACGGCTTAGGGCTGCTGCCTCTCGGCCCTGACCCGGTTCACCGGAGGACGTCACCGGCGGACGCCCGTCACCTCGGTCCGTCGGGTACACGACCCGACCTCGGACCCGACCGTACCAACCGGGCCGTACCCTGTCGCGTCGGAGCTCGACCCGCTCCGAACCGCCACCGGTGCCCGCCCCCTCAGCCGGCACCCGTGCCCCGGCCCAGGACCGCGCCGTGACCACCAGTGCCCCCGTCCGAGCATCGCTACGAGCGCCGGGCGTCGTCCTCTTCCTCGCCTTCGTCGACGTCTTCGCCCTCCTACCGACCGTCGCGCCGCATGTCACGTCGCTTGGCGCGGGTGCGGCCGGCATCGGACTCGCGGTCGGGGCGTACTCCGCGGCCAACCTCCCCGCCAACATCGTCGGCGGCATCCTCGTCGACCGCTACGGCCGCCGACGCATCACCATCATCGGGCTGGTGGCAGCGGCCGCCACGGTCGCCACCTACGCCGCCGCGACCACGGTGGGTACCTTCATCCTCGTGCGGCTGCTGCACGGCATCGCGGGCGGGATCCTGGTCCCCGCGGTCTTCGCGGCTGCCGGCGACCGCGCGCGACGCGGCGCGGAGGGTCGGGCCTTCGGACGGTTGGGAGCGGTGATCGGCTCGGCCGCGGTGATCGCGCCGGCCACCGCCGGAGCGGTACGGCAGGCGACCGGGACCGACGAGGTGTTCCTCGGCGTCGCCGTGCTGCTGCTCCTGGGTGCGGTGGTGGCGTTCTTCGGCGTCCACGACGCACCCGCAGCCGCGCCCCGGACCGCGACCGAGCGTGCCGCCCGCCCGCAGGCGATGCGTGCCCTGCTCCAGCTCGCACCGATCCGACGCGCGCTGCTCGGCACGGTCAGCCTGACCGCCGCGGTCGGTGTCCTCGCGGGCTTCCTCCCGGCACCGCCGAGGCACTGGGCGCGCCGGCGTCCGCTGTCGGCGGGTTGTTCACCGCCTACGCCATCGTCGCGGCCGGCCTGATGCTCTCCCCGGTCGCCGGCCGTGTGGACCGCAGTGGCGCAGATGGGCCACTGGCGCTCGGGCTCGCGACCCTGGGCGCCGCGTTGGTGGTGCTCGCCCTGGCACCGAGCCTGACCGTCGCGGTCCTCGGGAGCGCCCTGTTCGGCGCCGGCTACGGACTCATCTTCCCGGCCGTCACCGCCGCGACGTCATCGAGCTCCACCGTGGCGACCCGCGGCCGCGCCTTCGGGCTGTTCAACGTCGCGTTCAGCCTGGGGCTGGCGGTCGGCCCGCCCGTGATCGGCGCGCTCGCGCAAGCGGTGCCCGCCCTGGATCCGTTCGTGCCCACGGCCGTGCTCGTCATCGGCGCCGCCATAGCGACCATCATCGCCGCACGCCGTGGGCCAGGGATCGAGCACATCGACGAGGTCCTCGAGGAGCTGGGGGAACCGCCGACCGGTCCGTGAGTCCGGAGGATCCGCGCTGGCGGCCACCGAGCCTGCCGCGGCTCGTACTGGGCCGCAGGTATCCCGTTACCAGGCTGCGATGGGCGCTGCCAGCCCGAGAGCACCGTTTGTGCACCCCCAGCGCGTGACGGTTCATCCGTGGCGACCCCAGATCGACGGCACCGGCTGCGACGACGCGACCGGACCCCAGCCGGGCGCTGCCGGAATGCCACGGCCGTCGCGGCCGTTGGCAGCGACACCGGGGAGGGGAGCTCCCCGGTGCGAACAGCCGGCATCCCAGGGAGAAGGAGCAGGCATGGCCAGGTTCACGGACAAGGTCGCCGTGGTCACCGGTGGCGCGGGCGGCATCGGCGAAGCGGTCGCGACGCGACTGGCGCAGGAGGGCGCCAAGGTCGTCGTCGTCGACATCAACGGTGACGCGGTCGACGCGGCCGCCGAGCGGATCGGGCACGGCGCGATGGCGGTGACCGCGGACGTCTCCATCGAGGACGGGGTGAGCGCGTACGTGGCGGCAGCGGTCGAGGCGTTCGGACGCATCGACCTGTTCTTCAACAACGCCGGCATCGAGGGCAAGGTCGCACCCACCATCGAGGCCAACATCGCGGACTTCGACAAGGTGCTTGCCATCAACGTGCGCGGGGTCTACCTCGGCCTGCAGCACGTGCTGGCTCGGATGGCCGAGCAGGGCGACGGTGGCGCGGTCGTCAACACCGCCTCCGTCGCCGGGCTGCGCGGGTCGCCGGGGCTGGCCCCCTACGTCGCGTCCAAGCACGCGGTGATGGGTCTGACGAAGTCGGTCGCGGCCGAGGTCGCTCCGCTCGGTATCCGGGTCATGAGCGTCAACCCGGGCCCGATCAGCACCGGGATGATGGACCGGATCGAGAAGGGCGTCGTCGGTGACGGTGACCAAGCAGCAGCCCACGAGCAGTTCGCGTCGATGAGCCCGATGGGCCGGTACGGCACCGTCGACGAGGTCGCCGCGCTGGTCTGCTTCCTCCTCAGCGACGAGGCCTCCTTCATGGCTGGCGGTCCGAACGTCGTCGACGGTGGCCTGACCACGACCTGACCACGACCCGAGCCGGCCGTCTCTGGGCCGTCTCCGGAACCACCGGTAGCCTCCCACGCATGGACGAACGCAACGTGCTCGGCGGCGACCTCGAGGGGTGCAGCACCGATCCCCTCACGGGCTGGTTCCGGGACGGCTCGTGCCGGACGGGGCCGGACGACCGCGGCAGCCACACCATCTGCGCCGTCGTCACCGCCGAGTTCCTGGCGCACCAGCGCGCGATCGGCAACGACCTGTCGACCCCGCGGCCGGAGTTCCGGTTCCCGGGGCTGAACCCGGGTGATCGGTGGTGCGTCACGGCGCCCAACTGGCTCCGCGCCCACCAGGACGGCGCGGCGGCACCGGTGGTGCTCGCCGCGACCAACGTGCGCGTCCTCGATCGGGTCCCGCTCGAGGTGCTGCGCCGGTACGCCGTGGACGTGCCCGACGATCCCGGAGCGCTCGACGGCTGACCGCCCCCGGGTGGCTCCGGTCGCGGGTCAGCACGTCGAGACCAAGGACCCTCGTCTCGCCCGACGATCCGTGCCACCGTTGCAGGATGCCGGTGAGAGGCAGGGCGATGGCGAACCGCGACCGCGTCGGTCACAACCCCAAGCGTGAGGCACAGCACACGCTGAAGGAGAAGCGCGCAGCGAAGCAGGAGCACCGTCAGGAGCTCAAGGCGAGCAGCAAGCGCAAGCGCCGCGACGCCGCCTCGCATGCGCAGCACAACGGCGGCTCGCAGGCGGGGAAGTCGCACTGACAGGGTGACGACGGCCCGCTGACGTCCGGCGGGCACCGGCGATCCCGTGCCCGGGCACTCCGGCACTGGTCGACGCTCCGCACCGGGGGTACTCCGGGAGGAGCGGGCGCATCCGTGCGGTCCGGGAGGTCGATCCACCGCCTCGGAGCACCCGTCGAGGAGGTGTCGACATGTCCTCGTTGCAGCCGCGAAGCCACACGACCGCGCTCCCGCGCTCCCTGGCCCGCCTGCTGACCGTCGTCCTCGCCGTCGCGGTGCTCGCCGGCTGTACCGGCGACACCACCCCGGAGCAGCCCGCGGATCCCGGCCTGGCGAACCCGGCATCCGAGTACTGCCTCGAGCAGGGTGGCCAGGTCGACATCCGAACGGGCACGGACGGTGGGGAGCAGGGGTTCTGTGTCTTCTCCGACGGCTCCGAGTGCGAGGAGTGGGCGTTCTTCCGCGGTGAGTGCGAGCCCGGCGGGGCAGGAGGCTGACCCCACGCGAGCGACGTGAGCTTCCTCGACGCCGTACGGTTGCGCGGCATGCGGGAGGGGGCCGTCGCAGCAGCCGCGTCAGCCGGCGAAGCACCCCCAGGTGTCGTTGGTGAGCTGACGGCGACCGAGTTCGACGGTCGTGCCGTCACCTCGGGTGGCTTCGAGGTCGGTGGCGATCGCACGGGCCTCGGCCGGACAGTCGGCCGACTGGGGCGGCGTCTCGAAGGTGATCGTGCCCACGGTGATCGGCCACTCCTCGGCCACGACCGGTTCGGGCTCGCCGGCTTCGATCACGTCGTCGCACCAGTTGGCGTAGAGGTCCTCGCCGATCAGCACGGTCGCATCCCACGCCTCGTGGGGCAGCGACGCCTCCTGCGGCAGCCCGCCGCTGACGGCGTCCTCGTGGTCGGCTGCGAACCTGACGGCGACCCGTCCGTCCGGGCTGCCGAGCCAGAACCCGTAGCCGCAGCCGTAGTCATCCATCGCCGCGAGATCGGGTGGCTCGAGCGGGGAGGTCGCGGTACCAGCGCATCCGGCCACCAGGACGGTGACCGCTGCGGCGAGCACCAGGCGCTTCCGGGTCCATGCCATCGTGTCCTCCACGTCCTCGCTCTCCGGTCTGACGTCGCCCGACCGCGTGCGGTTGCACGGCCTGCCTGCGCGTCCCGCGAGGAGGTGTGGTGCAACCTGACGGTGGGCTGGTGACTCGTGTAGGTAAGGGCGTGAACGGAGCGGACCATCGGTCGGTCAGAGCAGGGGTCGTCGGCACCGGATGCGGTGGCGTTCACCGACGTGGTCATCGGGCTCGAGGACCGGCTGGTGCGCCTCGCGATGCTGCTGTCCGGCGGGACGGCGGATGCCGAGGATGTGGTCGCCGAGGCAGCGCCGCTCGGCCGATGGTCGCGCTGCGACCCCGATCGAGGAGCGGATCGCGATCCGTGAGACCGTGCTCGACGCGCTCGCCACCCTCGGAGA
>JBLRWQ010000044.1:0-26226 GCA_047921175.1 Nitriliruptoraceae bacterium | reverse complement strand
CACGGACCAGGGCGCGGGGTCCGAGCAGCACGGTCGCCCCCGCATCGAGCGCCGCGTCCAACCGCGTCAACCGGTCGTCGGTGACCACGTGGAGGGCGGGCGCGAGCACCACCTCGTAGCCGGTCAGATCGGCGTCGTCGGGGACGACGTCCACGTCCAGCGCCAGCCGGCGGGCCGCCGCGTGGGCCGCGGTGACCAGCCGCCGGTGCCCGGCGTCGGGGACCTGCGGGATGACCTCCAGCATCCACGCGTCGAGGTGGTCGTGCACCAGCGCGACCCGGGCCGGTGGCCGCTCGATCACTTGCGGTGCCGTGGCCTCCACCTCACGCAGCTCCCGCAGGAACCGGGCGGCCTCGTCCCAGGCCGGGCTGCGGGTGCCGTCGTGGCGCAGCAGCGCGGCGTGGTGCTGCTCCTGGCCGGCCCGTGCGGCCCGCCACCGGAACCACAGCAGGGTCTCGACCCCGTGCATGGCCGCCTGCCAGCACCACAGCCGGACCTGCCCGGCCGGCACCGCCGGGTTGTCCCCGGTCCAGTTCACCGGACCCGGCTGCTGCTCCACGATCCAGGCCCGCCCACCCCGGTCCGCCGGGCCCGCACCGGGCCCGAGGGCCGAGCCGCGGGCCAGGTCCAGCACGAAGCCGACCTCGTGGGCGTCCTCCAGCCCATGCGGGTAGATGTCCACGGACCCCAGCCCGGTCGGTCGCGCCACCTGCCGCGGGTCGATGTCGATGTCGCCGAGGTAGAGGTTGGTGAACACCTCCCGTCCCGGGCTGCCCGCGGCGATGATGGCCCGCTGCTCGGCGAGCCCCTCGGCGGCCTGCTCGGCGGCGAACGCGAGGTGTGCCACCCGCAGGGAGGGGTTGTGGTCGGTCACCGTGGGCCGCGGGAGCTCGACCGCCTCGAAGGACGGGTAGGTCATCGACCAGAACGCCGTGCCCCAGGCGGCGTTCAGCGCATCGATGTCGCGATCGAACCGCGTCGACAGCCACGCCTGGAAGGCCCGCTCGGACTCCGGGCTCCAGCAGCGGGCCGAGTCGTGGTTGCCGGGCTCGTTGTCCACCTGCCAGGCGACCACGGCCGGGTGGTCGCCGTACCGGTCGACCAGCACCTCGACGATGCGAGCGGCTTCCTCGCGGTAGGCGCGCGAGGTGGTCGAGGTGTGCCGGCGTGACCCGTACGGCCGGGGTCGCCCGTCCGGTCCGACCGAGACGATCTCCGGTCGCTCCCGCACCAACCACACCGGGGGCGTCGCCGTGGGCGTGCCCAGCACCACCTGGAGCCCGGCGCCGGCGAGCACCTCGATCGCCTGATCCAGCCACGCGAACTCGAACCGGCCCCGCGCCGGCTCGTAGGTGCTCCAGGCGAACTCGCCGATGCGGACCAGGTCCAGGCCGAGCTCCGCCATCCAGGCGGCGTCGGTCGCCCACCGCTGCTGGGGCCACTGCTCCGGGTAGTAGCAGACACCCGTGCGCATCAACCGCGCTCCTCGTTCGCGCTGCAGGGACCGACCGCCACCTCAGCACCAGCACCGAGGTGGTCGTCAGCGGCAGGGGCGGGTGCCCGGCCGGTGCTCACCGTAGAGCCGCGCCGACGAAGCCGCCGCCGAGCGTGTCGTCGGGATCGGGCTGCCACCGGGCCGCGCGCACCGCGGGCGGCTGCAGGAGCTCGCGGGTCCAGGCCAGCCCGTCGGCGTCCAGCGCACCGATCGGGTCGCCCGAGACGGCCAGACCGCCGTGGGCGGCCAGCTCGCCGGCCCACAGCTCCCGACGCTCGATCGCCGGCCGGACCGTGATGCAGTCCGGGTCGTTGACCCACCACCGCCCGTGCTGGTAGGCGCGGGCCCGGCCCATCAGCACCGCGCCCTGGCCCGACGGCTGGCTGACGTCGCCCAGCGGTGGCGCGAAGCTCGGGTCGATGTCGGGGGAGATGCGCATGGCGTCGACCAGCCCGATCGAGGGCAGCAGCGGCGCCCCGCAGCCGAGCAGCACCGCGTCGTCGCCGATCGCGTCGCGGAGCAGCTGCATCCCGATCCCGTACGCCTCCACCGCGGTGACGTCCGCGTGGCGGCGGCCCGGCATCGCGCCGCCGTACAGGAAGTCGACCTTGTGGTAGGTGAACCCCCACGCGGTCAGGGTGGCCAGCACCTCGGTGAGGTGCTCGGCGGCGTCGGGGTGGGTCACGTCGAGCACCCGGATGGGCTGGCCCCAGTGCTCGTCGGACGCCAGCGCGCCGTCGACCAGCCAGTCCGGGTGGTCCCGGGCCAGCTGGCTGTCCGCGCCCACCAGGAACGGCGCGGTCCAGATCCCGGCGGTCCGCCCGGTGTCGGCGATGCGTGCGGCCAGCTCCCCGAGGGGACGCGGGAAGGCGTCGGTGCGACGATCCAACCAGTCGCCGATGCCGGTCTGGTACCCGTCATCGAGCTGGACGGTGTCGACGTGGAGGCCGTGCCGGTCGATCAGCGCGAGCTCATCGAGGACGATCCGCTCCGTCACGTCGTGGTAGTAGCCGTACCACGAGCACCAACCGGTGCCGAGGGTCCGGGTGGTCCCGCCGGCGGGGACGTCGAGGTGGCCCGCGAGCGCCTCGGCGTGCGCCTCGAGCGCCGCCACGAGGTCGGGCCCGTGCTCGGTGACCGCCACCTCGCCGTCAGCGGTGACGACCGCGACGTCGCCGCGGAGCTCGAGCCGGATGGACGCCACCTCGACCCGCGGGTCGGGGCTCGCGAGCACGGTCACCGGCGCGTCGGCGGCGGGTTGGACCGCGAGCAGGCCCTCGGCCTGGAAGCCGGTGGCCGGGGCGGGCTGCTCGGGCCGGAACGCCATGGTCTGCCAGCGCTCACGTTGCGGCCGCGGGCTGGTGGCGGTGATCCGGTAGGCGCCGGCGGGGCTCCACGACTGCCACCCATGTTCGTAGACGAGTCCGGTCGCGGGATCGACCGGGAGCTCGGCGACGGTGCTCCAGGTGGTCATCGTGGCTCCGGCGCGTTGGTGTCGGGGACCGTGGCGAGCACCACCTCGAGCCCGGTGTCGTGCAGCGCGGCCACGAGCTCCGGGTCGGCCCGGTCGTCGGTGATGAGGGTGTCGATGTCGTCGAGGTCGCACACGTGGGCGAGGGCGACCTGCCCGAGCTTCGTGCTGTCCGCGCAGACCACGCGGCGCTGGGAGGCCTTCAGGATGAGGCGCTTGATCTCGGTCTCCGGCAGGTTGACGTTGGTCACCCCGCGCTCCACATCGATGCCGTTGCAGCCGATGAAGGCGGTCGCGGCGTTGATCGTGCCGAGCACGAGCCCGGCCAGCGGCTCGACCAGCGAGTGCTGCTTCTTGCGCAGGGTGCCGCCGGTCACCACCACGGTCAGCCGGGGCTCGGCGACCTCCAGCGCGAGCGCGATCGTCAGCGAGGAGGTGAAGATCGTCACGTCCTCCAGCTCCGTCCGCGCTGCCAGGGCCTGGGCGAGCGCGGTGGTCGTCGTGCCGACATCCAGCACGATGGTGTCGCCCGGCTGCACCGTCGAGGCGGCGAGGTGGGCGATGGCCCGCTTCTGCGCGGCGGCCGCGATCTCGGCCTCCTCGAAGCGTCGTTCGGTCGGCGGGACCGCCCGCGGGACGGCGCCGCCGCGGACCCGTCGGAGCTGGCCCCGGTCGTGCAGGGCATCGAGGTCGCCCCGGATGGTGACCTCGGACACGTCGAAGTGGTCCGCGAGCTCGCTGACGCGCACGAACTCCTGCTGCCGGAGCAGGGCGAGCATGCGGTCCCGTCGGATCCGAGCGGGCAGGGAGCTGGCAGCCTCATCGCTCATGGTGCGTTCCTGTCGTACGGCGACACCGTCGGGCCCCCGACCTGGACCACACAAGGGTTGCGAAGTCCTGCCGAACCTTGCGTTCCGCTTACGGTAGTCACCGCTGCCCGATCGGCGCGACCCGGATGGCGTCAGGCGGTCCGCCACCGCCACGTCGACGCGAGGTTGAGCGGCCGGTCGGGTCGGACGAGCCGGCGCTCGGCGAGGTTCGGCTCGTCCGGTGGGCCCGACTGCGGCTCGACGCAGATGCCGTAGGTCCGTCCGCTGAACACCACCACGACCGGTGCGCTGGAGGCGATCTCCAGCTCGAGCCGATCCCCCCACCGCAACCGCACCGGGCCGGTCAGTCCGGTGAAGGTCTCGTTCCAGGGCGGCGCGGGAACCGGTGCGGCCTCGTTGGTCGTGATCCCGACCCGGTCCTTGCGCAGGATGTGGGTCGCCGGGACCTCGAGCGCCACCTCGGCGTCATCGAGGTGGCGTCGGAACCACGGATGCCAGCCGATCGTGACCGGAGTGACCGCAGCAGGCGTCACCCGCAAGCGCAGCTCCAGGCGGTCGGGGAGCAGCAGGAGGTCCTGGACGAGGTGGAGGTCGGTGAACCAGCCGTCGGCGCCGACCGACGGGTCGGCCCGGGCGGCGGTTGCGGCCGCCAGGTGGAGCTCGAGACGGGCTTCGTGCTCGTCCGCGCCGACGAGCGTCCACGGGCGACTGTGGACCAGGCCGTGCAGGGCGTGGCCGTCGTCGGGCTCGCGCCGCAGCTGCAGCGTCCGCCGGTCGGCGCTGACCCGGCCGTCACGCAGCCGCCCGGCCCAGGGCGCCATCACGAAGCTCCCGTAGCCGATGCCGCCGCCCGTGCCGGTCACCAGCAGCTCGTGCCCGTGGACGACCAGCGAGGTCAGCCGGCCCCCGTCCGCCGGATCCACCTCGAGGTGGGCGGGCCCGGCCTCGAGGTGGACGGTGCCGGTCATCGACGGTTGGACGGCACGGCGCAGGCGACCTCGTTCTGTAGCCGCCGGCGCAGCGCCCAGACGAGCACCCCGATGCCGGCCAGCGCCAGCAGGGGCTGGACCGGCTCGAACCAGGTGATCGCACCGCTGGTGCCGAGCGCGAGCAGGACCAGCTTGTTGCAGGTCGGGCAGCCGATCGCGAAGAAGGCCAGCAGGCCGCCGACCGTGAAGCGCTTGGCGTCCTCGTCGCTGACCTGCGGCTCGTCGGTCGGGGCTCCCGCGGTGACCGCGACGGGCTCACGGACGTAGGTGGCGAGCAGCAGGCCGCTCAGCACCGCGGTGACCGCGAAGGCGAGGTAGCTCCAGGCCGGGGCCTCGATCTGCCGCCCGAAGATCGGGTTCGGGATGATGGCCGTGGGCAGGCCGAGCAGCAGGCCGGCGCCGGCGGTGCCGGCAGCAGCGGCGAGCCAGCGGCGATGGGACCAGGTGCGCACGGGCAACCTCGCGGTGGACGGTGTGTGGAGGTGGGGTCTCGTAGGGGGTGGCAACGCCGGCGATGCGGTGGCTGTTCCGAGGTGGGCCGTGGCGGGCCGCCGCGGTGCGGTCTGCTGGGCGCGTCGGGGGCCTCGGTGCGGCCGGCGAGGGTCAGTCCGCGACACCCTGGCCGGTGCTGCAGCGATCCGGCGTGAACCGGACGAGCAGCTCGCCGGTCACGGCGTTGCGCGTCCCGAACTCCTCCGCACGTCCCTCGGGAACGTAGCGAGCGGCGATCCGGGTCGCCCAGGTGCGCAGGTCCTCCAGGTCGTCGGTCAGGGTGCAGGTGCCCTCGAGGACGACGAAGGCGAACGGGAACGCCGGATCGTCGACGCTGATGGCGGCGCGCGGGTCGCGGGCCAGGTTGCGGCCCTTGACGCTGGCGTGCCAGGTCGTGAAGACCACGTCGTCCCCGTCGGGCAGGAACCAGATCGGGGCGACGTGGGGGCGGCCGTCCTCCCGGGTGGTCGCGAGCGCTGCGGTCGGTGCCCCGGCGGCCAGGAACGCGCGCCGCTCGGCGTCGGTCATCGGTCGCATCGTCGCTCTCCCCGGCGGTGGTGCGGCGCCCCCGGCAGGAATCGAACCTGCGACGCACGGTTTAGGAAACCGACGCTCTATCCACTGAGCTACGGGGGCGGGACCTCCGCGGCAGGTACCAGGTGGACGCTTCTCCCTGGCGACAGGTTGCGCTGCCTGCGGGGGCGCGGGGAGGCTACCGGTCACGCACGACGCGATGATCCCATCCGCGGTGCGGCGCCGTGCCCCCGGCGGAGGCGCTACCACCCGACCGGCTGCCCGAAGGTCCCTAGACGCCGCTGGCGGGGACGGGCAGGGTCGGGATGGTCGCGGGATCGGGCCCCTGGTCCTCCGCGTCCGCTCCCGCTCCCGAACCGATCGACGAGGAGTTCCATCATGTCCGAGGTCGCAGCAACCCGTCCGACCAGCGCGGTCTTCGCCGCGCCAGGGCGCTACATCCAGGGCGTCGGTGCCATCGACGATCTCCCGGCCTGGCTGCAGCGCCTGGACCTGCAGCGCCCCCTGCTGCTCGTGGATCCGGTCGCCGCGGACATCCTCGGTGACCGCATCACCGGCATCGAGGGCGCGGTGACCGAGTCCTTCGGCGGCGAGACCTCGCCGGCGGAGATCGACCGGATCAGCGACCGGGTCCGTGCGGTCGACGCCGATGCGGTCGTCGGCATCGGTGGTGGGAAGACCATCGACACCGCCAAGGCGGTCGCGCACCCCGCGGGGACCCGGCTGGTGATCGTGCCGACCCTGGCCTCCACGGACGCACCGACCAGCGCGCTGTCGGTGGTCTACAGCGACGAGGGCGCCTTCCTCGAGTACCGCTTCTTCGAGCGCAACCCGGACGTCGTGCTGGTGGACACCGAGGTGGTCGCCAAGGCGCCGGTCCGGTTCCTGGTCGCCGGGATCGGGGATGCGCTGGCCACCTGGTTCGAGGCGGAGTCGTCGTCGCTGACCCGCGCCCAGGCGATGTCCGGCGGCGCGCCGACGCGTTCCGCCCTGACGCTGGCCCGTCTGAGCTACGACACGCTGCTCGAGTACGGCGTGGCGGCCCGCCGGGCGGTGGAGGCCGACGCGGTCAGCTACGCCGTCGAGGCCGTGGTCGAGGCCAACACCCTGCTGTCGGGGCTCGGCTTCGAGTCCGGTGGCCTCGCGGCAGCCCACGCCATCCACAACGGGTTGACCGTGCTCCACGCGACCCACGACTACCAGCACGGCGAGAAGGTCTCGTTCGGGTTGGCCTCGATGCTGGTCATGGAGGACCGCCCGAACGACCTCATCGACCGGGTCTACGACTTCTGCCTCGCCGTCGGCCTCCCGATCACGCTGGCCGACGTCGGGCTGGACGGCGTCGACCGTGCGGACCTGCAGCGCGTCGCGGAGGCCGCCTGTGCCCCCGGGGAGACGATCCACAACGAGCCCTTCCCGGTGCACCCGACGATGGTCGTCGACGCGATGCTCGCCGCCGACGCGTACGCCCGGGAGCGGCGGGCGCGGGCCACGATCCCGCTGCCGACCCCAGCGGTCTGACCCCCGCCGCCTGACCCCCACCGCCGGACCCCGGCATCGACGCTGGTGCGCACGATGCCGGGGTCCGGCCCGGTTGTGGAGCCAGGCGTTCGTGCCGCCCTGGAACCGAGCTGCTCGGGGGCTGTGCCCTCCCCGAGGTGGGGCGCGGGACCTGCCCGCCGGACATCCACGGCCGGTGTCGACCACCGGGCCGGATGGACCCCGGCAGCCTACCGACGGGCCCGGTCGAGCCAAGCGGGGCCCGGGGGGCCGTCGCGATGCCGGCCGGCTCTAGCCGTCGTCCGCCCACCTCGTTACGGTGAGCAGCCCCGGGAAGGCCTCCCTGCCATGGCTGCCGGCTTCCAGGCGATCGCCGTCGACTACGACGGCACCTTGACCCGCTCGGACCGCCCGACGCCGGAGGTGCTCGCAGCGATCCGGGAGCAGCGCGAACGGGGCAGGGTCGTGGTGCTGGTCACCGGACGGATCCTGTCGGAGCTCCGGGCGGTGTTCCCCGAGGTCGACGAGGAGTTCGACGCGATCGTGGCCGAGAACGGGGCGGTGCTGGCCGATGACGACGGTGTGCAGGACCTGGCGCCGCCCGTCGACCCCGCGCTCGGCCAGCGTCTGGCGCACCGGGACCTCTCCGTCCGGCAGGGCCGTGTCCTGCTGGCCTGCGACAGCCAGGACGCCCAGGCGGTGGTCGAGGAGATCGTCCGGTTGCAGCTGGGCTGTCAGCTGGTCCACAACCGTGCGGCGCTCATGGTGCTGCCCAACGGCGTGACCAAGGGGACCGGGCTCGTCCACGCGCTCGGGAACCTCGGGATCTCGCGCCACAGCACGGTCGCGGTCGGTGACGCGGAGAACGATCACCACCTGCTCGAGGTGTGCGAGCTGGGGGTCGCGGTCGGCAACGCCGTCGAGGCGCTCAAGCGCCGGGCGGATGTCGTGCTGGACGCCGAGGACGGGGACGGGGTGGCCGAGCTGCTGCGCGGGCCGTTGCTGTCCGGCGAGCGCTGGATCGCGCCGACCAAGCGGGTGCTGACGCTCGGGTACGACGATGCGGGCAACGAGGTCCAGCTCCCGGCCTCACAGGTCAACCTCCTGCTGGTCGGTGGCAGCTGCTCGGGGAAGTCGTACCTGACCGGATCGCTGGTGGAGCAGCTCGTCCGCCTGGACTACAGCGTGCTGGTGCTGGACCGCGAGGGCGATCACCGCCCGCTGACGGAGCGTCGCGGGATCCTCGGCGTCGGTGGTCGCGACCCGCTGCCGCCCCCGACCCAGCTCGCCGACCTGCTCCGGCACCGGTTCGGCAGCGTGGTCGTGGATCTGTCGACGTTGAGCGAGGAGGCCCAGCGTGCGTACGTCGACGCGATCGCCCCGGTGCTGCTCGCCCAGCGTGCGCTGACCGGGCTGCCGCACTGGCTCTTCTTCGACGAAGCCCACGAGCTGCTCGCGCAGCAGCCCGGCTGGGCCGCCCAGCTGGCCGGTGGCGACCACGGCTACGGGTGCAGCTCCTACCTCCCGGACGCCCTGCCCGAGGTGGTGCGCAGCGCCTGGGAGTTCCTCGTCATCTCCGCGGGCGGGACCAACGGGCGGGTGGAGTCGCAGCGCTACGCCGCGAACGCTGCCGGGTGCTCCGAGGACCGGCTCGCGGCGCTCCTCGGCGACCAACGCGGCCGCGCGGTCCTGATCGATCGCTCGGGTGACGCCGCGCCCCGTGCCTTCACCGTGGCCGAGCGCAGCAGTGGCCACGTCCGACACTGGCACAAGTACATCGACGGCGAGCTCCCCGAACCGCTGCGGTTCTACTTCACCGAGGTGGAGGAGGGGCGGGTCGCGAGCAACCTGCGCGAGTTCCACCGCCACCTCGGTGTCTGCAGCATCGACGCGCTGGAGGCCCACGCGCGTCGCCACGACCTCTCCCGTTGGCTGCGCGAGGTCCTCCAGGACGAGGACCTCGCCGAGGTCGTCAGCGACGCGGAGCACGAGCTGCGGACCTCGCGGCTCGCCGCCGAGGGGTTCCGCGCGGCCGTCCGCACGGCCATCGAGGCCCAGTACCTGGAGTGAGCGGCGCGCGGGCCGGGGCCCGGTGACCGTCCCCATGCGTGGAGGAGTCCCGCTGCGCCGGCTCGCCGAGCCGTCCGCCGAGCAGCCCGAAGCCGCCCTACGCGCTCAACGGCGGGGTCGACGACCTCGGGCTCGCCGCCGGTCCTCGTCCGCGCCTCACGCGAGGACCGGCAGGTCTGGCCGGGTCGCCGGATGATCCGCGTCCCGGCGCGTGAACCGCATGCCGGGAGCCGGGATCGGCAGCGCCACGATCCGGTCGCCGTCCCGATGGACGAGCCGGTGCTGGGCCCAGCGGGTGAGGTGCTCCTCCGCGCGCGCGTCCGCACGTTCGAGCGCACGCAGGCTGGTGCCGTCCAGCGCCATGCGGAACAACGCTCGTTCGGTCGGGTCGCGGAGCGTCACGACCTGGAAGCCCCCACGGCCGTCGGAGATGATGTCCCGGTCGGCCTCCGCGGTCATCCGCAGGTAGGCCCGCCGGTGGGCGGCCCGCCAGCGTGCGACGGCCCGGACGAGGTCGTCGGCGACGCCCCCGACGATCCCCTGGTCGGGGGTGTCGAACAGGTAGGCGAGGTCCTCGAGGTCCTCGGGCGCCAGCTGCGGGTAGACGAACGGGTAGAAGCCCGCCGGTCGGCGCTCCGCGAACCCGAGCGAGGGGTCCCGGTGGTGCGGGGAGAACCGCTCGAGGGTGATCCGGAACGCACCCGCCGGTGGCTGCAGGTGCCACAGTGCCGGTATCGCCTCGATCAGCGCCCGGTAGTCGGCCTCTCGCTCGCCCGGGAAGCCGTACAGCACGTTCCAGCTGAGCCGGACACCGTAGGTCGAGCACAGCCGGAGCGTCCGCACGTTGTGGGCCCCGGTCACCCCCTTGTCCATCAGCTCCAGGACGTCACTGATGAGCGACTCCACCCCGGCCTGGATCCGGGTCACCCCGGCGGCCGCGAACAGGGCCAGGTCACGCTCGTGGAGGTTGGACTTGGTCTCGACGTGGAAGGTCGCACCGAGCTGCGCGTCGGCGAGCCGTGGGAGGAGGTCGCGCTGGTGCTCCCGAGCCAGGATGTTGTCGACCGCCACCAGGTCGTGGACGCCGTACCGCGCGATCATCGAGGTGATCTCGTCCAGCACCACCTCCGTCGGACGGACCCGGGAGGTCATCAGCGTGCCGTTCAACCCGCAGAAGGTGCAGTGGTGCTTCTCCCCCCACCAGCAGCCCCGGGAGCCCTCGAAGACCAGCTCCAGGTCCAGCAGGGGCCGCAGCCCGAGCTGCTCGACGCGCGTGAAGTACGGCTCGTGGTCCGGGGCCGGGTTCCCGGCCAGCCCGTTCCAGGGCGACGTGACGATCGGGTTCGCTGTCGAGCAGGTCCGGGCGGCGGACGCGGGCCGCCAGCACAGGCCGGGGATCGCCGCCAGCCGTGGCTCCCGTGCTGCTGGGGTGGGGCATCCGAGGGCGTCCAGCAGGTCGACGACCGCGGGCTCGCCCTCGCCGCGCACCACCAGATCCACGAAGGGGAAGCTGCGGTGCAGGGCCGCGCCCATCGGGCCGTCGCAGTTGGCGCCGCCCAGGACGGTCACCGCCGCGGGGTCGCGGCGCTTCACCTCCCGGAGCAGTGCGAGGGAGGCGGTGTTCTGCATGAAGGTCGTGGTACAGCCGACCACCACCGGGGAGGCGGCGAGGACCTGCGTCGCCATGGCGGCGACGAAGCGGGACGCCAGCGGACGCAGCAGCGCCGCGCGGCCGACCTCGCCACCGCGTCCCTCGACGTAGGCGGGGTAGCCGTCGTCGCCCGGCTCGTGGCCGTGGAGCGCCGGGGCGAAGACCCAGTCACCGACCCCGTGGAAGAAGGACTCGTCGGCGATCCGGTCGTACTCGGCCACGGTGAACGCGGCCTCGAGGTCCGCGTCCAGGAGCCAGCGGAGCCAGTCCAGGTAGGCGGGGACCTGGACCACGTTCCAGGAGGTCTCCGCCCGGATCACGGCAGCCAGCAGGCCGAGGGGCAGGGACGGCCGGTGTGCGGACTGCCACGGCATCGCGACCAGGGCGATGGTCGGCCGTCCGTCGGTGTCGACGGCGGTCGGCCGGGGTGGTCGTCGACCGTCGTCCGTCATAGGTCCGGCACGATCCAGGGTGCGTCGCCGTGGCCGTGGGTCTCGGCCCACCGCGCCACGCGCTGCCCCTTGTCGATCCAGGCGCCGATCCGCTGGCCCATCTCCGCCACCTCCAGCACCGCCATCGGAAGGGTCACCCCTGCCGGGAGCCCGGGGATGGGCGTATCGGGGTCCTGCGCCGGAGAGGCGTCCGCGGGAGCCGCGGTCCCGACCAGCGCGGCCGTGCGGGTGACCGGTCCCAGGAAGTCCCGGACCCGCGCCGGCCGGATCGCCGGGGTCGTCGGGGGGAAGCGGTCGGGCAGGAGTTCCTGGAGCATCAGGCCGATCTCGTCGGTCTCGAGGATCCACTCGACCACGAAGGCGGGCAGCCGCTGGTCGGCGAGCGCGTCCGGCACCCGCGGCAGCGTGTTGCCGCCGGGTGGCAGGGCGATGGTCATGCCGTACGGACCATCACGGTGTCCAACGGGTGCGCTCGACCAGGTGTCGTCGGAGAGCCCGGCCGCGGGGCGGTGCGCCAGGTACCGCATCAGCCCCGGTCGGACCTCGCCGACCGGCTCGAGGGTGAACCCGCACGCGCGGTAGAACGCGACCGCCTCGGCGTCGGTGTGCGCGAGGACCGCGTCCGCGTGGAGGGCCGCAGCGGCGACCGACAGCAACCGTCGCCCGAGACCCTGGCGGCGCGCTCGCGGGTCGACCGCGAGGTTGAGCACCTCGCAGCGTCCGGGGCTGCGGGCGACGGCCCCGGTGACCCCGAGCAGCCCGGTCCGGTCCCGTACGCCGAAGACGACCGTCGGTTCCGGTGCGTGCCGGTAGTAGGCGGCGAGCTGGTCGAGCTCGGCCGCGTCGGGGTCGTCCATGGAGGCGGCCAGCAGCCGCCGGACGTCCGGATGCGCGAGGTGCGGCAGCGCATCGATCACCCGAGGCTGGTCGGCGGTGGTCATCCCGCTCACCCGATCAGGTCCCGACCGAGCAGCTGCCCGAGGTTGTAGCGCCGGGGGGAGCAGACGTAGCGCTCCTTGAAGATCCGGGCTTCGTCCCGGGAGCCCGCCTGGGCCATGGCCCCGTCGATGCGGGCCTTGGGGCAGCCGCCGTAGCAGATCGGGAGGACCTTGCAGCTCGCACAGTCGGCATCGATGGGGTCGTACTCGCGCCAGACCCCGTCGCGCTCGCCCAGCACCATCCCGTCGTCGCGCAGTTGCCCGGCGAGGTGCTGGTCGTCGGAGACCTCGGCCCAGCAGCGTTTGACCTTGCCCCCCGGCTCGATCACGAAGTGGCCCCGGTTCACCGCCGCGCACGGCAGGGCGTCGTCGTCCGCGGCGGCGTCGTCGGCCCGGAAGCCGGGCACCTCGGCGCGGAGCCCGGCCGCGCGCGCCGCCTCGAGCAGCTCCACCTCGACCTCGGCGAACTCGGGCACGGTGAGGTAGTGCTCCTGGACCAGCCCCCGGAGCACCGGGCCGTACACGGCCGGGGGCTCGACGCGCGTGAAGCCCACCGGGGCACCGGCCAGCCCACGGTCGACCAGGTCGGTGAGCAGCTGCGGGATCGTGGCCACGTTGTGCCGATCGAGGTTCATGCGCAGGTACGCGGTCATGTGCCGGTGTGCGGCCAGGGCCCCCGCGATGGTCGCCGCGTAGCTGGGCTTGCCACCGAGCGTGGGCCGGAGCAGGTCGTGGACCGGCGCCGGGCCGTCGATCGTGATCTGCGCGCTCGTGACCCGCAGCGCGGCCAGCTTGGCCGCGAGCTCGTCGGTCAGCCGGGTGCCGTTGGTCACGATCTCGGCGCTGTAGGTCGCCCCGGCGAAGCTGGCGATCCGCAGCAGGTCGCGGGACAGCCGCGTGATGGCGTCCGGGTGCAGCAGCGGCTCGCCGCCGAACCAGACCACGTGCAGCTGGCGGCGGCCCTGCAGCTTGCCCCGGACGAACCGCAGCAGCCGGGCCTCCTCCTCACGGGTCATGAACACCGCCCGGTGGTCCGGCTCGAAGCAGTAGGTGCAGGCGAGGTTGCACGAGATGGTCGGGGCGAGGGTGAGCAGCAGCTCGTCGTCGGGCTCGCGGTCCTCGAGGTAGTCCGCCGCGACCAGGGACAGCTCGTCCGTGCCGTGGGGGACCAGGATGCCCGCGGCGGACAGCCCGGCGACGAGGTCGGCGGGCAGGGCGCCGTTGGCACCGATGGGCCCGCTGCGCTGGAGTGACTCGTGGTGTTCGGCGCTGACCAGGACCCGTCGGTTGCTGCGGGTGTTGGCGTACACGACGGTGCCGTCGGTCCGCTCGCCGGTGATGGTGTAGTGCGACAGCTGGTGCATGCGTGACGCCTCGTCAGCTCGGGGGGGACAGGGGCAGCAGGTCCGCGGCCGATCGGGGGGGCGCGGGGTGCGTAGGCGGGTCGCGCCGGGCGGCGTCGACAGCGATGGCCTCCGCGACCTGCTGGAGCAGGCCGGCCAGCTCGGTGGGCGCGACGGGGGCCAGCAGGTCGACGCCGTGGCGGTCGGCGACCCGGGCCGCGACCGTCTCGTCGGTGGTCAGCGAGCGGCACAGGTGGCAGTCGTGCAGCCGCTCGGGCAGCCCCAGCATGCCCGTGTCGCGGGTGCCGTTGGCCAGCACGTGCAGCCCGAGCGGGCCCCAGCGGGAGATGACCGCGTAGAGCGGCGTGGCCTGGAAGCGCGTCAGCAGGGTCGCGAGCGGGTCGGCGGTGACGTTGCCGAGGATCAGGGGGCTGCGCTGGTCGAAGTCGGCGCTGGTGGGGCAGACCGACACGGTGCCGTCCTGGTCCACCTCGACGTGGCCGACGAGGTGGCAGGGACCGACCTGGAGGGTCGGCCACCGGAAGTGGTGGGGCGGTAGGCCCTCGCCGCGTCCGACCGGGTGGACCGGGTGGGTGCGCACCAGCGCGTCGGTCTCCCGCTGGAGGGTGGCCACGATCGAGCTGGCCTGCCAGTCGCGGGCCGTGGCGGGCACCGCGATCTGGCACGGGATGCCGAGCTCGCTGGCGGCCTGGGCCGCACCGATCACCGACCGGAGCGGCACGAAGGCGAGGTGGAACCGGTCGGTGCTGAGCAGCAGCTCGTCCAGGCCGCGGTCCCGGAGCTGCTCGAGCCAGCTCAGGGCCCGGTCACGTCGGTCGCCCCAGAAGCCGTTCGAGCAGAGCTGCACCCCGAGCCCGGCCGTCTGGGCCAGGCCGGCGACGTGCCGGATGTCGGTGAAGTACGCGAGCGGTTCCCCGCCGCTGATCATCACCGAGCGGATGCCGGCCCCGGCCACGTCCGTGACGCAGCGCTCGACGATGTCCATCGGCATCCGGCCCCGTGCGGTGGGGCCGGAGCTCGACCCGCAGTGGGCGCAGGCCGCGTTGCAGAACCGGCTGTAGAGCAGCCCGAACTCCCGGATCGGGTTGCCGGCGGGTGGGCCTGTCGCCTCGTCCACCTCGGGTCCGATGCTCGTCTCGGATCAGAGCGCTGCGGGCAGCCAGGGGGCGTCGCCGTGGCCGTGCTCCTCGGCCCAGGCACGTACGCGCCAGCCCTTCTCGATCCAGGCGTCGAGTCGCTTGGTCATGGCGATGAGCTCCAGCAGCCGGATCGGGAGCTGGACGCCCTCGGGCAGACCGGGCACGGTGTCCGGCGGTGCCTCGTCCATCCCGAACCCGCTCACGTCCCCCACCGAGCGCCACATGTCGCTGGGGAAGGTGATCGGGGAGACCGAGAACGTCGGGGTGGACAGCTGCGTCTTCGCGTCGTACGTGGGGACCCGGAAGATCCGGCACAGCGACTTGGTTGGTGCCTGGAGGAGCTCCTGGATGATGAGCCCGATCTCGTCGGACTCGGCGATCCATTCGAGCACGAAGCTCGGGATGTCCTCGCCCCGCAGCTCCTCGGGGAGCGAGGGCACCTGCGTGCCGTCCCCGCCGGGGAGCTCCACCTCGAAGCGGTGCCGATCGGTCGCGGTGATCCGCACCGTCGGGAACGTGTCGTCGCTCATCGTCGAACCCCTCCTCGCGCAGCGGTGCGCTGGGTCTCTCGGACGTGCGGTCAGCTCCTGCCGCACGCTTCCAAGACGCGAACCGGTCCGGCCGGTTACACCGACCCGGCGGGGGTTTGGCCCTCCGTCTCACGCCGAAGTGCAGGGCCGAGCTCCGTCACCGTGAGCTGGTGGGGCGCGATCCGCCCGAGCGACGCGAGCAGCCCCGCGACCCCCACCCGCGCGGCGATGCGGCGCAGGTGCGTCGTCGACCGTTCCAGCGTGGCCATCGTCCCGCCATCGAGCCCTTGGCTCCCGGCGGGGACCTGGAGCTCACGTGTGGGGTAGTCCGGATAGGGGTCGGGCCACAGCGTGGCGCCGTGCGCGGCCCAGACCGCCGGCAGCAGGACGTCGACGGCCAGCAGGTGCGCGAAGGCCTCGTCCCAGACGACCGGGACCTGCCGCCACCGAGGGGTGGCCAGTGCCAGGACCAGGTGCCCGATCTCGTGGCACACGCCGTAGATCGTGTTGGCCCCCGCCGGGGGCGGCCGGAGCTGCCCGGGGTCGGAGACCGCCAGCTCCACGGTGTCCGGGGGGACGGCCATGAGCCGTTCGGCACCGGGGGGCGCGGCCACCAGCTGCATCCGGATCGGGGGGAGCGGGCACCCCAGCTGGTCGTGCGCGGCGCCATGCGCAGCAGCGGCCACGTCCTCGAGCGCGGCCCGGTACGGCTCGAGCTGATCGGGCATCAGGGCGCCAGCGCCGCGGCCAGCATCCGGACGAGGAGCTCGCAGGGGATCAGCCCGGCGGTCTCGTCCGACCCCGGCATCAGCTCGCACACGTCCACGCCGACGACCCGTCGCTGTGCGGCGATGCCGACCAGCAGCGCGGCCAGCTCGTGGACGCCGAACCCGCCGGGGACCGGGGTCCCGGTCGCCGGGAGCACGCTCGGGTCGAGCGCATCGACATCGAGGGTCACGTGCCACGGCAGGTCCTCGGGCAGGTCGGCGAGGACCTCGTCGAGCGGGACGCTCGCGGCCTGGGTCCCGGGCCAGACCCGCACCCGCGGGTCGGGGGGCGGGGCGACCGCCTCACGCTGGCGGATGCCGAGCTGCACCAGCCGGGTGATCCGTTGGTCGCGCAGGGCCCAGGTGAGGAAGTTCCCGTGGTGGACCCCCACCCGCCAGCTGACCCCCGGGTCGGCACCGCGGTCCGCGTGCGCGTCGACGTGGATCACGCCGATCGGACCGTGGGCCTTGGCCAGCCCGGTCAGCACCGGGAGCGTGATGGAGTGGTCGCCGCCGAGCGCGACCGGGACCGACCCGTTGGCCGCCAGGTGCCCGACGGTCTGTCGGAGCCGGTCGAGGACGACGCCGTTGCGCACCGGTGCGACCTCCGACAGGTCACCCACGTCCGCCATCCGCACGCCAGCCAGCACCTGCCGTTCGGCGACCGGGTCCCATGCCCCGGTCGGGTGACCGGCGTCCTCCCGGTAGACGAAGCAGGTCCCGCTGGCGCGGCGCAACGCCTCGGGGCCGAACCGGCTCCCTGGCCGGCTCGTCGCACCGGCGTCGTAGGGCACCCCGACCACCACCACGTCGGGTCGGTCCACGAGGACCTCGGCGAGGCTGCGGTGCGGGGCCGCGAAGAGGGTCTCGACGGCGGTCGGAGCCGGGTCGAACCCGTCGACCAGCAGGCCGGCGCGAACGCATCGCTCGAGCAGGTCCACGGTGGACGCGCTGTCCGGGTTGGCCGGTCCCGCCTCCAGCCCAGCGAGGACGTCCGCGACCGGTCGGGGCCGGACGAAGGCGGTCAGCAGCGGCCCCACCTCGGCGGGGCTGAGCGCTTCGACCTGGCCGCTGTCGCTGTGCCACAGCCGGAGCGGGGGGCCGGGCACGACAGCGAGCCCCGGGCGGAGGCGCAGCGTCCGGGCCGCCTCGCTCATGGGCCGGCTCCTCGGGGTGTGTCGGATCTGGCCGGACGGGTCAGCCCCGGCCGGGGGCTCAGCGCTCGCCGACGGTCGCGCGTCGCCGCAGGGTCTCGTAGGCGTACTCGCGGACGAGCGTCCGACGCAGGTGCGCCTCGTTCGCGTAGCCGTGCGCGGTCGCGTAGGCCGCGAGGTCGTGTGGCACCTCGGTGTCGTGCTTATCGCGGAAGTACCACGCGAGCACCTCGTCGAGGGTCGTGCCGAGGTCATCGAGGGAGACCTCGGCCCAGCCGACCTCCGCGAGCCGCTCGGCCTTGTCCCGGGCGCGGTCCACCAGCGCGGGGTAGAGCCCGACGAGGCGGAGGTGGTCGGGGAGCTGGGCCTGGACGAACCGGTCCCGCGACGTCCACGACCAGCGCACCAGCGCCTCACGGTGCATCAGCGCCGCGGCGTCGGGCTCGGTGAGGTCGTTGTCGCGGAGCCACCGGGCGGCGTCGACCGGGTCCAGCAGGCCCCGCTCGCGTCGGAACGCGTCGGCGGTGTCCTGCAGCCGCTCCGGGCTGACCTCCAGCCCCGCGCCGCGCAGGTGCTCGAGCGCTCCGAGCCGGGCGTAGGCTTCCGCCCAGGCGTGTCGGTAGGTGGTCGGGTCCAGCCGCAGCTCGTCGAGCAGTTCGTCCCCGGTGGTCGATGCCGCCGGGGCGAGGCTGACCTCGCTGCCGCCACCGTCTGGCGTCCGACCGAGGTGGAGGCGGCCGGCGGTGCGCTGCGCCTCGTACCAGAACTCGCTGTACTGGAACGTGAAGGTGGTCTGCACCGCGGTCCGCCCGGTCGCCAGCCGGTCGCCGACCTCGGCGAGGAGCGCGAGCGCGTCCTCGCGCTTCTGGTCGACGGCGTGGTCGGCGACGAAGGCGCGCAGGCGGTCGAGCTCGGCGGGGTCCGCGCCGGCGTCAGCTGCGGCATGCAGCACGGCCGGGTAGGAGCGCTCGGCGTAGTACAGGCCCTTGGCGACATCCAGGACCAGCGCCTCGGTGGTGGCGTCGATGACCTCGGCAGCGGCGGCATCGGCGATCGTGCGCCGGATGTTGACCATCGCCTCCGACATCGCCCGGTACCCGTCCTCCGCGGGTGCGTGGACGACCGCCACCTCGTCGTCGTCCTCGAGCACCTCGTCCCGGAACGCCGTGTAGACGCGCCCGATGCCCTCCATCCCGAAGGTGTCCAGCTCCGCCGCCCGCAGCGCCCCCATGCTGGCGGCGCCGAGCACGGGGATGCCCTGGTCCAGCGCCCACAGGATCTCCTTGTGCCACACCGCCGGCACCCGCTCGAAGTAGCCGTCGATGATGGCGATCAGCGACGGTTCGTGCAGCGTCGCGCGGTACACGTCGCCCTGGGCCACCGGGGGCAGGTAGACGGCGTCGAGGACCTCGCGGGCCTGCTCGACGGGCAGGGTCGGGCCGAGGAACACGTACGCGGTCATGCGGCACCTCCGGTCAGGGCACGTGCGGCGGCGCGGCCCCGGGAACCGGGGGTGTAGCCGGGTGCCCGGTGGACCCCCTCCAGTCCGGGGATGACCACCCGGACGACCGGGAGGCCGAACTCCGGTTTGGTCAGGTCGACCACGACCACCTCGTCGATGCCGACCGCGGTCAGGCGCTCGACCTCCCAGGCGACGTCCTCGGCGAAGGTCGCGCCGTCGAAGCTCGGGATGTCGGCGAGGTCGACGTTCGGGGTGCTCCCCGCGACCTGCGCGCGGTACAGCGCCAGCTCGTCCGGGTCACGGAAGCGCTCGTAGTCGCCCCGGGGGTTGTCGTCCCGTGCCCCGGAGATGAGGGTGAGCCGGCTCTGGGCCGCCTCGGTCAGGGCGCGCAGCAGTGCCACCTCCCGGCGCGGGTGGCAGCCGTGCCCGGAGGTCGCGTACAGGTCGCGCAGCCCGCCGGTGGCGGGCGGGACGATGAGGCACTCGAAGGCGGGCATCCCCACGTCGGTGGTGGTGTCCCACACGCACACGTCGATGCCGGCGCGCTCGTAGGCGTCCAGCACGGACCGGCACCCGGCATCCTCGACGGTGTCGAGGTCGAGGCGTCGTTGCAGCGCCGGCGGGCCGCCCAGGGCGCACAGCGCCGAGGCGTCGCGCTCGACCACCTCGCTGATGGCATGGCTGACCGCCTCGAGGAGGTGGTTGCCGGACGCCAGGCCGTTGGAGGTCTGGGGGAAGCAGCCGCTGCCGCTCGGCGGCGGCAGGGTGTAGTCGGTGTGCACGAGCTCGTGCGGGACCCACACGGGCGTGTCCGACACGAGGTCGTGCCCCTCGATCCACAGGGCCCGCCGCTCGGGATGGAAAGCGGTGTCCGCGAGGGTCGGCAGCCGCGTCACGTCCACCACCCGGTGGCTGAAGCGCAGCTCCTCGTAGGAGGCCAGCTTGAGCGGGGCGAGGATCCGCTCCGCGTGGTAGGACTCGACCGACTCCATCAGCCCGGAGGCCTTCGCGGCGTCCAGGGTGAGCCCCTTGCCCTGGGTGACCGCGAGGGAGCGGGAGTTGGGCCGGGTGACCATCACCACCGGGATCCCGAGGGTGTCGAGGCCGGTGACGTTGGCCACCCGGGTGATCCCCATCGCCGGCGCGAGCCGACGGACCCGGGCGACCGTCTCGGCCGGATCGACCAGCCGGTGCGTGTCGTGCCTGTAGCCCTTGGGGCCGGCGTCCGCGACCTGCGGCAGCAGGCGCCCCGCGGACGTGACGAGATCCACCACCTCGGTGCTCCTTCCAGCGTGGACGCCGGTCCCCCCGAGCCTGGTGTGCGAGGCCCGAGGGGCGGCTGGGTCAGAACACCTCGCCGGGGAAGCGGAGGCCGCCGCTGCCGAAGCTGCCGTTGATGATGACGGTCTTGTCGTTGTCGCCCATCATGGGGGCGGTGGGGTTGATGAGCCCCAGCGAGGTCGGTGACAGGCGCTGGGTGAAGGAGAAGCCGGACACGTCGGCGTCCTCCTGCTCCTTCTCGAGCTCCTCGAGCTTGTGCTGGACCTCGGTTGCCTGCTCGTCGGGGACCCGGTAGGCGTCGAGGTCGCCGGGGGGGATGAAGTACAGCTCGCCGTCGGCGCCGCGCAGCAGCGTGGGCTTGCTCGTCTCGGACATGTGGTGCCTCCTGATCGATGTCCAGGGGTGGACACCACCGACGACGCGTGGCGCGGGTCGCGGTTACACCCCGCTCGCCGCTGCCGTGTCGCAGGGCTCGGTCAGACCGGGCGTGCAGCCTCGTAGACGAAGGTGCGCTGCCCGACAGCCATACGGGTCCCCGGGCTGATCAGTCGGGGTTCCTGGCCCGATACGGGCTCCCAGACATCCCCTCGCAGCACGTAGGTGCCGTTCGTCGAGCCGCGGTCGAGCAGCTGCACGTCCCAGCCGACGAGGCGGACCTCGGCGTGGACCCGGGAGACGCTCCGCTGCGGGTCGTCGACCACGATCGGCCGGCCGTCCCCGGCGGCGACCAGCGGGTCGGCATCGGGCTCGCGGCCGAGGACGTACCGGCCGTCCAGGGCGTAGGCCGCGCCATCGTCCAGCACGAGGAAGCCGAGCGATGGACGGTCCCGTTCGACCCGATCGTGCGGTCCGGCACCGAGGGCCTCACCGCAGTCCCGGCAGGCCGCGGCATCCGGCGCGTTGAGGTGGTCCCACGGGCACAGGATGCCCTCGACCCGCCCCGAGGTGGCAGCACCGGCGCTCGCAGCGGTCCGGGGCGCGGCCATCGTCGCCCGGCCCGTGGCCGCGGGTGGTGCCGTGGGCGGTGTCGTTGCCAGCCCCGCGGTCGGCGGCAGGACCCCCGTGGCGGCGACCGGAGGGGGAGGTGGCCCCGATGGTCCCGAGGCCGCTGCGCCGGCCGTGGGGTCGGCCGCTCGCGCCGCGGGATCGGCGGTCGGTACCGACGGGGCGACCGTCGGTGCGGGCGGGGGCGTCGCGTGCGACGCGGCGGACGGCGGGGTCGGCGGTGTCGGCCAGGCCGGTGTCGGAGCCGCGACGGTCACGGTGGGGTCCACCGAGCGGACCCATCCGGCCGGCACGACCCCTTCGACGACCGCGTAGGGCGATGGGTCCGCCGGGACCGGCTGCCCCTCGGGTGCCAGCGTGATCGATGCCTGCTCGGCGTCCACGACCCGGTCGAGCCAGGTCGCCACCTCGACCCCCGAGAGCCGCCGCTCATGGCCGTCCGCTGCGGTCAGGGTCGCGACCACCGCGCCGGCGAGGAAGACCAGGACGCCGTCGTCGAGCACCGCGACGGCACCGAAGGCCGGCAGGCTCGCACCTGCGCCGAGGAGGTCACCGAGCTCGCGTCCGAGCTCCTGCCAGCCGCCCGGTGCGGCGTCCGCCTCGTCGATGGCCGTCCGGAGCTCCGGTGGGAACGCGTCGTCGCACACCAGCACCGCGAGCCCCGGTCGCAGCAGGGCCGTCGCCGTCCCCGGGCCGAGCTCGTGTCGCCGCGTGTGCATGGAGGCTCCGTCCGTCGCGTGGCTGTCGGGCCGCATCGCGCTGCTGTCCGGGAAGGCTGCCCTCTAGACTGCGGCGTCCGCATCATCCCGGCCGGTGACCGGCGAGGCAACCGTGCCACAGGAACGTGACGTCCTGCACCAACTCCTCCCCAGCTACGAGCTCGGGCAGGAGCTCGGCCGAGGTGCCTGGGGCGTGGTGTTCGCGGCCACGCACCGAAGCCTCGGTCGTCGTGTCGCGGTGAAGTACCTCCCCGCCGCCTTCAGCGCCGACCCGGCGGCACGGGAGCGGTTCCTGGCGGAGGCCCGGGTCGTGGCCTCCCTCGACCATCCCCACATCGTGCCCCTCTACGACTACGTCGAGGGCGGCAACACCTGCGTGTTCGTGATGGAGAACATGCCTGGCGGGACCTTGTGGGATCGGTTCAGCGCCGAGGGCCTCAGCCCCGAGGCGGCCTGCAGCGTCGGGATCGCCTTGCTCGTCGCGCTCGACCACGCCCATCGTCGCGACGTCCTGCACCGGGACGTCAAGCCGGAGAACGTGCTGTTCAACGCCGAAGGGCTGCCGAAGCTGGCCGACTTCGGGATCGCGAAGGTGCTGGGGGACGGCGCCGGGACCCGGACCGCCACGGGCGTGATCCTCGGGACCCCGGCGTACATGGCGCCGGAGCAGGGGTCGGGGGAGCCGCTCACCGGCGCCACCGACCTGTACGCGGTCGGTGCCATGCTCTACGAGCTGTTCGCCGGTCGGCTGCCCTTCGAGTCGACCGGCAACCCGTTGACCCAGCTGTACCGGCACGTCAACGAGGCGCCGGTCCCGCTGCGCGAGCAGGCACCGGCGGTCCACCCCGCGCTCGCCGAGGTGGTGATGCAGGCACTGGCGAAGGCGCCCGGTGACCGGCCCGCCGACGCGGCCAGCTTCGCCCGGTCCCTGAACGCCGCCGCGACGACCGCGTTCGGACCGGACTGGCCGACGCGCTCCGGGGTGCCGGTGCTCGCCGCCCGCTCCGTGCTCGGTCACACCCTGCGCCAGGACGCGTCGAGCGGCCCGGGATCCGCGCCGGCCGCTCCCCGAACGCCGGCTGGGCCACCCGACGCCGACACACCCACGGCCTCGGAGACCACGCCTCCGCCCGTCGTCGCACCGCCACCGTCCACCGCCCCCCCGCCCGCCAGCACGCCACCGCCCGCGGCCGTGGCACCGCCGTCCTCGACCACGCCGCCGCCCGCCGGCGCGCCGTCGGCACCGGCCGCACCATCGACCGTCGAGCCGCCGGCGGCCCGGCCGCGTGGCAAGGGACGGCTCGTCGCTGCCGTCGGCGCCGTGGTCGCGGTGGTGGCCATCGTGGGTGCCGTGCTGGCGTTCTCCGACGACGACCCGCCGGCGGACGGGGACGCGACCATCCCGGCTGCGGCCATCGATCGGTTCGAGGCGACCTGCGAGGCGAACGGGGTCGCCCCCGAGCTGTGTGCCTGTGCGCTGGATCGGTCCACCCGGGAGCTGACCGTCGAGGAGTTCCTGGCCAACGACGAGCTGCTGCGCACCACCGGGGACCAGCTCACCGCCGAGGTCCGCGCCCGGTTCGAGGCCTGCACGGCCCAGGTGGAGGGCTGATCGCCACGGGCCGTCCCGGGATCGGTCCGGGCCCGCCCGGTGTGGACGGACCCGGACCACCTCGGCTCAGCCACCCCCTGCGGTGATCGAGAAGGTGTAGCTCGCCCGGCCCTCGTCGAAGAACAGGCGGTACTCGGCCCCCGGCTCGCCTTCGAGCTCGAAGGTGCCCGTCGCACCGGGGTTGACCCGCCCGCCACCGACCGAGGCGCCGGCCTCGTCCTGGACCGACGCGCGCACCTGGCGCCGGGATTCGGCGGTCACCGAGACCGTCAGGGTGAAGGTCTCGGCCGGGACCTCGAACAGGAACCAGTCCGCCGGGTCACGTTCCCCGACCTCGCCGGTCAGCTCCACGCCGGTCTCGATCGGCCGGGCGTCCGCCAGCGAGTTGCCGGCGTCTCCCTCGGTGCCACCGTCCTCCTGTGGGAGGAACTCCACCGTGAAGCGGTAGTCCGCGGGGCCTTCGTCGACCAGGATCTCCAGGATGCCGGCGTCCTCACCGCTGAGCAGCACGGTCGTGCTGTCCTCGCCGCCGGGGTTGATCCGGTTCGAGTACAGCGACTCGCCGGTCAGCGAGAGCGAGAAGCGGGCCTGGCGGACCGAGTTGCGGTCCACCTCGCCGCTGAACCGGAGCACGGTGCCGGGCTCGAGCTCGAGCAGGAACCGGTCGGCCCGATCGCGGTCGGCGAGCAGGCCCTCGACCTGCTGGCCGTTGGTGATCTCCAGCGCGGTCTCGAAGGTGTCGCCCGCGTCCACGCCCTGGCCGGCGTCGGACTGCACCTCCACCTCGACGATGAAGGTGTACTCGGCGGGGCCCTCGTCGAACAGGAGCTCGAACGGTCCGCCGCCGGCGTGGTCCAGGACGATCCGTCCCGTCTCCTCCGCCCCCGGTGAGGTCCGGAAGCTCGCGTAGCCCTCGCCGGCGGCCACGACCGAGGTCCGGACCTGGCGCACGCTGTCGCGCTGGTTGACGACCCGCACGGTCATGATGGCCCCGTCGGGGGCGTCGAACAGGTAGCGCGCCTCGGTCCGCTCGGGCAGCAGGCGATCCTCGTAGGTGGTGTTGACCTGGATCGGCCCGTCCTCGACCAGGTCGCGGGTCGCGGAGCCCTCCTCCTCCGGAGCTTGGTCGGGCTGGTCCGCGTCGCCGCGGGAGCCCACCGGGCGGGTGAACCGCTCACCGGTGGCCACGTCGGTCAGCTCGAAGGCGTCGAGCTGGGCTGGGGCGGCCACCAGCACGATCACCTGCTCCGCGCCGAAGCTGTCCCACGGCGTGCCGACGAAGGTCTCGGTCTCCAGCGGCTGCGGATCGGTCAGCGGGCTCCCGCTGTAGCAGTCGACCCGCGGCGTGCCGCGGTCGTCGGCCAGCACCGCGCTGCCGCGCTGTAGGACCGCCTGTTGGGCCAGTGCCTCGCCGTCCCGGTAGAGGTGGTCGACGACGCGGGTGTCGGCACCGAGGTTGACCGGGGTGAGCCGGGCGACGTAGGCGGCGATGTCCGCCGGATCGATGCGGTGCACGTCCGCCCAGGCCTGGGCCCGGTCCGGGTCGGCATCCAGGAAGGCGACGAGCTGGTCCGGATCGCAGGCAGCCTCGTTCAGCGTCCCGCCGTAGATGCCGGGGACCGCACCGTCGGGGGCTCGGTAGGAGGCGACCTGGGCGACCTCGTCCGGGATCGCCTCCGCCGGCTGCGTCGCGAACTCGAGCAGGCTGCCGCCCGGTGCCGGTGCGACGGGATCGGTGAACGGGTCCTCGCCGGTCTCCCCGATCGGCTGCAGCCGGACCTCGTCCGCTGCGGCCTCGTCGGACCCCAGCAGGGCCCAGACGCCGAAGGCGCCCGCGATCAGCAGCAGGACCAGGAGGAGGAGCAGGATGGTCCGGCCGAGACGACGCTTCTTCGGCGGCTCGCCGGACGGGTCGGGCACCCCGCCCGGCCCCGGCGGCGCGGACGGCGGCTGCACCGGTGGTTGTCCGCCGCCAGGTGCTGCCGGGGGTGCTCCGGCCGGTGGCCCGGCCGGAGCGGGTGGCTGGGACGGTCCGGACGGTGGTCCAGCCGGCGCTTGCCCCGGCGCCCCGGGCGGCCCGGGGATGTAGGCGGTCTCCCGTCCGGTCGCCTCCGGCGTGGCCGGGGTGGGTGGGGGTGCACCAGCGCTGCGGTCGGTGCCTGCCGGCTGCCCCGTGTCCGATGGCGGGCTCGCGGGCGGCCGCGCCGACGGGTGGAGCTCCGGGGCGTACCACCGGCCGTCGCTCGCCTGCCACCAGCCCTCACCCTGCGGCTGGTCGCTGCCTCTCGGCGTGTCGCTCACGTGCGTCTCCCTCGGTACGTCGTCGTGTTCGCGTGTCGGATCGGGCCGGCTCCGGCACGTGGGTGGTCCCACCGCCGTGCACCCGGCCTCACCAGCCCTCGATGCGCAACCCCTGCGCGCGGACGGCCCGGTCGAGCTCGTCCGGCAGCCGCTCCGGGAGCCAGGTCACCGACCCGAAGCCGCTCACGTCCTCCTCGTCCTGCCAGACACGGGCGAGTCCGGGTGCGAGCAGCGCCGCGAGCAGGGCGCGCTCGTCGTCGTCCAGCTCCTGCGCGAAAGCGCGGAGCCGGGCGAGCAGTCGGGTGGCGGGATCGTCGTTCACGACCCGCCAGACGCGCCCGCGGCGCAGCGGTTACACCCCTGCCGCACGGTCGTGCCCTCCCGCCCCGATCCCGAGCGTGTCCCGGGTGCTGTCCTGGCAGTGGCGGCAGGTCCGCACGTGCCGGAGCGAGGCCACCTCGTCGCCCGTC
>JBLRWQ010000043.1:0-26339 GCA_047921175.1 Nitriliruptoraceae bacterium | reverse complement strand
GGCGGTCCACCGCCCGCGTCGGACGTCCCGTCCTGCGACCCCCCGTGCCGGTGCGCCCGTCCCGTGGAGCCTGCGATGCCCCCTCCTGTTCCCCCTCCTGATCCGAACGCCACCTGGGTCTACCGGTTCGCCGCCTGGATCGCCTTCGCGGTCATGCGTGTCCAGCGGTGGCGCGTCGACGTGCAGGGCGCCGAGCACCTCCCGCGCCACGGCGGGGCGATCATCGCCGCCAACCACACCTCCTTCTGGGACTTCTTCACCTCCGGCTGGCACCCCTACCACGCCTGGCGACGCCCGGTGCGGATCCTCGCGAAGGCCTCGCTGTTCCGGGCGCGCGGGTTCGGTTGGTTCATGCGTCGCGCGGAGCACATCCCCGTCGAGCGCGGCGCGGGCCGCGGGGCGCTGCGCCACGCCATCACCGGCCTGGAGCGCGGCGAGCTGGTGCTGGTCCTTCCCGAACAGACCATCTCCCCGTCGCTGGAGCTGCTGCCCTTCAAGCCTGGGGCCGTCCGCATGGCCGCGGCCGCGGGGGTGCCCCTGGTGCCGACGGTCTCCTGGGGCTCGCACCGCTTCCACACCGTGGGCCGCAAGCCGCGCTGGTCCTGGCGGCTGCCGGTGACCGTGCGCTACGGCGAGCCGCTCCGCCCCGGCCCGGACGACGATCCGGTGGAGGTCACCGCGGAGCTGCGGCGCCGGATGGAGGCGCTGCTCGACGAGGTCCAGCGGGGCTATCCCGACGGCACCCCGGCCGGGGCGTGGTGGGTCCCGGCCCGGCTCGGAGGAGGTGCCGCCAGCGCCGAGGAGGCGGACGCCTTCCTGCGCCGCCTGGCCGAACGGTGGCACGCGCCGGGCACGCCGCCCCCGGCCACGGAGCCGGCGCTGGACGCCGAGGTCGAGGTGGCCGACGCCGAGGTCGAGGTGGCGGCGGAGCCGGCCGACGAGGAGCAGGCCTCCTGATCCCCGGGGCGGTGGCCTCGCTAGCCTCGTCCAGGTCGCAGCGACGGCGGTGAGGGGGGAGTGGCGTGACCGACCGGCGTGACGGCCAGGAGCCGGAGTCGATCGACGGTCTCGAGGTCCTCACCCCGCGGGTTCGGGGCCTGCTGCTGGTCCTCGTCGTGCTCCTGCTGGCCGGGGTGACGGCCACGGCGCTGGTCCCCCGCACCCTCGGGGAGGGCCGCACCCTGCTTGCCACGCCGTGGGAGATCGCCGCAGCACCCCGGCTGCTCGCCCCCAGCTTCGCCGTGACCGCCGACGCCAGCACCGAGGTGGTCCGTGGCACCCGGTGGCCGGGCCGGCTCCAGGCTGCGCAGGTCCGCCTCGGGCTGGACGCCGTCGCGGTGGTCGGGTCCGTGCCGCCGGGGACCGACTCGGTCCGGTTGACCACCGACGTCGGCACGGTCCACGAGAGCCGGGTCGGCCGGCTCGCGTGGCATCGGATCCACGTCACGGTGCTGGCCGGCCCCAGCACCGTCACCGAGGTGGTGGCGATCGGCGCGGACGGGCAGGTGCTCACCGTGGTGGGTGACCTGCCCGCTCCCCTCGAGCTCAGCCCTGCCGGTCCCTGACCGCCTCCACCACCGCGAGCACCTTGCGGGCCTGCTCGACGTGGAGGTTCTCGACCAGCTTGCCGCCGACGGTCACGACCCCGCGGCCCTCGAGCGCCGCGGCCTCGAACGCGCTGATCACCGCACGGGCGTGCGCGACCTCCTCCTCGGTGGGGGTGAAGGCGGCGTTGCAGGGCTCGAGCTGGCGCGGGTGGATCAGGGTCTTGCCGTCGAAGCCGAGTTCCACGGCCTGACGGCACTCGGCGGCGAAGCCCTCGGCGTCGTCGAGGTCGTTGTAGACCCCGTCGATGATGATCTTGCCGGCATCGCGGGCGGCCAGCAGGCACCACGACAGGGCCGTCAGCATCGGGGCGCGGCCGGGGACGTGGGCGGCCCCGAGCTCCTTGGCGAGGTCGTTCGTGCCCATCACGAAGCCGACCAGGCGGTCGGAGGCACGGGTGACCTCGCCGGCGTCCAGGACGGCCCGGGGCGTCTCGAGCATCGCCCACAGGGCCAGGTCGTCGGGGGCGCCGGCGGCCGCGAGCGCGGTCTCCACCTCGGCGACCGCGGCGACGCTGGAGACCTTCGGGACGAGCACCCCGTCGGCACCGGCGGTGGCGATCGCCGCCAGGTCGTCGGCGAACCAGGCGGTGTCGGCGCCGTTGACGCGTACGAGCACCTCGCGCTCGCCGAAGCCGCCCGCGGCGACGGCCTCGGCGACCTGGGTGCGGGCGGTGGCCTTGGCGTCGGGGGCGACGGCGTCCTCCAGGTCGAGGATGAGCGCATCCGTGGGCAGCGTGCGGGCCTTCTCGAGCGCGCGGGCGTTGGAGCCGGGCAGGTAGAGCACGCTGCGGCGGGGGCGGGGCGTGGCACTCACCGGTCGTACACCTCCGCGAGCTCGGGGTCACGTTCCGCCAGGGCGCGGGCGAGGTCCAGCACCACCTGGCACTGCTTGTAGGTCGCGTCGTCCTGCATCTTGCCGTCGATCATGACCGCCCCGGAGCCGTCGCCCATCTCCGCCACGACCCGCTTCGCCCAGGCCACCTCGTCGGGTTCGGGGGAGAAGACCCGCTTCGCGATGTCGATCTGGACCGGGTGCAGGGTCCAGGTCCCGACGCAGCCGAGCAGGTAGGCGTTGCGGAACTGGTCCTCGCAGGCGACCGTGTCCTTGATGTCCCCGAAGGGGCCGTAGTAGGGCAGGATCCCCGCCATGCCGCAGGCGTCGACCATGCGAGCGATGGTGTAGTGCCACAGGTCCTGCTGGGCGGTGGCGCGCGGGGCCTCCACCTCGCCGTCGGGCGGGTCCTCGCGGACCAGGTAGCCGGGGTGACCGCCACCGACACGGGTGGTCTTCATGCGGCGGCTGGCGGCCAGGTCCGCCGGTCCGAGCGACAGCCCCTGCATCCGGGGCGAGGCGAGGCAGATCTCCTCGACGTTCGCGACCCCGCGGGCGGTCTCCAGGATCGCGTGCAGCAGCAGCGGCTCGGTCAGGCCGGCACGCGCCTCCAGTTGGGCGAGCAGTCGGTCGGCGTAGTGGATGTCCTCGGCGCCCTCGACCTTCGGCAGCATGACGACGTCCAGGGCGTCGCCGATCTCGGTCACGAGCGTCGTCAGGTCGTCCAGGATCCACGGCGAGTCCAGCGCGTTGACCCGGACCCACAGCTGTGTCGCACCGAGGTCGACCGTGCGGCCGACCTCGACGAGCCCGGCCCGGGCCGCCTCCTTGCGCTCCACCGGGATCGCGTCCTCGAGGTTGCCGAGCAGGACGTCGACCTTCGACGCCATGTCCGGGACCTTGGCCACCATCTTCGGGTTGGACGGGTCGAAGAAGTGGATCATCCGCGACGGGCGGAACGGCACCTCGCGGACCGGTTCGGGGGCACCGATCGCCAGGGGCTGGAAGAAGTCCTTCGGGCTGCGCATCGCGGTCACCTTCCCTGAGGGCGCCCGCCGCGCTCCACGGCGGCGCCGGTGTTCCGGCACGACACCGTAGGCGCGACCACGAGCCGCGGACGAACCGGGGGCGACGGGGTGGCCGAGCGCGGTGTGCGATGCTGCACCCCTCCCCGACGACGAGGTAGGAAGCTGCGGTTCCTGGTGCTGGCGGTGGTGGCGATCGGTGCGGTCTGGGCCGGGCGCCAACTGATCCGACGCGAGGGCCTGTCGGCGATCCGCCAGGCCATCGTCTCCGTCGGTCTGCTCCTGCTCGGGGCGGTGGTCGGTGCGGCCTCGATGGCGACCATCGACCGGGTTCGGGGACCGGAACCGCAGGAGTCGGTCGGGGTCGTGGTCCGGGTCGAGCCGGGCGTGGGGGACGCGCCCAGTACCGTGTGCGTCCGCGATCGCGGCGAGGCCGTGCTGCCCGATGTCGCGTCCTGGTGCGGGTTGCTGGCCACCGAGGTGCACGACGACGTGCTCGCCGGGGAACGTGAGGCCGTGCTGGGCTGGGTGCACCCCCGGGACGGTGCAGGCCGGGTCATCGTGTCGGTCACGCCGGTGTCCTGAGCGCCACGTGACGGCCCCGGTCGGACCCGCGGGTTTGCTCGGCGGGTGGCCGAGCAGCAGGATGGTGTCCGGCCCGCAGGGTGCGGGGACGCGCACCACGCGCGAGGAGGGAACCTGATGCCGACCGCCGACTTCGGCCGCTTCCTGGACGACTTCGAGGTGGGGGACGTCTACAAGCACTGGCCCGGCAAGACCATCACCCAGGCCGAGGACATCCTGTTCTGCTCGATCACGATGAACCAGCACCCGCTCCACTCCGACGACGCGTATGCGGCCGTCGCCACCCCCCACGGCAGGGCCATGGTGGTCGGCAACCTCGTGTACTCGATCGTGCTCGGCCAGTCGGTGCCGGACGTGTCCGGGCGTGCCATCGCCAACCTGGAGATCGAGTCGCTCAAGCACGCGAACCCGACCTTCCACGGCGACACGATCTACTCCGAGACCGAGGTGCTCGAGGTCCGGGCGTCCCGCTCCAAGCCGGACCGCGGCATCGTGAAGGTCCGGACGATCGGCTACAACCAGGACGGCGTGATCGTGTGCGAGTTCACCCGCAGCGTGCTGGTGCCCAAGCGCGGCCACGGGTTCGACGGCATGCCCGGGCGGCCCGAGCCGCAGCGCGACGGCGCGTGAGCCGCAGGTCGGGTGCGGCACCAGCAGGAGCGCTCGAGGTGCACCGCGAGCCCGGCCCGCCGCGGCAGACGGTGGTCGTGCGTGCGGGGCAGCGGGTCGCCGACCTCGAGGTGGCGGCGGGGCACACCGGGGGCCGGCTGCGGCACGAGGACGGCTGGCGCTGGCGGATCGAGCACCCCCCGGGCTCCAGCGAGTGGTGGGTCCGCGACGAGGCGGACCGGCTCGTGGCCACCGCAGCACGGCACGCGCCGATCGGGGAGCGATGCGCCATCGAGCTCGGTGACGGCAGCCGCTTCGTCGTCGTCCCGACCGGTCGCTGGTGGACCCGGCGCTGGTCGGTCCGCGATCCGCACGAGCGCGTGGTGCTCGAGGTCGTCCAGCGCCCCCTGGCCCGCCCCGTCCACGACCTGCTCCTGCGGTCCGGGGACCTGCCACGTTCCCTGCCCTGGGTGGTGACCTGGCTGCTCGCCGAGCGCCTCAGCCGCGGCCAGGCCACCACGCGCCGCTCCCGCTGGGGCATCTCGACCGCCTGGGGCGGTGAGCGGGGCTGACGGGGTCCTACCCTGCCCCACGGTGCCATCGCGGTGTCGCGACGCCGCACCCCGTTCTCCCGGAGCCCTGATGCCAGCTGTGCTGCGACCGAGCTCGCAGGCCCACCCGTGACGCCCGTCGTCCAGGCCCGGGGCCTGACGAAGCGTTTCGGGGCCTTCACCGCGGTCGACGCCATCGACCTCGAGGTGGCACCGGGTGAGGCCTTCGGGTTCCTCGGTCCCAACGGGGCCGGCAAGACCTCGGCGATGCGCATGATCGGGGCGGTCTCCCCGGTGACGGAGGGGTCGCTCAGCGTGCTCGGCATGGACCCCTCGACCGACGGCCCGGCGCTCCGGGCCCGGCTCGGGGTGGTCCCGCAGGAGGACGCGCTCGACCAGGAGCTGACCGTCGCGGAGAACCTGGCCATCTACGGGCGCTACTTCGACCTGCCCCGGTCGGTGCTGCGACCCCGCATCGACGAGCTGCTCGAGTTCGTGCAGCTCTCCGAGCGGCGCAACGCCCAGGTCGACCCGCTGTCGGGGGGGATGAAGCGACGGGTGGTCATCGCCCGCGCGCTCATCAACGACCCGGAGCTGGTCCTGCTGGACGAGCCGACCACCGGGCTCGACCCGCAGGCCCGCCACGTGCTGTGGGAGCGCCTGTTCCGCCTCAAGCAGCGCGGCATCACCCTGCTGCTCACCACCCACTACATGGACGAGGCCGAGCAGCTGTGCGACCGCCTGGTGGTCATGGACCGGGGCCGGATCGTCGCCGAGGGGGCCCCGCAGGCGCTCATCGCGGCGCACGCCACCCGCGAGGTGGTGGAGCTGCGGTTCGCGCCCGACAGCGATGCGGCTACCACCACCTCGGTGCTGGAGACGACGGGGCAGCGCATCGAGGTGCTTGCCGACCGGACCCTGGTGTACGCCGACGACGGGGAGTCGCTGGTCCGTGAGGTGTTCTCGCGCGGGTTGGAACCGTCGGCGGTGCTGACCCGCCGTGCCAGTCTCGAGGACGTGTTCCTGCGCCTGACCGGGCGCGCCCTGGTGGACTGATGCCGACGCCGATCGCGCTGCGGGTCCTGGAGGGGCACGCCCGGGCCTACCGTCACACCTGGCGGGGCACCACGATCGGGGCCATCGTGACCCCGGTGCTGTTCCTGGCCGCGATGGGGCTCGGGCTCGGGCAGCTGGTGGACGACGGCGGGGCGGGGCCCCTGGCCGGTGTCGGCTACCTGACGTGGCTCACCCCCGGCCTGCTGGCCGCCTCCGCGATGCAGGCCGGTGCGGCGGACGGGACCTTCCCGGTGATGGCCGGCACCCGGTGGGTACGCACCTACCACACGGCCGTGGCCAGCCCCGTCCGCCCCCGCGACCTGCACGTCGGCAACCTGCTGTGGGCCACGGTGCGCATCAGCGTGATCGGGCTCGTGTTCGTCGGCGTCGCCGCGGCCTTCGGTGCGGTGCCGCTGTCGCGGGGGCTGCTCGCGCTCGGCCCGGCGCTACTGACCGGGGTGGCCTTCTGCGCCGCGCTGAGCGCGATCGTGGTCAAGCTCGGCTCGGATCAGCTCCTGTCCGGGCTGCAGCGGTTCGTGGTGGTGCCGCTGTTCCTGTTCTCCGGCACCTTCTTCCCGGTCGACCAGCTGCCGCCGGCCGCGGCGGCCATCGCCCGCGTCCTGCCGCTGTGGCACGGGGTCGAGCTGACCCGGGCGCTGGCGCTCGGGACCGCCCCGGCGTTGCCCTGGCCGGTCCACCTCGGTGTCGTCCTCGTGCTGCTGGCCGCCGGGCTGGCGGTCGGTGCCGTGACCTTCGACCGGCGGCTCAGGCCATGACCCGCGACCCCGGTCACGTGCTGACGCTGCGCACCACCCCGCCACCGCTGCTGGGCCGGGCTGCCCGGCTGGTCGAACGCAACGCCATGGCCAACCGGCGGGCGTGGATGATCTTCGTGTCGGGGCTGTTCGAGCCGGTGTTCTACCTGTTCGCGATGGGGGTGGGGGTCGCGGCCCTGGTGGGGGAGGTGCCCGGGCCCGACGGGCAGCCGGTGCCCTACGGGGTGTTCGTCGCACCGGCGCTGCTGGCGGTCTCCGCCATGAACGGCGGCACCTACGAGTCGACCTTCAACGTGTTCGCCAAGCTCAAGTGGGGCCGGGTCTACGACGCCGTGCTCGCGACGCCGCTGACCCCCCGCGACGTGGCGGTCGGCGAGTTGACCTGGGCGCTGCTGCGCGGCTCGGTGTACGCGGTCGGGTTCCTGCTGGTCGCGGCGGTGGCGGGGTTGGTGACCTCGTGGTGGTCGCTCCTGGCCCTGCCCGCCGCCAGCCTGATCGGCTTCGCCTTCGCGGGGATGGGGCTGGCCGCGACCAGCTTCATGCGGTCCTGGCAGGACTTCGACCTGGTCCAGCTGGTGCTGCTGCCCCTGCTGCTGTTCTCGGCCACCTTCTACCCGCTCGAGGTCTACCCGGAGGGCGTGCGCTGGGTCATCGCCCTCTCGCCCCTCTACCACGGCGTGGAGCTCGTCCGGGGGCTGATGCTCGGAGCGCTGTCCGGGGTCATGCTGCTGCACGCCGCGGTCCTGCTGGCACTGGGGACGGCGGGGCTTTGGCTCGCGATCCGCCGCTTCGACGCGACGCTGCGCACCTGAGGTCGCCCCGCGGTCGAGCCGGGTGGGACCGGGGCTGGTCCGCCCCGGCGGCTACGGTGCGGGCATGTCCGAGGTGACCGTGCGTCCCGCGACCACCGCCGACCTGCCGGCGGTGGCGGCCATCTACACCCACTACGTCCTGCGCACCACGATGACCTTCAACACCCAGGTCCGCACCCCCCGCGAGTGGCAGGACCGCTACGAGGCCAACGTCGTCGCCGGCCCGTACTCGCTCGACCTCGCCGAGGTGGCGGGCGCGGTGGCGGGCTACGTGGAGACGCAGCCGTTCCGGCCCAAGCCGGCGTACGCCCGCTCCCTGGAGCTGAGCGTGTACGTCGCCCCGGACGCGACGGGCCAGGGCGTCGGCGGCGCGCTCTACACCGCCGTCCTGGCGCGGCTCGGTCGCGACGACCGCTTCCACCGTGCGTACGCGATCGTCGCGCTGCCGAACCCGAGCTCGGTCACCTTCCACGAGCGGCACGGCTTCCGGCTGCGTGGCACCCTGACCGAGGCCGGCTACAAGTTCGGCCGGTACCTCGACGTCGCCTACTACGAACGGGCCCTGTGACCGCCGCCGCCCCGCTCCAGCCGCACGAGGTCCACGACGCCGTGGGCGGGCTACCGGCGTTCGTGGCGCTCGTCGAGGCGTTCTACGGCCGGGTGGCGACCGACGACCTGCTGCGTCCGATGTACCCCGAGGACCTCGAGCCCGGCAAGCGCCACCTGGCGCTGTTCCTGGCCCAGTACTGGGGCGGGGGCGAGGTCTACGGGAGCGAGCGCGGCCATCCCCGCCTGCGCATGCGGCATGCGCCCTTCCCGATCACCCCGGAGGCGGCGCTGCGCTGGGCCGAGCTCATGACCGCGAGCGTCACCGAGCAGGGCTGGCCCGAGGAGGCCGAGGCCCACGTGCTGGCCTACGTGGCCCGGGCAACGCCGACGTTGATCAACGCGCTGCCACCCACGGTCGAGGTGCTCCCGAGCGAGGGCTGACGGTGGACCCGTCCGCGTGGGCCGTCCGGCCCCGCCCGGCGGGACACCACGCGTCGTAGGCTGCCGGTCGAGTCCCACCCCCAGACCACCGTGGAGCATGCCGTGAGGATCCTGGTCGCCGACAAGCTGGCCGCTGCGGGCGTTGACGCCCTGGCTGCCGAGCACGACGTGGATGTCCGTACCGGGCTGTCGAAGGACGAGCTCGTCGCCATCGCCGGTGACTACGAGGGCATCGTGGTCCGCTCGCAGACCACCATCGACGCCGACATCATCGCGGCGGCGACCAGGCTCCAGGTCGTGGCCCGCGCCGGCGTGGGGCTCGACAACGTCGACGTCGAGGCGGCGACCAAGTCCGGCGTCATCGTCTGCAACGCGCCCCAGTCGAACATCATCTCCGCCGCGGAGCACACCGTCGCCCTGCTGCTGGCGCTCGCGCGCAACATCCCCCAGGCCCACGCCGCGCTGACCGAGGGGCGCTGGGAGCGATCACGCTGGACCGGGACGGAGCTGCACGACAAGACCCTCGGGGTGCTCGGGCTGGGTCGCATCGGCACCCTGGTCGCCCAGCGCTGCCACGCCTTCGGGATGCGGCTGGTGGCCTACGACCCCTTCGTCGCGCCGGAGCGGGCCGCCCGGCTCGGGGTGGAGCTGCTCGCCGAGGTCGACGAGGTGCTCGAGCGCGCGGACGTCGTCAGCATCCACCTGCCCAAGAACCCGGACACCGTCGGGCTGCTCGATGCCGCCCGGCTGGCCCGGATGAAGCCGACCGCACGGCTCCTCAACGTCGCCCGTGGGGGCATCGTCGTGGAGGAGGACCTGGCCGAGGCGGTCCGCACCGGCGTGATCGCCGGTGCAGCGGTGGACGTGTTCACGACCGAGCCCGCCACCGAGTCGCCGCTGTTCGGGATCGACAACCTCATCGTCACCCCGCACCTCGGTGCCTCCACCGAGGAGGCGCAGGACAAGGCCGGCACCCAGGTGGCGGAGTACGTCAACCTGGCGTTGCGTGGCGAGTTCGTCCCGTCGGCGGTCAACGTCCAGGGTGGGCCGATCGACGACCGCATCAAGCCGTACCTGCCGCTCGGTGAGGAGCTCGGGCGCCTGCTGACCGCGCTGGTGGACCGTGGGCTGGCCGGTGAGGTCACGGTCGAGTACCTCGGTGACATCGCCGACGCGGACGGGCGCACCCTCGGGCTGTCGGTGCTCAAGGGGCTGCTCGCCCCGGTGTGCAGTGAGCCGGTCACGTTCGTCAACGCCCCCCTGATCGCCGAGGAGCGGGGGCTCAACGTCCGGGAGATCTCCGACCCGCACTCCGAGGACTACGTGTCGGTGCTGCGGGTGACCGGCATCGGCCGGGACGGCCAGGCGATCCGGGTCGCGGGCACCGTGCTCCCGGGCGACCGGGAACGGCTCATCGAGGTCTGGAACACGCCCGTCGACGTGGAGCCGACGCGGCACATGTGCTTCTTCCGCTACGAGGACCGTCCGGGCATCATCGGTGCGGTCGGGACCGGGTTCGGGGAGGCCGGGGTCAACATCGCCGCGGCGCAGGTCGGCCGCAGCGCGGCGGGCGGGGAGGCCATCATGGCGCTCAGCCTCGACGACGCGGTGCCCGAGGCGGTCCTCGCGGACATCGTGGCGCGCATCGGGGCGACCCAGGGCCGCTTCATCACCCTCGTCTGAGCAGCACGGCCAGCATCGCCACCGCGACCACCCCGTGGGCGGTCCAGGCGGCGGTGCGCAGCCAGTTCGTGCCGACCAGCCGGGCGTGCGCGGCGGCGTCGAAGCCCTCGGCGAGGACGCCGTGCGCCGGGACGCTGACCAGCACGGTGACCGCCACGGGGATCGCGGCCAGCACCGCGGCGGCCCACACGAGCCACCTCGGCAACCCGTCGGGGCGGCTCAGCAGCAGGGCCGCCGTGGTCAGCCCCTGGACGGCCCACGGCAGGGCGATGACCGCGGTGATGCGCGTCGAGTGGGCGGCCTCGTAGGCGGCGAAGGCCTCCCGGCCCACCAGGGCGAACAGGGGGTAGTGGACCAGCTGGATGGTCCAGATCAGCCCCACGAGCACGAGCGTGGCCGCGGCATGGGCGAGGACGACGGGCATGGGGGACCTCCGCAGGACACCCCCCGGTTCGGTGCCGGTCAGGTCACGGTGCGCTCGAGCCGGAACTCGGGCCGGTCGTAGGCCCGGCTGGTGATGACCTCGGCGAGGGCCTGCGCCGCATCCAGCACCTCGATGCGGGTCACGTACAGCGGCGCGAACCCGAACCGGACCAGGTCCGGGGGTCGGTGGTCGCCGATCACGCCGCGCGCGAGCAGCGCCTGGGTGATGGCGTCCGCCTCCTCGTGACGGACGGAGACCTGCGCGCCGCGCTCGTGGGCCGCGCGTGGGGTGACGATCTCGACCTCGCTGCCGAGCAGGCGGTCGACCTCGTCGAGGAACAGCCCGGTCAGTATCCCCGCCCGGGCGTCGAGCTCGGCGGCCGTGACCCCGTCGAAGACCTCCAGGGCGGTCTCCAGCGCCGCCATCGACAGCACCGGCGGGGAGCCATCCAGGAAGCGCTCGGCCCCCGGAGCGGGGACGTAGCCGAGGTCGAAGGCGAACGGGCGTGCGTGCCCGAACCAGCCCCGGACCGGGGTGGCGGCCTGCTCGTGCCAGCGGCGTGCCACGAACAGGAACGCCGGCGAACCCGGGCCGCCGTTCAGGTACTTGTACGTGCAGCCGACCGCCAGGTCGGCATCCCAGCCGGACAGGTCCACCGCGAGCGCACCCGTGGAGTGGGACAGGTCCCACACCGCGAGCGCTCCGACCTCGTGCGCCGCCGCCGTCAGCGCCGCCGCGTCCTGGCGTCGGCCGGTGCGGTAGTCGACGTGGGTGAGCAGCAGGATCGCGACCGAGCCGTCCAGGTGGTCACCGATTGCGTCCGTTGGCAGGACCCGGACCTCGAGGTCGCCCGTCAGCTCCGCCAGCCCGCGGGCGACGTAGACGTCGGTGGGGAAGTTGCCGTCGTCGGTCAGCAGCACGTGCCGATCCGGCCGCAGGCGCCGGGCCGCGGCCAGGGCCTTGAACAGGTTCGCCGAGGTGGAGTCGGTCACCGCGAGCTCGTCCGGCGCGGCGCCGACCAGCGGCGCCAGGCGTCGGGCGACCCGCCGGGGCAGCTCGACCCAGCCGGCATCGTTCCAGCTGCGGATCAGCCCGTGGCCCCACTCGATCTCGACCACCTCACGGAGCCGTGCCGCCACCGCCGGTTGCAGCGCGCCGAGGGAGTTGCCGTCGAGGTAGATGACGTCGTCGGGGATCGCGAACGCGCCGCGCAGGCGTCGGAGCGGGTCCTCCGCGTCCTGTCGTGCTGCCTCGAGACGGTCCATCCCTCACCCTCCGGTCCTCGGACAGGACCGTAGCGTCCGGGTCGCGGCCCCGTCCGCCCGGCCACCTCGGTCCTTGACATCGACACTGACGTCGATGTCAACTACGGCTCCGCACCCCCGCGTCCCGCCTCCCCGAGGTCGTGTATGTCGCTCGCCGTCGTCTTCCCCGGCCAGGGCTCCCACCGCCCCGGTGCGCTACGCGCCTGGGCGGACCACCCCGCGACCGGGGTGCTCGCCGAGGTGGAGGCCGGGCTCGGCCGGGACGTGCGGGCCCTGGCGGAGGATCCGACCGCCGGTGGTCGCACCGCGGACGCCCAGCCGGCCATCCTGGCCGCCTCCCTGGTGGCCTGGCAGGCGCTCTCCGACGCCGGCGTGCAGGCGGACGTGGTCGCCGGACACAGCCTGGGGGAGTACACCGCCGCGATCGCCTCCGGTGCCCTCGATGTCGAGGCCGGGGCGCGCGTCGTCGCCGCCCGTGGCCGGGCGATGGGCGAGGCCTGCCAGGCCACCCCGGGGACCATGGCGGCGATCGTGAAGCTCAACCCCCAGGCGGTCGAGGTCCTGGTCGACCGGATCGACGACCTGGTGATCGCCAACGACAACGCTCCCGGGCAGGTCGTGGTGGCCGGCAGCGTGGCGGCCGTTGCCGAGCTCCGCGAGCTGGCCCGCGATGCGGGTGGCCGCGCGCTGCCGCTGGATGTCGAGGGGGCGTTCCACTCCCCGGCGATGGCACCGGCGGTCACGGTCGTCCGCGATGCCCTGGCCGCGGCCGGTCCGCAGGACCCCCGCATCCCGGTCGTCGCCGGCGCCACAGCGGCCGAGACCACCCGCGCCGCCCAGCTCACCGCCGCGCTGGTCGACGGCATCCTCGCGCCGGTGCGCTGGCGTGAGGTGCAGCTGCGGCTCGTCGAGCTGGGCGTGACCACCCTGGTCGAGGTCGGCCCGGGTGGGGTCCTGGCCGGCCTCGCGAAGCGGACCATCCCGCAGGTCACCGTGCGGACCGTGGCCACCCCCGAGGACCTCGACGAGGTCGTGGCCGCGCTGGCCGTCGCCACAGCGGCCGGCTGACCCCGCATCCCGACCCCGCACCGACCCCGATCCGACCATCGCCCAGACGCGCCGCCGGGCCGTCACCCAGGAGCAGCCGTGACCGCAACCTCCACGCCGTCCGGGGTCTTCCCCGTGGCGATCGCTGGGCTCGGCATCCGGCTCCCTGACCGGGTCGTCACCAACGACGACCTCGCGCAGGTGCTGGACACCTCGGACGAGTGGATCCGCACCCGCACCGGGATCCGCGAACGGCACGTCGCGGCGCCCGAGGAGGCCACCTCGGACCTGGCGGCTGCCGCCGCCCGGGCTGCCCTGGAGGACGCCGGCATCAGCGTCGACGAGGTCGCCGCGTTCGTGGTCGCGACCACCAGCCCGGACCATGCCGTGTCGGCCACCGCACCGCTGGCCGCCGCGGCGCTCGGCTCCACCGCACCGGCGTTCGATCTCAACGCGGCCTGCTCGGGTTTCGTCTACGCGCTGCGGGTCGCGGCGGGGCTGGTCGACAGCGGACCGGTGGTCGTGGTCGGTGCGGAGACCCTGACCCGCGTGGTGGACCCGGAGGATCGCAGCGTCGCGGTGCTGTTCGGGGACGGCGCGGGTGCGGTGGTCCTCGTGCGCGACGAGACCGCCCGGCTCGGGCCCTTCGCGATGGGCGCCGACGGCTCGGGGGCGTCGATGCTGTGGACCGCCTCGGGCGGCACCCGCCGACCCTTCGACGCCGAGGTGCTCGCCGATCGCAGCCACTACCTGTCGATGCGCGGGGGGGACGTCTACCGCAACGCGGTGGCGCGCATGACCGAGAGCGCCCGCGAGGTGCTCCGGGCCGCGGACCTCGAGGTCGACGACGTCGCCCTGCTGGTCGGCCACCAGGCCAACGTGCGCATCCTCGACGCCGTCGCGTCCCGTCTCGGGGTGCCGAGCGAGCGCGCCCAGGTCTCCCTCGACCGGCACGGCAACACCTCCGCGGCCTCCATCCCGCTCGCCCTGTGGGACGCCCGTGACCAGGGCCGGCTCCACGACGGCGACCACGTGTTGCTGACCGCCTTCGGCGCGGGCCTGACCTGGGGCGCCTGTCTGCTGACCTGGAAGGAGACGCGATGACCGTCGCCATCGTCAGCGGGGGCAGCGGTGGTATCGGCGCGGCCACGTGCCGCGCCCTGGCTGCGGCGGGTCACCACGTCCTGGTCGGCTACGGCGGCAACGCCGAGGCAGCCGAGGCGGTCGTCGCCTCGCTCGAGGGGGCCGGGGAGGCCTGCCACCTCGACGTCACCGACGAGGGCAGCGTGGCTGCGGCCGTGACGCGCGCGGGCGAGCTCGGTCCCCTGGCCGTGGTCGTCAACAACGCCGGGGTGGCCGACGACGACCTGCTCCTGCGCCTGGACCCGGCCCGGTTCGACCGCACCATCGAGGTCAACCTGCGTGGCGCGTTCCTGCTCTCCAAGGCGGCGGTGCGCCCGATGCTGCGTGCCCGCAACGGCCGGATCATCAGCGTCGGATCGGTCGTCGGCCTGCACGGCAACGTCGGGCAGACCGCCTACGCCGCCTCCAAGGCCGGCCTGATCGGCTTCTCGCGCTCGCTGGCGCGCGAGGTGGCGCGCAAGGGCATCACCGTCAACGTCGTCGCCCCCGGCTTCGTCGCCACCGCCATGACCGACCAGCTCGACGAGGCCGCCCGGGAGGCCCTGACCGGCCTGGCCCCCACCGGGCGGGCCGTGGAGCCCGACGAGGTCGCCGCGGCCATCGCCTTCCTCGCCTCGCCCGCCGCCGCGTCCATCACCGGGGCCGTCCTCCCCGTGGACGGCGGCGCCGGCATGTAGACCTGCACCACCCCCGCACCGGCCGTCCCGCGGCCCTGACACCAGGAGCACCATCGTGAGCCAGGAACTGCTGACCATCTTCACCGAGGTCCTGACCGAGGAGTTCGGCGTCCCCGAGGGCGACGTCGCCGCCGACGCCACCTTCGAGGCGCTCGGGCTCGACTCCCTCGACGTCGTCGAGCTCACCCTCGTGCTCGAGGAGCGCACCGGGGTCAAGCTCGAGGACGAGGAGCTCGAGGACGTCAAGACCGTCCAGGACGCCATCGACAAGGTCGCGGAGAAGCAGGCGTGACCGACGTCGTCGTCACCGGCATCGGCATCCTCTCCCCGTCCGGGCGGGGGCTGGACGACGCGTGGGCCGGGGTCCTGTCCGGCCGGACCGCCGCGGCGGTCGACCAGCAGCTGGTCGAGATGGGCACCCCCGTCACGATCAGCTGCCGGGTGCCGGCGTTCGACCCGGACACCGAGCTCGGGCGGGGTGCGTCGCGTCGACTCGACCGCTTCACGCATCTGGCGGTGATCGCCGCGCGCGAGGCCATCGCCCACGCCGGGCTGTCCGCCGACGGCGACGAGCGCATCACCGAGGTCGACCCTGACCGGACCGGGATCCTGCTCGGCTCCGGCATCGGCGGAGCCGAGACCTGGGCGGAGGAGTACCCCCGCTACCTCGACAAGGGCCCCGGCCGGGTCAGCCCGATGTTCGTGCCCAAGATGCTGTCCAACACCGCCGCCGGCACCGTGGCGATCCGGTCCGGCGCGCGTGGCCCCAACATGACCGTCAACACCGCCTGCGCGGCCGGGGCGTCGGCGATCCACGTCGCCCGCGACCTGCTGCGCTCACACGCGGCGGACGTGATGCTGGCCGGCGGGGTCGAGGCGGGCGTGACCGGGCTGTCGGTCAGCGCCTTCGCCCAGATGGGCGCGCTGTCGAAGAACCCCGACCCGGCCACCGCCTCGCGGCCCTTCGACATCGACCGCAACGGGTTCGTGATCGGGGAGGGCGCGGCGGTGCTCGTGCTGGAGCGGGCCGCGGACGCCGCCGCCCGCGGCGCGACCCCGCTCGCGGTCGTCGCCGGCGCGGGCGCGTCGGCGGACGCCCACCACGCCACCGCGCCGCCGGAGGACGGCGGCGGTGCGATCCTGGCGATGCGCCGGGCGGTGGAGGACGCGGGGATCGACCCGAGGAGCATCGGGCACCTCAACGCCCACGGCACCTCCACGCCGCTGAACGACGCGGCCGAGGCCCGGGCGCTGCGCGCGGTGTTCGGTGACCACACCGACGCGATCGCGGTGAGCTCCACCAAGGGCGTCACCGGCCACACCCTCGGAGCGGCCGGGGCGATCGAGGCGGCGTTCGCGATCCAGGCGATGCGCACCGGCCTGGTCCCGCCGACCGCGAACCTCACCACCCAGGACCCGGACATCCACCTCGACGTGGTCGCCGGGACGCCGCGCCAGGTCGACCTCGAGGCGGTGCTGTCCACCTCGATGGGGTTCGGCGGCCAGAACGCCGCGCTGGTGCTGACGCCCGCGTGAGCGGGGCGCGGGATGACCACGACGACCGACCCGCGGGTGGGGCCGTCGTGGTGCCCGCCACGACCGTCCCCGGTGCGCACTCGCTGACCCGACGGGTGCTCCGGCCGCTGCTGCGGACGTGGCTGCGGGTCCGGGCCGAGGGCGCGGGCCACGTCCCGGCGGACGGACCGGTGCTGATCGCCGCGACCCACCGCTCCCACGCCGACTCGGTCGCGCTGGCGCTCGCCGCCGTCCGACCGGTGCACTTCCTCGGCGACCTGGCGCTGACCCGGACCCCGCTGCTCGGGCCGCTGCTGCCCAGGCTCGGCATGGTCCCGCTCCGCCGCGGCGAGGTCGACACCGGCGCGCTGGACGTCGTGCGTCACCTGCTCGGTGACGGCCACGCGGTGGTGGTCTACCCGGAGGGCTCGCGCAGCCGCGACGGGACCGTCCACCGGCTGCGCAGCGGGGTGGCCCGGGTGGCCGCCGAGCTCCAGGTGCCGGTCGTGCCGGCGGGACTCGAGGGCATCGAGCGCGCCTGGCCGGTCGGGCGGCGGCCACGGCTGACGGGTGCGCGCGTGACGGTCCGGTTCGGCCCTCCCTTCGCCCCGCCTGCGGACGCCCCGAAGGCCCGACGGACCTTCAACCTCGAGCTGCAGGAGCGCCTCTCCGTGCTGTCCCGCTCCCCGATGGTCGACACCTTCGCCCCGGTGGGCGGCGGGGAGGCCGGCGCATGACGTTGGTCACCGGCTGCGACGTGGTCGACATCGCCCGCCTCGCCCGCGCGATCGAGCGCCGGCCCGGTCTGCGCCAGCGGGTCTTCACGGCGCACGAGCTCGCCGACGTCCACCGCGACGGCGTCGCCCCCGACAGCGAGGTGGCGCAGGCCCGGCTCGCAGCCCGCTTCGCGGCCAAGGAGGCGACCCGCAAGGCGCTGCGCGATCTCCGGCTCCCGTTCCACGCCGTGGAGGTCCGCTGCGCCGACGACGGCGCCCCGCAGCTGTTCCTGCACGGCCGCCCGGCCGCGCTGGCCTGCTCGCTGTCCCACGACGGCGGCGTCGCGATGGCCGTGGTGGTCGGGACGAGCGACGCCCGTCCCGGCGCGGTGCCGTCCCCCATCGTCCCGACGACCCCGACCTGACCTGAGGAGGCCACCGTGCTGCTCGAGGGCAAGAAGCTGCTCATCACCGGGGTGCTGGACCCCCGTTCCATCGCGTTCGCCGCGGCCCGCAACGCCCAGGAACAGGGCGCCGAGGTGCTCCTGACCGGGTTCGGTCGCGGCCGGCGGCTGACCGAGCGGGCCGCCAACCGCCTGGACCCCGTGCCGGACGTCCTCGAGCTCGACGTCACCCAGCCCGAGCACATCGCGGCCGTCGCCGCCGAGCTGCAGGAACGGTGGGGCCGCCTCGACGGGCTGCTGCACGCGATCGGCTTCGCCCCGGGCTCCTGCCTGGACGGTGGCTTCCTGACCGCTCCCTGGGAGGACGTCAGCACCGCGCTCCACGTCTCGACGTACTCCTACGCGGCGCTGGCCGCCGGCTTCAAGGACCTGCTCGCGGTCGGGCCCGGGGCGGTGGTCGGGCTCGACTTCGATGCCCAGGTCGCCTGGCCCGGCTACGACTGGATGGGGGTCGCCAAGGCCGGGCTCGAGTCCGCCAACCGCTACCTCGCCCGGGATCTCGGGCCTCTCGGGATCCGCGTCAACCTGGTCGCCGCCGGGCCGCTGCACACCATGGCGGCCCGCTCGATCGGCACGATCACCGCGTTCGAGCACCTGTGGACCGAACGGGCGCCGCTCGGGTGGGACACCCGTGACCCGGACCCGGTCGGCCGGACGGTCTGTGCCCTGCTGTCCGACTGGATGCCGGGCGTGACCGGGGAGCTCGTCCATGTGGACGGGGGGGTGCACGCGATGGGCGGCCCGGTTGCCCCTGTGGACAGGGGGCCGGCCGCCTCGGAGGGCTGACCGCTCCGTAGGGTGCTCGGTCCCTACTCAGCGGAGAGAGAGGACCTTCCCATGACCCTCGCGATCATCCTGTTGCTGCTCGCCCTGCTCGTCGGCGGGCTCGGCTTCGTCCTGGACCTGGTGGTGCTCGGTCTCGCCCTGGGTGTGGTGCTGGTCATCGCCAGCATCGTCACCGGTCGGCGCGGACGCGTGTGACCCCCCGGCAGCACGGACGCCCCCGGCCACGCGGTCGGGGGCGTCGTTCGTCGGTCGACGACTACGCGTCGTCGCGCGAGGCCTTGACCGCGAGGACGGCGCAGTCGGCATGCAGCAGGATGTCCTGGGCGTTCGAGCCGAGGATGAGCTTCCCCACGGGCGAGCGACGCCGGATGCCGATCACGATCATGTCGGCGTTCTCGTCCTTCGAGGCCTGCAGCAGATCCTCCGACGGCGCGTTGCCACGCGCGTACTCGATCAGCCGGTAGCGCACGCCGGAGTCTCGGAGCCGCGTCTCCAGCGCCTCGAACTCCTCGCGGTAGCTCATGACCTGCTCGAGCTCGTCGCGTTCCCCGCCGCGCATCGAGTGCACGACCAGGAGCTCACCATCGCGCAGCTGGGTCTCCTCCAGCGCGCGTGACAGGGCTGACCGCCCCTCCGGTGACCGCAAGAACCCAGCGACGATCTTCATACGCTCCCTCTCCTGGCTCGCCTGCCCCGCACTCTAGCCCTGGACCGTCGCTGCACCACCCGGTTGTGACGCACCGGCGCGAGCCGAGGTCTAGGGTCGCACGGACAAGAGGCGGTCCGGACCCGGGAGGGGGACGGCCGCGTCGCCGACGTCGAGGAGGCCCCGTTGGGAGCGGACCCGACCCTGGACCCGGCCACCCTGCTGCCACCGGACGAGCCGGTCCGGCTGCTCGCCCCGGACGGGACCTACCACCCGGACCCGGACCATCCGATCGGGCTCGCCGACGAGGAGCTCGTGGCGATGCACCGCGCGATGGTGCTGACCCGCCGGGCGGACCGCGAGGCCATCAACCTGCAGCGCCAGGGGCAGCTGGGCGTCTACGCCTCCTGCCTCGGGCAGGAGGCCGCGCAGGTCGCCTCGGCGTGGGCGCTCGAGGAACAGGACTGGATCTTCCCGTCCTACCGCGAGATGGGCGCGGCCATCGTCCGCGACGTCGATCCGGCCGACCTGCTGCACCTGTTCCGCGGGACCTGGCTCAGCGATCACGATCCGTACGCGCACCGCTTCGCGCTGCTGACGATCCCGATCGGGACCCAGGCGCTGCACGCCACCGGCTTCGCGATGGGTGCCCGCTTCGACGGCAACCCGCTGGTGACGCTGGTCTACTTCGGCGACGGGGGGACCTCCGAGGGGGACCCCCACGAGGCCATGACCTTCGCCGGGGTCATGCAGGCCCCGGTGGTCTTCTTCGTCCAGAACAACCAGTACGCCATCTCGGTGCCGCTCGCGAAGCAGACCGCCGCGCCGACGCTGGCGCACAAGGCGGTCGGCTACGGCCTGCCGGGCTACCGCTGCGACGGCAACGACCCGCTCGCGACCTACGCGGTCACCCGCCGGGCGGTGGAGCGGGCCCGTGACGGGCACGGGCCGGCCCTGATCGAGGCCCTGACCTACCGCATGGAGGCCCACACCACCTCCGACGATCCCTCGCGCTACCGGTCGAAGGAGGAGCTCGAGGAGGCGGCCCGCACCGACCCGATCGCGCGGATGCGCAACCACCTGCGCAGCCGCGACCTGCTCGACGACGCCACCGAACGGCGCTTCGAGGAGGAGGCGGCCGAGCTCGCCACCTCGATCCGCGCGGCCATCTACGACGCGCCCCACGGCGACCCGCTGGAGCTGTTCGACCACGTGACGATCGCGGCACGGGCCGATCTCGCCACGCAGCGCGAGGAGCTGCGGGCCGAGCTGGAGCGGGCCGGCGACGACGAGGGGGGTGCGGCATGACCGTCACCCTGGCCCAGGCCATCAACCGCGCCCTGGCCGACGCGATGGAGGCCGACGACCGGGTCCTCGTGCTCGGCGAGGACGTCGGGCGGCTCGGCGGGGTGTTCCGGGTCACCGACGGGCTCCAGGCCCGCTTCGGGGAGGACCGCTGCTTCGACACCCCGCTGGCTGAGTCCGGCATCATCGGGACCGCCATCGGGCTGGCCATGTACGGCTACCGGCCGGTCGCGGAGATGCAGTTCGACGGGTTCAGCTACCCGGCCTTCGAGCAGCTCGTCAGCCACCTCGCGAAGCTGCGCAACCGGTCCCGCGGCACCCTGCGCCTGCCGGTCACCGTGCGGATCCCCTACGGCGGCGGCATCGGCGCGGTCGAGCACCACTCCGAGTCCCCGGAGAGCTACTGGGTCCACACCGCCGGGCTGACGGTCATCACGCCGGGCACCCCCGAGGACGGCTACGCGATGACCCGGGAGGCGATCGCCAGCGACGACCCGGTCATCGTGCTGGAGCCCAAGCGCCGCTACTGGATGAAGGCCGAGGTGGACCTGCCGGTCGCCGCACCCCCGTCGCACGAGGCCGTGGTCCGCAGGCCGGGCAGCGACGTGACCCTGGTCTGCTACGGGCCGATGGTGCGGACCGCCCTGGACGCCGCCGAGGCCGCCGAGGAGGAGGGCTGGTCGCTGGAGGTGCTGGATCTGCGCTCGCTGTCCCCGCTCGACACCGCTGCGATCGTGGCCTCCGTCCGACGGACCGGCCGGGCGGTCGTGGTGCACGAGGCCCCGCGCACCCTCGGCGTCGGGGCCGAGGTGGCTGCCCGCATCCAGGAGGCGGCCTTCTACCACCTCGAGGCCCCGGTGCTGCGCGCCACCGGGTTCGACACCCCGTACCCGCCGGCGAAGCTCGAGTCCTACTGGCTGCCCGACGTGGACCGCATCCTGGACCTGGTGGAGCGCTCGCTCGCCTACTGACCGACCCGAGGAGGTCGCCGTGGCCGACATCCGGGACTTCACGCTCCCCGACCTGGGGGAGGGGCTGGAGGACGGCGAGCTCGTCTCCTGGCACGTCGAGGTCGGCGACCACGTCGGCCTCAACGACCCCATCGCCGAGGTGGAGACCGCCAAGGCCGTGGTGGACGTCCCCTCGCCCTTCGCGGGCCGTGTGGTCGAGCGCATCGGGGACGTCGGCGACGTCGTGCCGGTCGGTGCGGTCCTGGTCCGCATCGACGTCGCGGTCGGCGCCGACACCGAGGTGGCTGCCGCACCGGGCGGTGGGGACGACGCGGCCGACGTCGACCCCGGACCGGCGACGGACCCCGTACCGCGCTCCACCGGGCTGGATGCCGACGAGGAGCCGCAGCCGCTGGTGGGCTACGGCCAGGCGGCGGGCGGCCGGCGTCGGCGTCGGCGGGGCCCGGTTGACGGTGCGGCATCGGAGGGTGCGGCTGCCGAGGGTGCCGCTCCCGAGGGGACGCCCGAGGCCGCACCGGCGCCCGTGCTGGCCAAGCCGCCCGTGCGCAAGCTCGCCACGGACCTGGGCGTCGACCTGGCCGCGCTGGCGCCGGGCGCCGGCCCCGACGGCAGCATCACCCGGGCCGAGGTGGAGGCCGCAGCGGCCACGGCGACCGGCCACGGCGAGCCTGCCGGGTCGTCCGCGCCCGCGGCCGGCCCGCTGCCCGACGCGCCAGCCGCGGCCACCGCCGCGTCGACCGCACCCGCCCCACCCGCTGTGGTCGGGTTCCGCGGCCGACGCCCCGGCGAGGTCGAGCAGATCCGGGGCATCCGGCGGCGCATCGTGGAGAAGATGGAGACCTCCCGGCGCGAGATCCCGTCGGCAACCTGTTCCCGTGACGCGGACCTCACCGCGCTGTGGGAGCTGCGGGACGTGCTCACCGGGCAGGCCAACGACGAGGGGCACGACGTGCGCATCACCCCCTTCGCGCTCATCTGCCGGGCCGTGGTCGTGGCGCTGCGGCGCTTCCCGACCCTCAACGCCCGCATCCACCGGGAGGCCGACGGCGGCCGCATCGAGCTGCTCGAGCCGATCCACCTCGGCGTTGCCGCCGACACCGACCGCGGGCTGGTCGTGCCGGTCATCACCGACGCCCACGCCCGCTCCACCCTGGAGCTGGCCCGGGAGCTCGAACGGCTGGCCGACGCCGCCCGCGACGGGACGCTCACCCCGGCCGAGCTGACCGGCGGCACCTTCACGGTCAACAACTACGGCGCCTTCGGCAACGACGACGGCGACCCGATCATCAACCATCCGGAGGCCGCGATCCTGGGGGTGGGTGCGATCCGGGAGCGGCCATGGGTCGTCCACGACACGGACGGCCGGCCGGAGCTCGCGATCCGGCGGGTCGGACGGTTCACGCTCGCCTTCGACCACCGCATCTGCGACGGCGGCGAGGCGGGCCGGTTCGTGACCGAGGTCGCGACGCTCTGCGAGCAGCCCGGCCGGCTGCTGCTGCACCAGTGAGCGCCCGCAACGACGTGGTGGTCGTCGGGGGCGGCCCCGGCGGCTACGCCACCGCCTTCCGGGCCGGGGTGCGTGGCCTGGACGTGGCCCTGGTGGAGGAGGACCTGCTCGGCGGGACCTGCCTGCAGCGCGGCTGCGTCCCGTCGAAGGCGATCCTGCACGTGGCGGGGGTCCGCGACGAGCTCGCCCGCGCCGAGGTGCTGGGGCTCGAGGTCGCGGTCGGCGGGCTCGACGGTGCGGGCCTGGCCGCCTTCCGCGACGGGGTGGTGACCCGGCTCACGAAGGGCCTCGACCAGCTCGCCGCGCTCCGCACCACCCGCATCCACGGCCGCGGCCGGCTGGTGCCGGACGGCGACGGCGTCGCGGTCGAGGTGACCGCGCCGGACGGGACCACCTCGGTGCTGGAGGCCGGGAACGTGGTGTTGGCGACCGGCTCCGTCCCGGCCGAGGTGCCGGGGGTCGCGGTCGACGGCGAGGTGGTGCAGACCAGCGACCAGGCCCTGTGGTTCACCGCGGCGCCCGAGCGGGCGGTGATCATCGGCGGCGGGGCGATCGGGGTCGAGTTCGCCTCCATGTGGGCGCCCTTCGGTACCCAGGTGACGGTCGTGGAGGCGCTGGACCGGCTGCTGCCGCTGGAGGACGCCGACAGCTCGTCTGCGCTGGAGCGGGCCTACCGCCGCCGCGGCATCGAGGTGCTGACAACCGCACGGGTCCGGGGCGTCGCGGTGACGGACGGGGTCGCGCACGTCGAGGTGGAGGTCGACGGGACGGCCCGGCGGCTGACCGCCGACCGGGTGCTCGTGGCCGTGGGCCGCCGGCCCCGGACCGAGGACACCGGCGCGGCGGAGCTCGGGATCCTGGACGAGCGCGGGGCGGTCGTCACCGACGCCTGGGGTGCGACGGCGGTACCCGGCCTGTGGGCCGTCGGGGACGTCCGGCCGACCCTGGCGCTGGCCCATGCCGCCTTCGCCGAGGGCAAGGTCGTCGCCGACCGCATCGCCGGCCTCGACGTGCCGCCGGTGGACCACGTCCAGACCCCGCGGGTGACCTACAGCCACCCGGAGGTCGCCTCGGTCGGGCTGACCGAGGCCGAGGCGCGTGCCCGCTACGGCGACGAGCACGTCGAGATCACCACGACCAGCCTGGCCGGCAACGCCAAGGCCATCATCGCCGGACAGGACGGGCTCGTGAAGCTCGTGCGCCTGACCGGACCGGTACCCGTCGGCGCACCGGGCGAGGCCGGCAGCATCCTCGGCGTGCACGTGGTCGGCCCGCAGGCGACCGAGCTGATCGCCGCGGCCACCCCGGTCACCACCTGGGGCGCGGTACCGGCGGAGCTTGCCACCCTGACGCACGCCCACCCGTCGGTGGCCGAGGCGCTGGGCGAGGCCTACCTGGCCGCCGCGGGCCTGCCCCTGCACGGACGCTGACGGCCGGGATGGTGCGCGGCTCCGAAGCCCGGGTATGCGCGCCCCGACCGAACCGATCCAGCCGACGCCGACCCAGTCGGTCGAGCGGCCGCTGCTGACGATGCGCTGGGAGGCGCTGACCTACCTGCACTGGGCGCTTGCGCCCGATGAGGTGGCCGGGCTACTGCCCGCCGGGCTCGAGCCGGACGTCCACGAGGGCCGGGCCTACGTCGGGCTGGTCCCGTTCCGCATGGCCGGGATCGGCCTCCGGCCGGCGCGGCTCCCGCTCCCGCAGGGGACCTTCCCGGAGACCAACGTCCGGACCTACGTGGTCGGACCCGACGGCGGTCGCGGGGTGTACTTCCACTCCCTCGACATCACCCGCTGGGCACCGACGCTGCTGGCCCGGCTCGGCTACCAGCTGCCCTACGCGGCGTCCCGCATGTGGCTCGGGCAGCGCGGGGACCGGCTCGCCTACCGCGCGGAGCGTCGCTGGCCTGCACCTCGCGGGGTCCGCAGCCACGTGATCGTGGAGCTCGGGGCCCGGCTCGCCGACGATCAGCGCACCCCGCTGGACGACTTCCTGTCAGCCCGGTGGTCCCTGTACGCCGCGACCCCGCGCGGGCACCTCCTGCGCGCCCGGGTCGACCACGGGCCGTGGCCGCTGCGCGCGGCCCGGGTGCTCCACCTCGACGACCAGCTGGTCGCGGCCGCGGGCTACCGGGTCGGCGACCGGCCGCCGGACCACGTGCTGGCCGGCGGCGACGTCGAGGTCCGGGTCGGCCCGCCGCGGCGGGTCGGCTGACCAGGTCGTGCCGCCGCCCTCCGTGGGATCGCCTCGGGAAGCAGTCACGCTGCGGCGCCGGGAGGGCAGGGCGGTTGTGCACAGGTACGTGCATCGCCTGAACTTGACGCTGTGCAGCATCGACACCTGCGCTCATGAGGCGACGCGACCTCATCCGACAGCCTCGTGACGCTGCAAGCGCCGCGGGGCTCGGGTGCACGTCGGTACGCAACACCGGCGGTCACGAGGTCTTCTCGCTCGACGGTCTGCGCATCCCGATCCCGAACCACCGCGAGATCGCTTCAGGGCACGGTCAGGTCGATCCTGCGCCAGACGGCAGCCAGGCTCGGAGAGGAGTGGTGGGCATGACCGCCTCTCAGGTCACCGCCACCCGTGAGGGCGGCTGGTGGTCACTCGTGGCGCACGATGTCCTCGCGCTTCGCCGTGAAGTGGCGGAGCTCAGCGACCGGGTGCACCGTCAGACCCCTGCCGCGGTCGCCGAACTCCGAGCAGCCGGGCTGACGGTCCGCGATGTCGCGCAGCTCCTCGGCGTCACGCCCTCGCAGGTCTCCCAGATCGAGAACCGAGACCACCTGATCAGCTCCGCGTAACACCCGCAGTCGCCACCGCAGGTGGCTGTCCGGGAGGTTCGGTCGCCGTTTCGGGTGCTGTCGTGGAAGCGTCCGTCGGTTCCGCATCCCCTGTGGATGATCGGCGGTGGCTGCTCGTCTCCTGGCATCGTATAGCCCATACGATGACAGGTCGGCGCTGGGAGGGTGGCGATGGACGCGGAACTGATCGACGAGTTGTCCGAGGCGCTGTCCGCTGCCCGTCGAGGTGCGACGACGAAGCCGGTGTCGGTGACCGTTCCGGTCCCGCTGGCGGAAGCGTTCCGTCGGTTGGCTGACCGCGGTCTCATCGACAGCGTGTCGGAGGCGACGACGCATGCGCTCGAGGAGGCGCTCCAGGCGGTGATCGTGGGCATGCGACTCGACGCCATCTACGACGCGCATCCCGAGGACCGCCCCTCGGAGGACGAGATCGCGGAGATGGCCGAACGCGCCGGCGTGCGCCTGCCGTGAGCGTGACCGTGGTGCTCGATGGTGCCGGCCTGCACGCCTGGGCTGCGCGTCGCCCTCCGCGTCAGGTGTTGG
>JBLRWQ010000042.1:0-27354 GCA_047921175.1 Nitriliruptoraceae bacterium | reverse complement strand
CCCACCGGCACGGCCCCCAGAGCGCCGGTCATGGCCATGGCCAGACGGGCCAGGTCCCCGACCGTCGAGTAGAGCCCGGCATCGGGGACCTGGTAGCCACGCCCCCGGTGCTCGGCTCGCGGGACGCGCAACGAGGTGCTGCCGCGGCCGCGGAGCTGGCCGGCGTCCTCGGTGCTGCGGCCGCCCCGCTCAGCGGGACCGACAACGAACGCGCCGGCGCCGAGCCGGTCGTGGTGCTGAGCGTCCCCTTCGACGGGCTGGACGACAACCTCGATGCCATCGCCGTCACCGCGTCCGAGGCCATCATCGTCTCCATGGTCAACCCCCTGGGCTTCGACCGACGGGGTCCGTATCCGGTATCCGTGCCGGAGGGCTCGGTCGCCGAGCACGTCGCGGGCCGCTTCCCGCACGCCCGGGTGGTGTCGGCCCTGAACACCGTGGCGGCACCCGTGCTGAACGACCTCGGCACCCCGCTGGACGAGGATGTGCTGGTCGCGGGGGACGACCCGGACGCCGTTCAGACCGTGGTGGACCTGGTGGACCGGATCGAGGGGACGAGGGCCCTGGTCGTGGGGCCGCTGCGCCTGTCGGTCGTGCTCGAGTCGCTGACCCCGGTGCTCATCGGCGTCAACAAGCGCTACCGGACCCACGCGGGGATCCGGCTGTCGCGGGTCACGACCTGACGTCGGGCAACGGCGCCTGCTCGCGCTCGAGCAGCGCGCGGTAGCCGGCACGCACCCGGTCGGTCACGGCCCCCTCCTCGCCGCTGCCGATCGCTGCGTCCTCGACGTGGGTCAGCGCACGGATCCCGCGCACGGCCGAGGTCAGCCACGCCTCGTCCGCCGCGCGCAGCTCCGCCAACGTGCAGGCGCGCTGGACGGCGGGGAGCCCGAGGTCGGCCAGCACCTCCAGCACGGCGCTGCGGGTCACGCCGGGGAGGACCCCGGCCTCCACCGGTGCCGTGTGGACCGTGCCACGGTGGAGGACGAACAGGTTCGCGCTGGCCGCCTCGAGCACGTGGCCGTCGTCGCACAGCAGCGCATCCGTTGCGCCCTGGGCGCGTGCGTGCTGCTGCGCCAGGGTCGCGGGCAGGTAGGACGTGCTCTTCAGCTGGGCGAGCTGCCGGTGCCACGGCACGGGATGGCCGCGTGCGGCCCCGCGGCCGGGACCCACCGCCTGTGCGGTCACCACCACCGTCGGCGCCCGCGGTCCCGTGGCGGGGAAGGCCGCGGCGAGGTCGACCGGGCCGGCCGAGCAGGTGATGCGGACCGCGAGGCTGGGACCGAGGTGGTGGTTCGCGGCCACGGTGGCGGCCACCGCACCGGTGAGGCGTTCGGCGTCGAGGTGGAGCTCCAACGTGGCGGCGTCCCGGAGCAGGCGGTCCAGGTGGGCCCGGAGCCGGAAGACCCGGCCCGCGTCCGCCCGCAGCGTCGTGAACACCCCCTCGCCGGACCGGAACCCCCGGTCGAGCGCGCTGATGCGCGCGGTGGAGGCGGGGGCCAGCCGGCCGTCGACCCAGACCATGGGCTCGGTCATCGTCGCACCGCCGGGCGGTGGGAGCCGGCCCGTGGACGCGGGGGGGTGGCGACGACCCGGGTCGCGCGCACCGCGGTCAGGAACGCGGCGGCCTTGTCGAGGGTCTCGGCGTGCTCCGCGTCCGGGTCGGAGTCCGCGACGATCCCGCCCCCCGCGCCGTGGTCGACGATGCCGTCGGGGCCCAGCACCGCGGTCCGGATCGCCACCGACAGGCGCGCCCGACCGGGGGACAGGAACCCGATGGCGCCGCAGTAGGGCCCACGGCGGACCGGTTCGAGCTGCTCGATCAGGCGCATCGCCGCCACCTTCGGGGCCCCGGTGATCGACCCGCACGGGAAGCTCGCCCGCAGCAGCTCGCCGTAGCCGACCCCGGGTCGCAGGTGACCGGTCACCGTCGACACCAGGTGCCAGACGGTCGGGTGTGCCTCGACGCGGGTGAGCTCGGGCACCGTGACGGTCCCGGGCACGCAGACCCGACCGAGATCGTTGCGCTCCATGTCCACCACCATCACGTTCTCCGCGCGGTCCTTGACCGCGGTCGCCAGATCGTCGGCCAGCGCCGCGTCGAGCGCCGCGTCGGCCGCACGCGGCCGGGTGCCCTTCACCGGTCTCGTGGTGACCTGCCGGGCGTCGACGGCCAGGAAGGTCTCCGGGGAGATCGAGGCCACCCCGGTGTCCGGCAGCGTGGCGCCGAAGGCCGCCGGCGACGCCGCGCGGAGCGCCCGGTACAGCGCGTGGACATCGCCCGACCAGTGGGCGCTGAGCCGCTGGGCGAGGTTGACCTGGAACACGTCGCCCCGACCGATGTGGGTCAGGACGCGGTCGATCGCGGCCAGGTGCTCGGGACGCGGCAGCGAGGTCCACGCCGGCTGCGGGTCCACCGGCAGGGGAGGCTGCGGCCGGCGGGGGCGCGTCGCCGCCGCTGCCAGCCGCTCGTGCACCGAGGCCAGCTGGGCGCGGGAGCGCGCCTCGCCGTCGCCGCCCGCGAGCCCGGCCGGCAGCGGCCGGGCGACCAGCAGCGCCCGGTCCCGGGCCGGCGGGACCGCCACCACGACCTCCACCACCCGCAGGGACAGCGCCGGGCCGCGCCGATCGGCCATCGCCGTGGTGCCGAGCCGTTCGACGCGGCGTGCCAGGTCGTAGGACAGGAGCCCGACGAGCCCGCCCGTGAGCGCGGGCAGCGCGGGATCCACCGGCGCCTCGGGGGTCGCGCCCAGCGCGTCGGCCACCCGGTCCACGGCGCTGAACGGGTCGGGCCCGAGGTCGATGGCCGCCCGATCCGGGGCCGCGAGCCGGGTACGCCGCCCGTCGTCCACGAGCCGCCACGCGCCGTGGGGGACCAGGTAGGACGTGCCGTCACCGGCGCCGGACTCCAGCAGGTCCACGGGGTGCAGCGCGGCGGCGCAGCCATCGAGGTCGACCCGACCGTCGGTGTCCCGGGGAACGTCCGCGACGTCGAGCGTCAGCACCCGCCCCGGTGGTGCCGGCGGGAGCGGGGACGGCCTCACGTGCTGGCGGGGACGCCGTACTTGCGGCGGAAGCCGACCCCGTCCAGCGAGGTCAGGTCGTCCTCGAGCTCGCGCTGGAAGGCGGCCGCCTGCTCCTCGTCGGAGAAGGTCTGGGCCCACACGAGGTTGCCGGTCGCGGCCACCTGGAGCTGCACGTCCACCATCGAGGCTCCGTCGTAGCCGCCACGTCGACGGGTGAGGACGCGGAAGTCCTGGTGCGGTGGACGCGGGTCGCTCACGGTCGCTCCGGCACGGGTCTGGCGTCGTGGGGACGAGGCGGCACGGTAGCGCCCCGCCGGTCGGTGCGACGATGCACCGGGGTACGCTCCCGCCTCCAGTGCGACCGGAGGCGATCGGGAGGGCGGCCGTGAAGGTCTACACCAAGACGGGGGACGACGGGACCACGGGGCTGCTGTACGGCGGGCGGGTCGACAAGCACGACGTGCGGACCACCGCCTACGGCACGGTCGACGAGACCTGCAGCGCGCTCGGCCTGGCCCGCGCGGAGCTCGAGGGCCCGCTCCACGACCTCGTCCTCGAGGTGCAGCGCGAGCTGTTCGTCGTCGGGGCGCAGCTCGCGACCCGTGCCGATCACTGGGACCGGCTCGAGGTCGGCATCAGCCGGGTCGACACGTCCATGGTCGACGCGCTGGACGTCCGCATCGACGCCTGCGTGGCGCGCCACCCCCTCCCACAGCACTTCGTGGTCCCCGGCGGGACCCGCGCGGCGGCCGCCCTCGATCTCGCCCGCACGATCTGCCGGCGTGCCGAGCGCTACACCGTGGCCATGGACCGCGAGGGCATGCTGCCCGACGACGCCCCGGTGCGCTACCTCAACCGGTGCGCCGACTACCTGTACGTCCTTGCGCGCGAGGCCGAGGGCAGCCACCTGCCGTCCCGGGAGCTCGGCTAGCGGTGCCGGGGCCGCCGGTCGACGACCTGGGTGACCTCGTGCCGCTCGCCACGCCGCCGCGCCGCATCGCGAGCCTGGTCCCGAACCTGTCCGAGCTGCTGGCGGACTGGGGGTTCGCCGACCGGGTCGTCGCCGTCACCGAGCACTGCGTGGAGCCGACCGGTGCCTTCGCCGGTGCCCGGCGCGTGCGCGGGACGAAGAACCCGGACCTCGCCGCGATCCGCGCGCTCGCGCCCGACCTCGTGCTCGCCAGCGAGGAGGAGAACCGTGAGCTCGACGTGCGTCGGCTGCGGGCGGCGGGGCTGCCGGTGTACGTCACCCGCGTCCGGAGCCTCGAGGACCTCCCGGGCAGCCTCACACGGCTCGCTCGGGTGCTGGGGGTCGTCGACCGCGCCCGCACGCTCGTGGCACGGCTCGAGGCGCGTCCGCGGGTGCCGCGGACGGCGGCCCCGCGCGTCGCCTGCGTGGTGTGGCGTGACGCTGCCGACGAGCCGTCGGACGAGGAGGGCTGGTGGATGCTGGGGCGGGACACCTACGGCGCGGCGATCGTCGCCGCAGCCGGCGGTCGGCTCGTCCCGGACGAGCCGGAGTCCCGGTACCCACGCCGGCCGTTCTCCTGGCTCACGGGCGCGGCACCGGACGTGGTGCTCCTGCCCGACGAGCCGTACGCGTTCGGGCCGGCCGATCAGGCGTACCTCGGTGCCCGCGGACTGCGGGGCGCGCCGGTGGACGGCAAGGCGCTGTGGTGGTGGGGGGAGCGCACCCCGAACGCCATCGAGGTGGTCGCGGCGCTGCTCCGCGGGGCCGGTGCGGCTCAGTAGGTGTGCTCGGGGCCGGGGTACTCGCCCTCGGCCACCTCGCTCTGGAAGGTGGTGATGGCCGTGCCGATCTCCGCACGGAGGTCGGCGTAGGCCTTGACGAACCGCGGCAGGCGGCCCGTGGTGAGGCCGAGCAGGTCGTGCCAGACCAGCACCTGCGCGTCGGTCCCCGGCCCGGCGCCGATCCCGATGGTGGGGATCCCGACCGTCTCGGTCACGGTGGTGCCGATCGCCTCCGGTACGGCTTCCAGCACGAGCGCGAACGCCCCCGCAGCCTCCAGCCGGCGTGCGTCCTCCAGGATCCTGGCCGCCGTGGCGTCGTCACGTCCCTGGACGCGGTAGCCACCGAAGGCATGCACCGACTGCGGGGTCAGCCCGAGGTGGCCCATGACCGGGATGCCGGCCTGCACGAGGCGCTCGGTGACCGCCACCATCGGGCCGCCGCCCTCGAGCTTGACCGCGTGCGCACCGCCCTCCTTCAGCATCCGGACCGCGGACGCGAGCGCCTGTGAGGCCCCGTCCTGGTACGACCCGAAGGGCAGGTCGCCGACCACCAGCGCCCGTGTGGCACCCCGGGCGACCGCCCGCGTGTGGTGCAGCATCTCCTCGAGGGTGACCGGGAGGGTCGAGTCGTAGCCGAGGACGACCATGCCGAGGCTGTCGCCGACCAGCAGCACGGGGACCCCGACCTCGTCCAGCAGCGCCGCGCTGGAGGCGTCGTAGGCGGTCACCATCACGAACCGTTCCCCCCGCGACTTGGCCGCGGCGAGGTCGTGGATCGTGACGGGCCGGCCGGAGGGCGGCGGGCCAGGGGACGCGTGCACGGACACCTCGGGGACCTTCCTGCCGGCCCATGCGGGTCCAGCGGATCATCCGGTGGCGGTCCGTACAGTGTGCCGGGTCCGGAGTGAGGATGCGTCATCGGTCGTGCCCGCCGTGCGGGCCGGTCGGCTGCAGGCGATCGTCAGGAGGCGTCGAGGTGGAGCAGGGGGGTGGCCACCCCGACCTGGTGGCGTTCCACCACGACGGTCGGACCGCCCGGGCCACCATCACGCGCCTGTCGCGGGCCGGCGTGGACGGGGGCGACATCCTGCTGCTCGGTCGCGTCGAGGTGGTGACGGCCGGACGCTACGGCGACCGGCAGACCGACCGCGGTGCCAGCCTCGCGCTCGGGGGCCTCGTGCTCCGAGGGATGCTCGTCGGCCTCCTGCCGGGAGCGGCCTTCGGGGCGGTGCTGCTGGTCGTGACCGCGGGCTGGTCCGTGCGGATCCTCCTCGCCGGTGCCGCGGGTGGGGGCTTCTTCGGGCTGGCGGTCGGTGCGCTCGCCGGGTTGCTCATCGCGCCGACCATGGTCAGCTCCTGGGAGCGGACCTTCTCGCCGCTGGTCCCCGGAGGGGTGGCCATCGGGGTGCGTTGCGCGGACGGCCGCAGCCTGCGCCGGACGCTGCGCGTGCTGCGGGTCAGCGGGGCCTACGACGTCCGCCAGGTGCCGGATCTCGATGCGCTCCCCGACGGCCCGCTCGACCCGGCCGACCTCGAGCCGCCCGCCCCGATGGGCGGGGTCGACTGACCCACGCCGTCGCTCCGCGTGGTACGCCGTCCGTATGCCTCCCGACCGCACCCCGTCCCCGCCGGCACGTACCGAACCGGCCGGGCGCACCGAGCCGGCCCCGCGTACCGGCTGGCAGCTGCTGCGCGATCCGGTCTTCGGGCCGTTCTTCGCCGGCAAGGCGCTCTCCACCGCCGGTATCTGGGTGCACAACATCGTCGCGGCGATCCTGGCCTGGGAGCTGTCCCGGTCCGCGCTGGTGGTGGGCCTGGTCAGCGTGGCGCAGTTCGGTCCCCAGCTGCTGTTCGCGCCGCTCAGCGGTGCGCTGGCCGACCGCGGCGACCGGCGACGGCAGCTGGTGGTCGGCCGGCTGATCGCCGCGGGCGGCTCGCTCGCCCTGGCCGGCTGGATCGCGGCCGTCGGGGTGGACGGCCTGCCCGGTGCCTGGCCGGTGCTGGCAGCAGCGTTGGTCGTCGGCGTGGGGTTCGTGGTGGGGGGCCCGGCGATGAACGCGCTGGTGCCGTCGCTCGTGCGACCGAGCGAGCTCGCGACCGCGATCGCGGTCAACTCGATCCCCTTCACCATCGCCCGTGCCGCCGGTCCGGCGATCGGCGCCCTGGTCGCCACCCGTCTCGGCCCCGCGGTGGCGTTCGCCCTGGCCGGCAGCACCAACCTGGCCTTCGCCCTGCTCCTGGTCCGGCTGCGCATCCGCGGTCGCGCCGAGGGGGCGGGGGACGGCGATCGTCGGGTCCGGGCGGGTCTGCGCTACCTCCGCCAGGACCGCGGCATCATGCTGCTGCTGGTGGGGGTGGCCGCGATCGGCCTCGGCGCCGACCCCGTCATCACCCTGACCCCGCCGCTGGCCGCCGGCTTCGGTGCCGATGCGACCCTGGTCGGGGTGTTCGCCTCCACCTTCGGCGTCGGCGCGGGACTGGCCTTCGTCGTGCTCGGGCGGCTCCGACTGCGCTTCGGTCTCGAGCGCGTCGCGGTCACCGGGCTGCTCCTGCTCGCGAGCGGCATCCTGCTCGCCGGCGTCGCCCCCGTGGCAGGTGCGGCCGTCGCGGGGTTCGTCGTCGCGGGGTCCGGGATGACGCTCGCGCTCACCAGCCTGAGCACCCAGCTCCAGGCCCGGCTCCCGGATGCCCTGCGCGGCCGGGTCATGGCGCTGTGGTCCGTCGCGTTCCTCGGGTCCCGACCGCTGGCCGCCGCCGCCAACGGCGCCGTCGCGGACGCGGCCTCCCCGGCGGTGGCGATGCTGCTCGTGGCGGGCCTGGTCGCGATCGCCGCGACGGTCGTGCGACCCGGACGCCTCGCCCGACGTCCCGCGCCGCCGGCCGGGGCCGCGGCCCCCGGCGGTGAGGTCGCCGTGGGGGCTCGGTGATCAGCCGCGCCAGCCGCTGGTGATCGGGACCCGCCGATCGCGGCCGAAGGCGCGGGCGGTGATCTTCGGCCCCGGTGCGGCCTGGCGACGCTTGTACTCGGCCCGGTCGATGAGCTGCAGGACCCGTCGGACCTCCGCTTCGTCGTGCCCGGCGGCGACGAGCTCCTCGACCCCGAGGTCCTGCTCGACGTACCCGGTGACGAGCGCATCCAGCACCTCGTAGTCGGGCAGCGAGTCCTGGTCGAGCTGTCCCGGCCGCAGCTCCGCGGAGGGCGGCTTGGTGATCGTGGCCTCGGGGATGACCTCGTCGTCGCGGTTGCGCCAGCGGGCCAGGTCGTAGACGAGCAGCTTCGGGATGTCCTTGATGGGCGCGAAGCCGCCGGCCATGTCGCCGTACAGCGTCGCGTAGCCGACCGCGTACTCGGACTTGTTCCCGGTGGTGAGCACGATCGCGCCGGTCTCGTTGGACAACGCCATCAGGGTCAGCCCCCGCAGGCGCGACTGCAGGTTCTCGTAGGCGACCCCCGGGTCGCGCCCGTCCTCCCGATCGAAGCCGGTGACCACCAGCCCGTCGAGCAGGTCGGCCATCGCGGCCAGCGGCGCCCCGATCGGCAGCACCCGGTGCTCGGTGCCGAGCGCCTCGGCCAGCTGTGCCGCGTCCGCGACCGACCCGGCGGAGGAGTAGGGCGAGGGCATCGCCACCGTGCTGACCGCCGCGCCGCCGAGCGCGTCCGCCGCCAGCGCGGCGACCACCGCGGAATCGATCCCACCGGAGAGGCCGACCAGGGCGCGTTCGAACCCGTTGAACCGGCAGTAGTCGGCGGTCGCGCGGCTCAGGGCAGCCCAGACCTCGCCGACGGGATCCAGCCGCGGCACCTGCCGCCAGGCGCTGCGGACGCGGGGTCGGGGTCCGGGCCCGACCTCGAGGTCGGTCACGACCAGGTCGGTCGTGAACGGTGCGCCGCGGGCCGCCACCGTCCCGGTCGCGTCGACCACCAGGGAGTCCCCGTCGAAGACGACCTCGTCCTGGCCGCCGACGACGTTGGTGTACAGCACGGGCACACCGTGGGTGGTGGCGTGGTGGTGCAGCCACCGCTGCCGGTCCTCACCCTTGCCGCGGTGGTACGGCGAGGCGTTGAGGTTGGCGACCACCTCGGCACCCGCCTCGACCGCGGCCCGGACGGGCCCGCCTTCGGTCCACAGGTCCTCACAGATCGTCACGCCCACGCGCACCCCCGCGACCTCGACCACGCAGGGGGTGTCGCGCGGGGTGAAGTAGCGCGCCTCGTCGAACACCCCGTAGTTCGGCAGGCGCAGCTTGTCGTAGGTCGCGACGACGCGACCGTCCCGCAGCACCGCGGCGGAGTTGGTCAGGTCCCGCGTCGCCAGTGCGACGTCCCCGTGGTCGGCATCGGTCGCGTCGCCCTCGCCCGCGCCGACGAACCCCACGATGGCGGTACAGCCCGACGGCCCGTCGGCGGCGAGGCGGTCCACCGCCGCCAGGTTCGCCGCCACGAACTCGCGCTTGAGCAGCAGGTCCTCCGGGGGGTAGCCGGTGATGGTCAGCTCGGTCGCCACGAGCAGCTCCACACCCTGGGCGGCGGCGTCGTGCCAGGCGGCGAGGATGCGGGCGACGTTGCCGTCGATGTCCCCGACGCGTGCGTCCAGCTGCGCCAGCGCGACCCTCAGCGACATCTGCCCGACCTCCTCGGCACACGAAACACGGTCGAAACGCGAGATCAACGGCAGAGAAACCGCCGCTTCGTAGCGTCCCCGACCGTACCGGTGGAACCGGGCCGGGTGTCGTGCGCGAGTGTCGCGTCTGAGCACCCCGCGAGCCAGAAGATCCCACGAGTCGACCTGGAGGACACGGTGAAGCGTCTGTTGAAGTTGGGGGTGGTCACATCCGCGCTGGTGCTCATGCTCGGTGCTCCTGCCTACGCGCAGGATGGCATCAGCGTCGAGGACCTCGCGGTCGCGACCATCGTGCTCTACCTCATGGTGGCGACGGTGCTCGTCTTCATCATGCACGCCGGGTTCGCGATGCTCGAGGCCGGGTTCACCCGCTCGAAGAACACCGCGAACATCATCGGCAAGAACCTGATGACGATCTCGCTCGGGATCCTCGTCTACTACGCCATCGGCTGGGCGCTGATGTACGGCGAACAGGTCGCCGGGCTGTTCGGGACCGACGGCTTCTTCCTGACCACGCCCGCCTACGACACGACCGGGGGCGGCTACACCCTGGAGATCGACTTCGCGTTCCAGGCGATGTTCGCCGCCACCGCGGCCACGATCGTCTCCGGTGCCGTCGCGGAACGGATGAAGTTCGGGGCCTACGTCGCGGTCGCGGTCGTGATGACCGGGCTGATCTACCCGATCGTCGGCGCCTGGACCTGGGGCGGCGGCTGGGTCGACGCGCTCGGCTTCGCCGACTTCGCCGGCTCCACGATCGTGCACATGACCGGTGGCGTCGCCGCGCTCGTCGGTGCCGCCTTCCTCGGTCCCCGTATCGGCAAGTTCGACCCCAGGACCGGCAAGGCCCGGGCCATCCCCGGCCACTCCATCGCGCTCGGCGCGCTCGGCACCCTGCTGCTGTTCTTCGGCTGGTTCGGGTTCAACGGTGGGTCGGTGCTGGAGCTCGACGGTGAGCTGATCGGCTTCGTGATCGTCACGACCGCGCTGGCCGGCGGTGGCGGTGGTGCCGCGGCCGGCATCTACACCCGACTGAAGAACGGGAAGTGGGACGTGGCCATGACGGCCAACGGCATCCTGGCTGGTCTGGTCGGGATCACCGCCGGTGCGGACTCGGTCAGCTTCAACATGGCGGTCCTGGTCGGCCTGCTCGCCGGCGTGCTGGTCGCGCTGTCGGTCCAGTTCTTCGACCGCATCAAGATCGACGACCCGGTGGGCGCCATCAGCGTCCACGGCACCTGCGGCATCCTCGGCACCCTGTGGGTCGGGCTGGCCGCGACCGACGGCGGGCTGTTCTTCGGCGGCGGTGCGGAGCTCCTGATCGCCCAGGTCATCGGCATCGTCGGTGTGGCTGCCTGGGTCGGGGTCGCCTCCGCCATCCTCTTCGGCACGCTGAAGGCCATGGGCCAGCTGCGGGTCTCGGAGGAGGAGGAGATCGAGGGCCTCGACGTGCACGAGCACGGTGTCGCCGGCTACCCGGAGCTCGCCCGGAGCTGACGGGCACGTGGAGCCTTCGCTCGGGCCGTGGGGAGGTGCCCTCTCCGCGGCCCGAGCTGCGTGTCAGCGCAGCGGGCGCGGTCGCCAGCCGGCCCAGCGGTCGCGCTGCGCCCAGCAACGCCGCACGTAGGCAGGCCGGTCATCACGGGGAGGTGCAGCATCCAACCAGCTCACCCAGCGCTGGCGGATCGCGCGGACCGCGGCCACCGCCTCGAGGCCGGCGAGCTCGCCGCGCAGCACCTGCCGTTCCAGGCCCACGCGCTCGACCGCCCAGGCGCGGCCGGCGGTCTCCAGCACCGCGGCGCCGGACGGGTCGGCGAGCAGGAAGCTCGAGTCGTAGCGGAACGAGGGGTCCTCGAAGCCGCAGCGGCCACCCTGCCCATGCCGCTCCAGCAGGTCCACGATCACCGCGATCGCCCCGTCCACCGTGCGGGCACGCTCCAGCGCGAGGCGGAGCAGGTCCATCCCCGTCAGCCCCATGGCCGCCGCGCCGCCCGTGGCGAACACCGCCTCGTTGCCGATCGTGAGCCCGTGCTCGTTCGTGCCCATCTCCGCGCCCCACATCCAGAAGGGGCGCGACAGCAGCACGGCGTGGGTGCGCGGGACCTGCGGGACGGTCACGTGGGTGCAGCGCAGCTGCGTGCCGGGCGGGTAGCTGGTGGCCGGGTGCCACTCGAGCAGCTGGGCCTCGTTCGCGTCACGGTCGGAGTTCTTGGCGAACAGCACGCGGTCCTCGCCGACGACCACCACCGTGTCACACACCGCACCACCTCGATGCCCGCCCGACCGATGCGACCCTACCGGCGCGAGCCGGGACACTACGCTGCCGCACGCGTGGTCTCCCGGTCCTCGGCGCTCCCTCGGTCCGTCCGACACCCCGGGAGCCGGTCAGGATGAGGCTCATGGACAAGCAGCAGGAGTACGTGCTCCGCACCGTCGAGGAGCGGGATATCCGCTTCATCCGGTTGTGGTTCACCGACGTGCTCGGGTTCCTGAAGTCGGTGGCGATCACCGCGGCGGAGCTCGAGAACGCCTTCGGCGAGGGCATGGGCTTCGACGGCTCCGCGATCGACGGGTTCGCCCGGGTCCAGGAGGCCGACATGGTCCTGGTCCCGGACGCCTCCACCTTCCAGGCCCTGCCGTGGCGGCCGGAGTCCCAGGGGGTCGCCCGGATGTTCTGCGACGTCCTCACCCCCGACGGCCAGCCCTTCGCCGCCGACCCGCGCCTGGTCCTCAAGCGCCAGCTGGAGCGGGCCGCCGCGATGGGCTTCACCTTCTACGTCCACCCGGAGATGGAGTTCTTCCTCTTCGCCGGCCCCGACGACCCGACCCCGCTGGACAACGGCTCCTACTTCGACATGACCCCGCTGGACGTCCAGCAGGACTTCCGCCGCCAGACCATCAACACGCTGGAACGCATGGGCATCAGCGTCGAGTTCTCCCACCACGAGGTCGCCCCCTCCCAGCACGAGATCGACCTGCGCTACGCCGACGCGCTGACCATGGCCGACAACATCATGACCTTCCGGCTCGTGGTCAAGGAGACCGCGCTGCAACGGGGCATCTACGCCTCCTTCATGCCGAAGCCCATGGAGGACCAGTGGGGCTCGGCGATGCACCTGCACCTGTCGCTGTTCGAGGGCGACCGCAACGCCTTCCATGACCCCTCGGACCCGTACCTGCTGTCGCCCATCGCCCGGTCCTTCACCGCCGGGCTGCTGCGGCATGCCCGGGAGATCACCGCGGTCACCAACCAGTGGGTGAACTCCTACAAACGACTGGCGGCGCAGCTGCACGGCCCGCTGCCCTCCGGGGAGGCGCCGGTCTTCGCGACCTGGGGGCACTCCAACCGCAGCGCCCTGATCCGGGTGCCGATGCACAAGCCGCGCAAGGGTGCCTCCAGCCGCATCGAGTACCGGGCCCCCGATCCGGCCTGCAACCCCTACCTCGCCTTCGCGCTGCTGCTCGCCGCCGGGCTCAAGGGCATCGAGGAGGAGTACGCGCTGCCCGAGGAGAGCGAGGACAACGCCTTCGAGCTGACCGAGGCGGAGCGGGCGGCGGAGGGCATCGAGCCGCTGCCGGCGAGCCTCGGCGAGGCGCTGCGGGTCATGGAGCGCTCCGAGCTGGTCGCCGAGACCCTGGGAGAGCACCTCTTCGAGCACTTCCTGGCCAACAAGCGCCAGGAGTGGAACCAGTACAACGCGCACGTGTCGCGGTTCGAGCTCGAGCGCTACCTCCCGCTGCTCTGAGCGGCACCGGGATGGCGGACACCCACGACCGGGTCCTGCGCGGCCGCCTCGCCCGGGCCGGGCTCGAGCCCGACCGGGCGCTGGGGCTGCTGGCCGATGCCGACCTCCTCGTCGACGACGGTCCCGAGCAGGCGTTCCTCGATGCGCTGTCGGAGGCGGCCGCACCGGAGGACGCCCTGACCTCGCTCGCCAGCCTGGCACGCACCGACCGGGCCCTGTTCGACCAGGTCCGGGCCACCCCCGACTGGTTCGCCCGGGTCGTCGCCGTCGCCGGTGCGTCACGGCCGCTCGGTGACCTGATCGGCCGCTACCGCGACGCGGTCGAGGCCCTGCGCACCCTCGACAGCGTCGAGGTGGCGGCCACCGCCGATGCGGTCGCAGCCGCGGTCCAGGCCAGCGACGACCCTGCGGTGCAGGCGGCGGGCATCGCACAGATCCGCCGACGGGCCACCGCGGACCTCGCCGGCCGGGACCTGACCGGCGCCGCGGAGCTCGAGGAGGTCGGCGCGGAGCTGGCGCGGCTGGCCGAGGGCGTGCTCCGCGGCACGCTGCGGGCGGTGCACGCCGCGGTGGCGGGGCAGCAGCCGGCCGCGCGGATCGCCGTGATCGGCATGGGCAAGCTCGGTGGCAGCGAGCTCAACTACGTGTCCGACGTCGATGTCGTGTTCGTCCACGAGCCGGTCGACGGTGCCGCCGACGACGACGCGGCCCGGGAGGCCCGCCAGGTCCTCACCACCCTGATGGAGCTGCTGAACGCCTCCACGACGATGGGGCGGGCCTACGACATCGACCCGACGCTGCGCCCCGAGGGCCGTTCCGGGCCGCTGTCGCGTCGGGTCGCGTCCTTCCAGGCCTACTGGGAACGCTGGGCGAAGACCTGGGAGTTCCAGGCGCTGCTGAAGGCCCGGCCCGTCGCCGGGGACCGCGACCTCGGTGCCGAGCTGCTGGCCGCGGCCGAGCCCTACGTCTGGCCCGAGCACCTCGACCCGGAGGTGATCGCGGAGACCCGGCGCATGAAGGGGCGGATCGAGGCCAAGCCCGAGGTGGTCCGCCACCGCGACCGCCAGCTCAAGCTCGGCCCGGGCGGGATCCGCGACATCGAGTTCACCGTCCAGTTGCTCCAGCTCGTCCACGGCCGCGGGGACCGCTCGCTCCGGCTCACCGGGACGCTGCCGACCTTGCGGGCCCTGGCCGCCAACGGCTACGTCGAGGAGGAGGACGCGGCCGCGTTCGCCGAGGCCTACCGCCGGCTGAGGACCGTCGAGCACCGCCTCCAGCTCGCGCATGAGCGGCGGACCCACACGGTGCCCGAGGATCCGGCCCGGCAGGAGTGGTTGGCGCGCACCCTCGGCTACCGCGCGCTCAGCGACGAGCCGGCCCGCGCACCGTTCCTCGCGGAGCTGGCCCGGACCCAGCGCGAGGTCTCCCGTCTCCACGCCCGGCTCTTCTACCGGCCGCTGCTCGAGGTCTACGCCAGCGTGCCGGCGCAGGCGGCCGGGGTGAGCGTGCCGGGCGAGCGGACCGCGATGGGCGAGGAGGCGGCGATCGAGCGCTTGCGCGCGATCGGGTTCCGCGACGCTCCGGCCGCGTTGCGCGACATCGGGTCCATGACCGTTGGGGTCAGTCGCCGGGCCCGGACCGTGCGGGCGGTGCTGCCGGCGATCCTCCAGGTGCTGCAGGACACCCCCGACCCCGACGCGGGGCTGCAGGGCTTCCGGCGTCTCGTCGAGGCCCAGAGCGACTCGAGCGAGCTGCTCGCCTACCTCCGCGACCACCCGGACTCGGCCGACCTCGTCGGACGGGTGCTCGGCACCAGTCCCGTGGCCGGCGAGCTGCTGGTCAGCCAGCCGCAGGGGGTGGACTGGTTGCGCGACGAACGCGTCCTGTCCCAGCCGCGCACCCGGGACGAGCTGGTCCGGCTCGCGGTCGGGCGGTTGCACTGGCAGGACACCACCGCCGCGCTACGTCGCTTCAAGCGGCACGAGCTGCTCCGCATCGTGCTCCGGGACCTGTCCGGCGGTACCACCGTGGGCGGCGTGGGGGAGGAGCTCACCGGGCTCGGGGAGGCCTGCCTGACCGGGGCGTTGCGTGACGAGCTCCGCCGGCAGGCGCGGGACCGGGGGCTCTCCGGGCCGGACGACCTGCCGGTCAGCATCGCCATCATCGGGATGGGGAAGCTCGGTGGCCGGGAGCTGCACTACGTCTCCGACCTCGACGTGCTGTTCGTCCACGAGGTCGTCGACGGTGCGGACGAGCGCGAGGCGACCCGGCTCGCGCTGGAGATCGCCGGGAACGTGCTGCGGTCGCTGTCGGCGATCACCTCCGAGGGCACCGCCTTCGAGGTCGACGCGGACCTGCGTCCCGAGGGCCGCAGTGGTCCGCTGTCACGGTCCTACGCGTCCTACCTGGCCTACTGGGAACGCTGGGCGGAGCCATGGGAGCACCAGTCGCTGCTGCGGGCCCGGACCGTCGCCGGGGACCGCGAGCTCGGGCGTCGTCTGCTGGAGGACGCCGAGCGCTGGGCCTACCCCGACGACCCCGGCGCCGTGGTGGTCCCGATGCGGCGTATGAAGGCCCGGCTGGAGAAGGAGCGCATCCCGCGGCGGGTCCCGGCCGAGCGCCACCTCAAGCTCGGTCCGGGGGGGTTGTCGGACGTGGAGTGGACGGTGCAGCTCACCCTGCAGCAGTACGGTGGCCGCGAGCCGGGGCTCAGGACCACCTCGACGATGGCGGCCCTCGACCTGCTCCAGGACGCCAGCCTGCTGGACCACCGCGACGCCGCCTGGCTCCGGGACGGCTACCGCTTCCTGTCGCAGCTGCGCAACCGGCTCTACCTGCGGCGGCATCGGGACGTCGACGTCCTGCCGTCCTCGCAGCTGCAGTTGGAGACCCTGGCCCGGGCCATGGGGTACGGGCGAGGGGGGTGGCAGGAGCTCGAGGAGGATCGTCGTCGGCACGCCAGGCATGTCCGGGCCGTCTGCGAGCGGGTCTTCTACGGCCTGTGAGGCGGCGCGATGCGCGGCACGTGGCGTCGAGGTCGTACCCTGCCCACGTCGGAGGTGCGGCGCGTGTGGCGTGAGGGCTACGTCCGAGGGGGCCAGACCCGCTTCTACGTGCGGGCGCTGGGCTCACCGTCCTGGCGTGAGCCCGGGGCGGGCGACGACCCGGGACCGGGTGACGATCTGGCGCTGCTCCTGCACGGCTGGCCGCAGGACGGCTCCTGCTGGGAGCCCGTGGCCACGCGGCTCGCCGCAGCCGGCTACCGCGTGGTCTGCCCGGACCTCAAGGGCTTCGGACGCTCCGACACCCCGCGGACCGGCTACGAGCCGGCGATCCTCGCCGATGAGATCGCCCAGCTGATCCGGGGGCTGCACGCCCGCAAGGCCGTGCTGGTCGGGCACGACTGGGGCGGTGCCGTCGCGCTCGCGACCGCCTTCCGCCATCCCGGCCGCGTCCGGGCCCTGGTGGTGGCCTCCTCACCCTTCCGGCAGCTGGACCTGACGGTCTCCTGGCACGTGCCGCTGTTCAACCTGCCGCTGCTGCCGCAGCTGGCCTTCCGGGTGGCGGGCCGACCGCTGACACGCGCCGCGATCCGCCGCTCGGCGGTGGTCCAGACCCCCTTCGACACGCACGCCATGGACCGCTACGCCGATGCGGTCACGGTCGACCCGGCCGCCTGGCTGGCCTACTACCGGACCCTGTCGCGGCGTGCCCTGCTGGACTGGGGCGTCCGCAAGGTCCGGCGCCGGATCCCCTGGATGGCACCGCCGCAGCAGCCGCACCGGCTGCGCGTGCCCGCGGTGGTGATCTGGGGCGAGGAGGACCGGGTGACCGCCTTCCACCTCGCCGGGCGCGTGGCCCACGACCTCGACGCCCGGCTGGTGGCGATCCCCGGCGTCGGGCACCTGGTCCACGAGGAGGCCCCGGACGTGGTCGCCGATGCGATCCTCGCGCTGGCCGGACCCGGACCGTTGGAGCCGGTCGTGGCCGCGGACCAGCCGGGTCCGGGGTGACGGCGCTGCCGCAGGCGGTCGTGTTCGACTGCGACGGCACGCTGGCGGACACCGAGCCGATCTCGGACCGGGCCTGGGCCGACGTGCTCCGCGAGCGCGGCTACGTGCCGACCGTGGCCGATGCCCGCGAGACCGTCGGTCGACCCTACCGGGAGACCTTCGCGCACTTCGATACCCGGGTCCCCCTCGGTGATCCGGCGGTGTTCCGGCGGGCGCTCCGGGAACGGTTCCTGGCCCGGTTCGCCACCGAGCTGGTGCTGTTCGACGACGCCGTCGGCCTCCTGCGTGCCCTCGCCGGGCGTGGTGTCCCGATCGGGGTGGCCTCCTCGTCGACCCACGCCCACGTGGCACGGGTGCTGGAGCGGGCCGAGGTCGATGGGCTGGTGGACGCCGTGGTCGGCAGCGACGACGTGACGCGACACAAGCCGGACCCGGAGCCGTACCGCCGGGCCCTACGGCTGCTGGAGGCCGAGCCGTCGCGCTCGGCGGCGGTGGAGGACACCGACGTCGGGGTCGCCAGCGCACGCGCCGCGGGGCTGTTCACCATCGCGGTCGTCCGTGGCCACATCCCTCCCGGTGACCTCGCGGCCGCCGATAGGATCGTGCTCACCGTCTCCCTCGACGATCTGGAGGGCGGACCGTGGACATCGTGAGCGGCTCCGACGTGGACCTCGCGCTGCTGCTGCTGCGGGTGCTGGTGGGCGTGACGTTCTCGCTGCACGGGTTCCAGAAGCTGTTCGGGTGGTTCGGCGGCGGCGGGCTGGACGGGACGGCCGCTTGGTTCCGTGGGCTCGGCTTCGGGACCGGCCGTGCGGCGGCGGTGCTCGCCGGCAGCGGCGAGATCGCGGGTGGGCTCGGGCTGGCGCTGGGCCTGCTCACGCCGCTCAGCGCCGCAGCCATGGCCGGCACCATGACCACGGCGGCCCTGGTCAACAACGCCGAGGCCGGGTTCTGGTCGGTGGACAAGGGGTGGGAGCTGAACGGGTACCTGATCGTCGTCGCCCTCAGCGTGGCGGTGGCGGGCCCCGGGACGTACTCGCTGGACCACCTGCTCGGCCTCACCGGCTGGTCCGGTCCGGTGATCGGCGGGGCCGCGATCCTGCTCGGCGTGCTCGGCGGGTGGGCCCGCTGGGCCACGCGGCAGCGGGACCCCGGATGAGCTCGACCGGCGGTCGGCTCGTTCAGGAGGTGACCGCCGGCTGCAGGAGCCCCGCCAGGAAGCGCAGCTCCTCGCGAACCCGGTGCGAGCCGCCGCCGTCGTGGTCGTCGAAGGGGTAGGCCAGCACCTGGACCGGCCCGGCGAGGTGGTTCGCGGCCGCGTATACCGTCGAGGGCGGGCAGATCGTGTCGGCCAGCCCCGTGGTGACCAGCGCCGGCGCATGCACCCGCTTCGCGTGGTTGACGACGTCGTGGTAGGCGAGGGTGGCGAACAGACGGTCGACGTGGTCGGGGTGCGTGGTGGCGTAGCTCGTGAGCTCGGCGTACGGCTGCTCGTCGGTGAGGTCCACGGCGCGACGGATGTGGGCCAGGAAGGGGACCGCCGCCACCACGGCGGCGACCGCGTCCCCGGCCAGGTGCGCCGCCGCCAGCGCCAGGCCACCGCCCTGGCTGACCCCCGCCACCGCGATCCGGGCCGGGTCGATGGCCGGGTGGCTGCGGGCGACCTCGACCGCCCGCGCGGTGTCGACGTACAGCCGGGTCAGGTAGGCGGTCGCCGGGTCGAGGATCCCACGGGTCAGGTAGCCCGGGGCCGACGGCTGGCCGGTGTCGTCCGGATCGGCGGTGCAGCCCGCCGTGGAGCTCGAGCCCTGGCCGCGGGTGTCCATGACCAGATGGGCGTAGCCGGCCGCGGACCAGACCAGGCGGTCGTGCGGCCGCCCGCGCCCGCCCCCGTAGCTCGCGAACTCCACCACGGCCGGCAGGGGGCGTGCGGCCCGCGCCGGCAGCAGCAGCCAGGCGGCGATCTCGGCCCCGCCGTGACCCCGGAACCGCAGGTCGTGGACCTCCACGGTCTGGAGGGACGCGTCGACCCGCTCCGTCTGCACGGCGAGGTCGTGGCGACGGGCGTCGGCCAGCTGCGCGGCCCAGAAGGCGTCGAAGTCGTCGGGTTCGGTGATCGTGGGGCGGTAGCGCTCCAGCTCGTCGAGGGGGAGATCGGTCAGCACGCTCGTGGCCTTCGGTCGGTGGGTGGACGCGTCAGCTCAGGACCCGGTCCTTGCCCTGGTGCTTCGCGCGGTACAGCTCCCGGTCCGCGCGGGCGAGCAGCTCGGCCAGGTCGTCACCGGGCGTGGCGGTCGCCACCCCGATCGAGGTGGTGACCGCGAGCTCCGGGTGGATCCTCGACCAGTCGATGGCCCGGACCCGCCGTCGTAGCTGGTCCGCGGCGCGGACCGCGTCGGCGAGCTCGGTGTCGGGCAGGGTGATCGCGAACTCCTCCCCGCCGTAGCGGCAGGCGACGTCCGCAGCCCGGGAGTGGGTCCGGAGCACCTCGGCGACCCGGCGCAGCACCTCGTCGCCGACCGCATGCCCGAACCGGTCGTTGACCTGCTTGAAGTCGTCGAGGTCGAGCAGCGCCACGCTCAGCAGCCGGTCGCGCCGTCGGGCGTCCCGCAGCAGCTCGGTGGTCTCCCGGTCGAAGGCCCGGCGGTTGCGCAGCCCGGTCAGCTCGTCGGTCGCGCCCTCGTGCTCGGCCCGGGCCAGCTGGTAGGAGACCTGCAGCGCGTGCAGGCGCGCCATGGAGCGCTCGTCGAAACGGCGCCGGTCGGCGTCGTGGTAGCGACGGAACCACGCCAGTGCGCCGGCATGGTCCCCGAAGCTCTCGTGGGCGTCGGCCAGCGCAAGGCAGGCCTCGGCGAGCTCACCGGCGACCCCGAGGCGTTCGGCGTCGGCCGCGGCGCGGTGCAGCAGGTCCAGGGCCTCGTCGGTGCGCTGCTGCCGGGCCCGGACCCGACCGAGGAAGGTGGCCGTCTCGCAGGCGCCGAGCACGTCGGCGATCTCCCGCTTGATCGCCAGCGCCTCCTCGAAGCGGGCGGCCGCGGCCTCGAGGTCGCCCTCGTCACGGTGCACGACGCCGAGGTTGGTGATCGCCATCGCGAGCCCGCGGTGGTTGCCGAGCCCGGCCCAGGCGGCGCGGGCGAGCTCCAGCTGGTCGCGGGCCTCGGGGAAGCGGCCGCGGTCGGTCAGCACCTTCGCGAGGTTGTTGCGGGCGGCGGCCACCCCGTCGACGTCGCCGAGCCGCTGGCGACGGCCCAGGGCCGCCCGGTACGCCCGCTCCGCCTCGTGCAGATCGCCGCGGTGGTAGGAGACGATGCCGAGGTTGTTCTCCACGTCGGAGCGGCCCTGCTCGTCGTCGATCAGCTCCCGCAGCTCCAGCGCGTCGAGTAGCTGCGCGACCGCCTCGTCATGCTGGCCGAGGTAGATGTGGACCGTGCCGAGGTCCTGGTGCGCGGCCGCCCGCTCCGCGCGCCGGACCGAGGGCAGCAGCTCGAGCGCCTCGGTCAGGCAGCGCAACGCCTCGCCGTACGCGCTGAGACGCCACCGGCACGACCCCTCGAGCAGCAGGACGCGGGCGCGCTGCTCCTCCTCGACGGCGCCGGTGGCGTCCAGCTCCTCCTGCAGCTGCGCCGCGTGGGCCATCGCGGCCACCGCGTCGGTGCGACGCAGCTCCCACGCCGTCGCCCACCGGGTGTCGAAGGGCTCGTCGGGCACGCTCATGGCGCGCAACCTAGCCCGCGCGCTGTGGGCTCCGGCCCCGCGTGGTCGAGCGGTGCTGGACACACGACGAGGACCGGGTGCGCGTCGGGAGCGACGCTGCACCCGGTCCTCGTCCGGAGCCGGTGCGGTGTGGGGAGGTCACGCGGTGACCCGTGCCCGGCGCAGCCGGGGCTCCCGCCGACCGGGCTCAGATGTCGAAGTACAGCTCGAACTCGTGCGGGTGGGGCCTGAGGCCCACCTGCGCGACCTCGTTCTCGAGCTTGTACGCGATCCAGGTCTCGATGAGGTCCTCGGTGAAGACGTCACCCTCGAGCAGGAACGCGTGGTCCTCGGCGAGCCCCCCCAGCGCCTCCTCGAGCGAGCGCGGGACGGCGGGGAGGTTGAGCAGCTCCTCCGGCGGCAGGTCGTAGATGTCCTTGTCGACCGGGTCCGGCGGCTCGATCCGGTTCCTGACCCCGTCGAGCCCGGCCATCAGCATCGCCGCGAAGGCGAGGTAGGGGTTGGAGGACGGGTCCGGGACACGGAACTCGATCCGCTTGGCCTTGGGGTTGTCCCCGGAGATCGGGATCCGCACCGCAGCCGAGCGGTTCCGGGCCGAGTACACCAGGTTGACCGGCGCCTCGTACCCGGGGACCAGCCGGCGGTAGGAGTTGGTGGTCGGGTTGGTGAAGGCGAGGACCGACTTCGCGTGCGCGAGCAGCCCGCCGATGTACCAGCGCGCGGTGTCCGAGAGCTGGCCGTAGCCGGACTCGTCGAAGAACAGCGGCTCGCCGTCCTTCCACAGCGACTGGTGGGTGTGCATCCCCGAGCCGTTGTCACCGAAGATCGGCTTCGGCATGAAGGTGACCGTCTTGTTGGCCGCGGCCGCGGTGTTCTTGACCACGTACTTGAAGGTCATCAGCTTGTCGGCGATCTTGGAGATCGTGTCGAACTCGATCCCGATCTCCCCCTGGCCGCCGGAGCCCACCTCGTGGTGGTGCAGCTGGGTGGAGATACCGAACACCTCGAGGTTGTGCACCATCTCGGAGCGCAGGTCGGTGTAGTGGTCCATCGGTGGGACGGGGAAGTACCCGCCCTTGGTCCGCGGCTTGTAGCCCTTGTTGCCGCCCTCCTCCTCGCGGCCGGTGTTCCAGGAGCCCTCGATCGAGTCGACCTCGTAGAAGGAGGCGTTCCCGCCCGAGTCGAACCGGACCGAGTCGAGGATGAAGAACTCCGCCTCGGGGCCCATGAAGGAGGTGTCGGCGATCCCGGTGGAGGCGAGGTAGGCCTCGGCCTTGCGCACGATGTTGCGCGGGTCGCGCGAGTACGCCTCACCCGTGATGGGGTCCAGGATGTGGCAGTACATCATGAGGGTCTTGTGCTGCCGGAAGCGGTCCTCCACGGCGGTGGTGGGATCGGGCATCAGCAGCATGTCCGATTCCTGGATGCCCTGGAAGCCACGGACCGAGGACCCGTCGAAGTAGATGCCGTTCTCGAAGGTGCTCGCATCGACGTTGGTGGTCGGGAACGTGGTGTGCTGCGTGACGCCCGGGAGGTCGATGAAGCGCAGGTCGATGAACTCGTACCCCTCGCTCTCGATCAGATCCAGGACGTCCTGCGCGGTCTGCGGTGAGCTGCCCAACTTCTCGCTCCTTGTGTTCGACGGCGAGCGCATCGCCCGCGATCTGCTCGGGTGGTGGCTCGCTGGTTCGTGATGGTTGCAGGTGGGCGAGGCGCCCGACACCGACGCGACCGGTCGTTCCCCGGTGAGGGCACCGAAGCGCTCTCCCCGCGGCGTTCCGGCCGCGGTTGGGACTCGATGGGGCGCCTCGCCCGTCCGGAGGGTCGCACGCGCGTGCAACCCAGGTCGGTCCTGCAGGCGGGACGCTATGGCCGATCCGTTCCCCCGGTCTTTCCCCTCCGTTTCGGGCGTGTTACACGCGGGGTCCGGGGTCGATCGGATGCTGGCCGCTAGCCTCGCGGGTTGCCCCGACCGCCCGTACCGGAGACCCCATGATCACCGTGCTCGCGCAGGAGACGGAGGGGGAGACCCCCAACTTCGAGCTGACCGAGCCGGTCCGCCCGATCACCGAGCTCCTCGAGGGCTGGTTCGGGGATGGCCCGGTGGTCACCCTGGTGGCGGGCAGCATCGATGTGCTCGCCCAGATCGCGGTGATCCTCGCTCTGGCGTTGGTCGCGTCCCTGGTCGTCAAACGGCTCATCCGCAAGGCTGTGGCCGCAGCCAGTGATCCGGAGTCCACGGCCCTTGGGCGGCGGCGGCTCGGCCTCGACGCCGGCTCGCAGCAGACCGTGGTGTCGGTACGGCGCGTCCAGCGTGCGGAGGCGCTCGGCGCCCTGGCCGGCAGCGTGCTGCGGGTCATCATCTGGACGGTGGCGCTGTTCATCCTGTTGTCGACCGCCTTCGGGATCAACCTGACCCCGCTGCTGGCCGGTGCGGGGATCCTCGGCATCGCGTTCGGTTTCGGCGCGCAGGGGCTCGTCAGCGACTTCCTCGCGGGCATCTTCATGCTCGCCGAGGACCAGTACGGCGTCGGCGACATCGTCGATGTCGGAGACGCCGCGGGGGTGGTCGAGGGGGTCTCGTTGCGTACGACGCGCGTCCGCGATGTGACGGGCACGCTGTGGCACGTCCCCAACGGGCACATCCTGCGGGTCGGGAACATGTCGCAGGAGTGGGCCCGGGCGTTGCTCGACATCGGGGTCGCCTACGGCACCGACATCGACGCCGCCAGCGATCTCATCCTCGCGATCGCCACCGACATGGCCCGCGAAGCGGACTTCGAGGAGGTCTTCCTCGATGAGCCGGAGATCTGGGGTGTCGAGAACCTCGGCAACGACAGCGTCGACATCCGGCTCGTCATCAAGACCCAACCCGGCCAGCAGTGGGCCATCGCCCGGGAGCTGCGCCGCAGGATCAAGAACGCCTTCGACGCCGCCGAGGTGGAGATCCCGTTCCCGCAGCGCACCGTCTGGCTGCGCACCGAGCAGCCCGTCGCGCTCGGCGATGCCGACGTCGAGGTCTACCAGGTCCCCGACACCGACCACGCGGCGCACGAGCGCGGTCGCCACGCGGCGAGCAGCAAGGGTGACACCTCGGCCCCGCCGAGCGACCTCGACGCGCTACTTCCGACCGACGACGACCTCGACGACGCCGGCGACGACCACTGAGGCCGGGTCAGCCCGGCCCGCCGCCGGGTTGCCCGGGGGAGGGCTGCCAGGCCTTGGCGTCCATCGCCTGCTGGCCGGCGTGGTAGCTGGAGCGCACCATCGGGCCGGCCTCCACGTGGGCGAAGCCGAGCTCGTCCTCGCCGTAGCGGCGGAAGCCCGCGAAGGTGTCGGGGGTGACGTAGCGCTCGAGCTTGAGGTGCTGCCCGGAGGGCTGCAGGTACTGCCCGATCGTGAGGGTGTCCACCCCCGCGGCACGCAGGTCCCGCATGCACTCGCGCACCTCGTCGTCGGTCTCTCCCATCCCGACGATGAGGTTGGACTTGACCGCGGTGGTGCGCGGGAACCGGTCGCGGGCGAGCGCCAGGAAGGCCAGCCCCCGGTCGTAGTCGAAGGCGGGCCGGATGACCGGGAACAGGCGGCGGGTGGTCTCCAGGTTGAACGCGAACACGTCCGGTTCGGCGGCGACGACCTGCTCCAGCGCGAGGTGGCCCGCATCGGGGTCGTTGCCGTAGCCGAAGTCGCTCGGGAGCACCTCGACGCCGACCTCGGGGGTGCGGGCGCGGATCTGGCGGATCGTCTCCGCGACCAGCCAGGCACCACCGTCGTCGAGGTCGTCGCGGGCGACCATGGTGACCACGGCGAAGCGCAGTCCCAGGTGCTCGACCGCCTCGGCGACCCGGCGCGGCTCGTCGACGTCGTAGCCCTTGGGCTTGCCGGTCTTGATCTGGCAGAACCCGCAGCGGCGGGTGCAGTCCTCGCCACCGATCAGGAAGGTGGCCTCGCGCATCTCCCAGCACTCGTACAGGTTGGGGCAGGCCGCCTGGGCGCAGACGGTGTTGAGCTCGAGCCCCTCCATGAGCTTGGTGACGTCACGGAAGTTCTCCCCGAAGCTGGCCTTGACCTTGAGCCACTCGGGCTTGCGGCCCTCGGGCCGGGAGGTGTCCACGGCCTTGCGCACCACGCCGGCGCGCTGCGTGCGCTCCCGGGTCAGGCCGTTGGGGAGGACGCTCAGGGTCCGGGCGTCGGCGGGGATGACCGGTTCACGGGTGGAGCTCACGCGGGCTGCCTTCGGGTGCGGGGCCGATGGTCGTCCGGCGCCGCAGCCGGGAGCACCACGGCGGCGGCTCGATGGACGAGGGTAGCGGCGAGGACCTCACCGACCGCGGTGACCACCTGGTCGCCGACCGTGTCCATCGACGCGTCGACCCCGAGGCTCGCGAGCGAGCAGACGCCGCGGTCGCGGATGCCGCACGGCACGATGCCGGTGAAGTCCTCCAGCGCCGGGTCGACGTTGAGCGCGAACCCGTGGGAGGTCACGCCGCCGCTGGCGACGCGGACCCCGATGGCCGCGATCTTCTCCTCACCGACCCACACGCCGGTCAGTCCGTCCATGCGCCGGGCCTCGACCCCGAGGGCCGCGAGCGTGCGCAGCAGGACCTCCTCCAGCGCCCGCACGTAGTCCACGACGTCACGGGTCCCGGCCAGGCGGAGGACCGGGTAGCCGACCAGCTGCCCGGGGCCGTGGTAGGTGATGTCGCCGCCGCGGTCGACCTCCACCACCTCGATGCCACGTTCGGCCAGCGCGGGCGGGTCGAGCAGCAGGTTGGCGTGGTCGGCGCGACGGCCGAGGGTGTAGACGGGTGGGTGCTCGAGCAGGAGCAGCGTGTCCCGGACGTGGTCGGCCTGCCGGGCGGCGACCAGGCCGCGTTGCAGGTCCCAGGCCTCGCGGTAGGGGACCCGCCCGAGCCGGACCACCTCGATGGGCGCGTCCCGGTCGCGGCGGAGCTCGGGCCCACGATCGCGCACCGGGCGGCCCCCGCCCGCCGCCGCACCGCGCGGGCGCGCCGCGGTCGGCTCGGCCGGGGCGGGCTCGCTCACACGCCGAGCTCGCCCGAGAAGTCGTGGGTCTCGAGCACGTACTTGAGGTCCTGGAGGAAGCGGGCCGCGTCCGCGCCGTCCACCATGCGGTGGTCGTAGGACAGGCACAGGTAGCTCATCCACCGGATCGCGATCGAGTCGCCGTAGGCGTCGGAGACGACCACGGGCCGCTTCTCGATCGCTGCGGTGGCGAGGATGGCGACCTCCGGCGGGTTCAGGATCGGGGTGTCGAACAGGGTCCCGACCGAGCCGGTGTTGGTGATGGTGAAGGTCCCACCGCTGATCTCGTCCGGCTGGACCTTCTTGGCCCGGGTCCGCTTGGCCAGGTCCGCGATGCGCGCTGCCAGCCCCGCGACGGTCAGGTCCTGCGCATCCTTGACGTTGGGCACCAGCAGCCCGCGGTCGGTGTCCACGGCCATGCCGAGGTTGATGGTGCGGTGGAAGGTCACGGTGCCCGCGTCGGTGTCCATCGAGGCGTTCATGACCGGGTGCCGCGGCAGCACCATGCAGACGGCGCGGGCGATCATCGGCAGCGGCGACAGGCTCGCGCCGTGGGTGGCCTTGAAGGCGTCCTTGCGGGCCGCGCGCAGGTTCATGATCGCGGTCATGTCGACCTCGACCGCTGCGGTCAGCTGCGCGGTGGTCTGCAGCGACTCCATCATGGAGCGGGCGATGGCCTTGCGGACGCGGCTGAGCTCCTGGGTGACCTGGCGCTCGCCACCGAACTCGACCTGGGTGGGCGAGGCCGGGGGACGACCGCGCTCGCTGGGTGCGGCGACCACGATCGGGGCGGGCACGACCGAGCCCGCAGCCGGGGCGGCGGCCGAGCCGGTGTCGTGCGGCGCAGCAGGTGCCGCCTCGGCGGCCGGCGCCGGTCCCTCGGCGATGGCGCGCTCGGCATCGGCGCGGGTGATCCGGCCACCGGGGCCGGTGCCGGTGACCTGGCTCGGGGTGAGACCGGCCTCGCGCAGCAGCCGGCGGACCAGTGGGGAGGTCAGGGCCTTCTCGCCGACGGCCTGCTGGCCGGAGGACGACGGCGGGCTCGACGCCGTGGCAGGCTGCTCGGCGGGCGCGTCCTGGGCGCCCTTGGCGGGTGCCTCCTCAGCAGCCTCGTCGCCGTCGTCGGCAGCAGCGGCGTCGTCGGTGGGTCGCTCGGTGGGCGGTTCGTCGCTGCCGCCGTCTGCACCTTCGGCGGGTGCGTCCCCGATGATGGCGATGACGGCGCCGACGGCGATGGTGTCGTCGACCTCGGCCTTGAGTTCCTGGACGACGCCGGCGACGGGGGAGGGGATCTCGGTGTCGACCTTGTCGGTGGAGATCTCGACGATCGGCTGGTCGACCTCGACGGTGTCACCGACCTCGACCAGCCAGGCGGTGATGATGCCTTCCTCGACGGACTCGCCCAGCTGGGGCAGCTCGACCTCGGCCACGATGC
>JBLRWQ010000041.1:0-27773 GCA_047921175.1 Nitriliruptoraceae bacterium | reverse complement strand
GACCGGAGCAGGGGGCAGGAGGCAGGGGCGCTCCGGCTAGTAGGACGCGTCAGGAACGGCCGCGAGCACGACGGCCCGGCCCGCGTGCAGGACCCCGGAGAACCGCGCGCCCTCGACAGCCGGATCGAGGTCGCTGGTCAGCAGGACGCTCCAGGTCGTCGCCGCGTCCACCTCGGTGCCGTCGCCGGACCCGCCGACGTCGGCGGCAGGGTCGCCGAGGTCGACATCCGCCGCACCGAGGTTGGCCAGCACCCGGAGCACCTCGCCATCAGCGACCCGGTCGTAGGCGACCAGGTCCGGATGGAGGTCCAGCAGCGTCATCGCCCCGGACCGCAGCGCTGCCACGGAACGGCGCAGGGCGATGAGCCGGCGGTGCAGGTGCAGGATGGACCGCGGATCGGCCCGCAGCGCCTCGACCGACCGGGCAGCGGCGGCCGGCGGCCACGGCAGCCACGGCTCGCCCGCCCACCCGTGCCGATCCGCCGCGGACGCGGTCCACGGGATCGGCGCCCGGCAGCCGTCACGACCGCCCGGGTCCACGACCCGATCGGACGGCACGACCGCATCCTCCTGGCCGAGCTCGTCACCCATGTACAGGAACGGCACCCCGCGCAGGGTGAACAGCAGCACCGCCGCCGTCCGCGCGGCGTCCTGGCCACCGACCCGCGTCGCCACCCGCGGGATGTCGTGGTTCGACAGCACCCAGGTGGGCGGGACCCCGATCGCGTCGAAGGTCCCGTGGGCCCGACGGATCGCCTCGCGCCAGGCGGCCGGCTCCCAGGGCAGCCCGAGCAGGGAGAACTGGAAGGCGAGGTGCAGGGCGTCCGGCCCGACGTAGGCCGCGACCTGCTCGACCGGGAGGTTCACCTCCCCCACCATGGTCACGCCCGGGTGCTCGTCGAGCATGGCGCGGATCGCGCGCAGGTGCGGGGCGGCGGCCTCCGGCTCGTGGTGGTGCCCGGCCCGTGGGTGGCCGGCGAACGGCGGCTCGTCGTCGCGCAGGGCCGGGTCCTTGCCGATCATGTGGATCACGTCGGAGCGGAACCCGTCCACGCCGCGGTCGATCCAGAACCGCAGGACGTCCAGCATCCGCTCGCGGAGCTCCGGGTTCCTCCAGTTGAGGTCTGGCTGCTCGGGCAGGAACTGGTGCAGGTAGTACTGGCCGGTCACCTCGTCGAAGGTCCAGGCGGGCGCGCCGTCGGCGAAGTGCCGGATCCAGTTGTTCGGCGGCCCCCCGTCGGGGGCGGGGTCGCGCCAGAGGTAGAAGTCCCGTTCGGGTGCCTCCCGGGACGCCCGAGAGGCCTGGAACCACGGGTGCCGGTCCGAGGTGTGGTTCGGGACGAAGTCGAGCCAGACCTCCATCCCCCGCTCGTGCGCGGCGGCGATCAGCGCGTCGGCATCCTCCAGCGTGCCGAACAGCGGATCGACGTCGCAGTGGTCGGCGACGTCGTAGCCGTAGTCCTTCATCGGCGAGCGGTAGATCGGCGAGAGCCAGACCGCATCCACCCCGAGCCAGGCGAGGTGGTCGAGCTGGGCGGTGATCCCGGCCAGGTCACCCACCCCGTCCCCGTCCGCGTCCAGGAAGGAGCGGGGGTAGATCTGGTAGACGACCCCGTCGAAGGGGCTACCGCTCGCGGCTCGCAGGCCGGGCATCTCAGTCGTCCTCCCGGTGCGGCCACGGACGCTGCCCACGCGCCTCCCGGGCACGCCGCTGCTCCCGGAACCAGATGACCATCGCCGCGGTCCCGCTCATGACCGCCCCACCGAAGGCCGCGACCCCCATCTCGAGGTAGACGACCGCCGGCTCCCCCCCGACCACCAGCGTCGCCACCAGCAGGATCCCGGTCAGCAGGAACGACAGCAGTCCGGCCACCCCGAAGGGACGGACCACCTCGGCGCCCGAGAGCTGCCGACGGGTCACGACCGCGAACGCCGCCACGGGCGGGCCGAACAGCAGCAGCATGAGCACGTCGGTGACGCTCCGGGACCGAGGACCAGCAGGGACCGGCGCACACGGTAGGCCAGCACCGAGGTGGCGGCGACACGGACGCGGCGGGCCACAGAGCGCAGCGGCCGGCCCGGACGCGGCGGGCCACCGGGCGCAGCGGCCGGCCCGGATGTCGCGGCCGGAGCGGCCCGCCCAGACGCGGCGGGCCACGGGTCGGAGCGGCCTCGGCGAAGCGGGCGGAGCGACCCGCGTGCTCGGGACCTTCGGACGTGTCCGGCGTGGCCGACGCGGCGGATGCTTGCGGGGGCCACCGGGACGATCCTCATCCGCGCCTGCCCGGACTCGGCCCGACGCTGGCCCGCCACCGCCACGGCACCGGAGAGACCGCCATGTCCACCCCCACCCTGTTGCTCGTCTACCAGAGCGTCGACGGCCACACGCGGGACGTCGCCGAGCGCATCGCCGCTCGGCTCCGCGCCGGCGGCGCCGAGGTCACCCTGGCCACCGCGGCGGAGGCACCGGCGCCGGAGAACGTGGACGCCGTCGTCCTCGGCGACCCGATCCACGCCGGCCAGCACACCCACCAGCTGGCCGACTACCTCACCCGGTACGGCGGCGAGCTCGCGGCCCTGCCGACCGCGCTGTTCCAGGTCTGCCTGACCTCCGCGGACCCGGACCCGGCGCAGGTCGCGACCGCGGCCGGCTACCTCGAGGACGTCCAGACCTCGACCGGGCTGCGGCCCGCGCTGGCGGTCAGCTTCGCCGGGGCCCTGCCGTTCACCCGCTACGGGCGCATGAAGCGCGCCCTGATGAAGCGCATCGCTGCCAAGGGTGGGTTCTCCACCGACGTCACCCGCGACCACGTCCTGACCGACTGGGACGAGGTGGACCGCTTCGCGGACGACGTGCTCCGGCTGGCGACCGGCGCGGCGGTCTGAGCACGAGGCGGACGGCCCCTCCCCCACGGTCGTCGTGAAGGCCGGCTGGACGCGGTCGAGGAGCCGACCCTTGCCATCCCGTGCCTCCCTGCTTAGGGTACGCCGGCCGCACGACGCGGCACCGCGCTGCTGGGAGGCGCGCGGCTGACCGGGCTCGCCGCTCGTGCGTGCCCGCTGCCCGGCCCTGCACGCCGGCCGGGCACAGACCGGACGGGAGCCCGGGATGGCCAAGGTCCTGCTCGTCGGTGTGGACGGCAGCGATGCCGGGGGGAGGGCACTGGCCTTCGCCGCCGGCCGCGCACGCGACCTCGGCGCGACGCTGGTGCTCGCGCACGTGATCCCGTGGTCGCCGTACTCCTTCAACACCCCGGAGGAGAACGAGCAGCGCCACGAACGTCGCAAACAGGAACTCGCGGCCGCCCGGGCCCAGCTGCTCGAACCCGCCCAGCGGGACGTCGGCGACGGCGTCGAGGTCGTCCTCGTCGCCAAGCACGGCGACCGGGCCGAGCTCCTCAACCACCTCGCCCGCGAGTACGACGCCGACCACATCATCGTCGGCCGCACCGGCGAGGGCCGGATGCGCTCCCGGCTGTTCGGGAGCGTGCCCTCGACCCTGACCCAGATCGCCGACGTCCCCGTGACGGTGGTGCCGTGATCCCCGGAGGTCCCACCGTGCTGCAGCCGGTCCTCGCCCAGAGCATCGACGAGCGCATCTCCGCCGCGATGGATCCCGTGTCCTCCGCCATCGAGGGCGCGGTCTTCTACTCGGTCCCGATCGCGGGGGTGAACCTGCCCTTGATCGTGCTGTGGCTGGTGGCCGCCGGCGCCTTCTTCACCGTCTACCTCGGCTTCATCAACCTGCGCGGCCCGAAGCACGCGCTGGATCTGGTACGCGGGCAGTACTCCAACCCCGACGACGCCGGCGAGGTGACGCACTTCCAGGCGCTCGCGACCGCGGTCTCGGGCACGGTCGGGCTCGGCAACATCGCCGGGGTCGCGGTCGCCATCGCGATCGGCGGGCCGGGTGCGACGGTCTGGATGATCACCGCCGGGTTCCTCGGGATGTCCTCGAAGATGGCCGAGTGCACCCTGGGCGTGAAGTACCGGCAGCAGCGGCCGGACGGCACCGTGTCCGGCGGCCCGATGTACTACCTCGAGAAGGGCATCGCCGAGGTGACCGGCAGGGTCCGGGCCGGCAAGACGCTCGCGGTGCTGTTCTCGATCTCGTGCATCGGCGGGGCCATCGGCGCCGGCAACATGTTCCAGGCCAACCAGGCCACCGCACAGATCATCGCGGTCACCGGGGGTGCCGACAGCCCGATCGCGAACCTGCGCTGGGTCGTGGGCCTGGCCTTCGCCGTGACCGTTGGTGCCGTGATCATCGGCGGGATCAAGTCGATCGCGCGCGTGACCGAGAAGCTCGTCCCGATCATGGCCGGCGTCTACCTGCTCGCGGCGGTGTTCGTCATCGGCGCGAACCTGTCGGCCGTCCCCGCCGCCTTCGGCGAGATCGTCCGACAGGCCTTCGCGCTGGACAGCGCCTACGGCGGCCTCATCGGCGCCCTGATCGTCGGCTTCCAGCGGGCCGCGTTCTCCAACGAGGCCGGCATCGGCTCCGCGGCGATCGCCCACTCCGCGGTGCGCACCGAGCACCCGGCCACCGAGGGCCACGTCGCCCTGCTCGAGCCGTTCATCGACACGGTCGTCATCTGCACCATGACGGCGCTGATCATCGTCATCTCCGGCGCCTACCTCGATCCGGTCGCCGGTGAGCTCGGCGGGGTGGCCCTGACCTCCGCGGCCTTCGCCACGGTGCTGCCCTGGTTCCCGAACGTGCTCGCGATCGCGGTGGTCGCCTTCGCGTTCTCCACCATGCTGACCTGGTCCTACTACGGCATGAAGTCCACCGGCTACCTGTTCAACGACTCGGAGACGGCGGAGACGGTCTTCAAGATCGTCTTCTGCATCTTCGTGGTGGTGGGCGCGTCGCTGTCACTGGGTCCGGTCATCGGGATCTCCGACTCGATGCTGTTCCTGATGGCCATCCCGAACGTGCTGGGGCTGTACATCCTGGCGCGGCTGGTGAAGAAGGAGATCCTCGGCTACCGCGCCCAGGTCGCCAGCGGGGAGATCGCCAAGGTCCTCGACTGACAGCGGTCACCAGGCCAGCAGCTCGAAGCGGCGCGAGGGGCGCGCCTGGAGCGCACCCGCGAGCAGCTGCGGCGCCCGGTTCGGCCCGAGTACCCAGGACCCCTCCAGGTGCTGGTAGCCGCGGACGAGCAGCCGGTCGGCCAGCTCCGCGCCCATCGCCAGGGCCACCCCGGTCCGTCGCCAGCCGGCACGCACCCCGATGGACACCAGCCGCGCCCGGTCCGGGACCTGGCCCGTGGCGCGGGGCTGCCACGCGTCCGGCAGGCAGACGAGGATCCCCACGACCTGCCCAGCCCGGTCCTCGGCCAGCAGGACCAGGTCCGGGTCGAGGAGCGGCAGCAGGCGCCGGGCGAGCCGCTCGGTCGCCTCGGGTGAGCGTGGGAGGTGCCCGGCGCCGCCGCGGAACACCTCGGCCTGGAAGGCGTGCACCCGCGCGATCTCGCCTGGCAGGTCCGCGGGGTCAGCGGCACGAACCCGGATGCCGGGCGTGGTCCGGGTCGGGAAGTGTGGGACCCGCTCACGGGAGAAGCGGTAGCTGAGCATCGAGGTGACGGGCCGGGCCCCGGCTGCGTGCCACAGCGCCGGGTAGGTCGGCGGGTTGTGGGTGGTCAGCACCACCTGGGGCTGGTCGAACCCGTCGACCAGCAGCCCGGCGACCAGGCCGTCGACCCGCGGTCCGACGACCCGTTCAGCCCCCTGGGCGGTCAGCCAGGACCGGCAGTGCGCAAGGACCGTGAGACCCGCGGCCGTGGCATCCGGGCCGGGCGCGCACTCGACCAGGCCGATCCACCCCTCGCGACGGCCGTCCGGATCCACCGCGACCGGCTCGAGGATCGCCGCGGCCCGGGCCGCGGGACGACCCGCCACCGTGGCCACGACCGCGTGGAGACCGATCAGGCCGGCTGCGGCGTCAGCGACGCGCTCGGCGACCACCGTCTCGCTGGCCGGGGCCCAGCACGGGTCCGCGGCGTAGATCGTCTGCGGGAGTGCCAGGAAGGCCCGCCCAGCTGCGGTGGCCAGGTCGTCGACCACCTCGATCAGCGGACCGGCGCTCACGGGGTCATCCGGTTCTGGACCCGGATCAGCTTGTGGGAGGTCGGGTGCCGCTCCGGTGGCGTGTCGGTGAACCGGAGCGTCGGCAGCAGCCCACCGGCCTTCCCGGCCCAACGGGCGAGGTTGGCCGTGATCGCCGCCTCGATCCCGGCCCGATCCGCGCCATCACTCAACCTCAACCTTAGCTCGAGGTCATCCACCGCCCGCTGGATCACCTGGTACTCGAGCACGTCGTCGGAGGCCTGGTTGATGGAGCGGCGCACGTGGTCCGGCAGGAGCCGGACGGCCCCACCGCCGGGCGTCGCCAGCGCGAGGACCGCGTCGGCGCGGCCGTGCACCCGTTTGAGCCTGCGGAAGGCCGATCCGCACGCGCAGGGGGCCGGATCGACCTCGATCAGGTCCCCCAGCTGGTAGCGCAGGAAGGGCTGGGTGCGGCGGTACAGGTCGGTGACGATGGCGCGCCGGACCGTGCCGTCGACGTCCACGGCCTCCCCCAGCTCGACGAGGGTCACGTCCTCGTTGAGGTGGAGGGTTCCGGCCGGACAGGTGAACGCGAGCATGCCCTCGGCCCCCTGGTACAGCTCCACGACGGGCGCCTGGAAGGTGTGCGCCAGGCGAACCCTCATGTTGGGATCGAGCTCCTCGGCGTAGGACAGGACGGCTGCGATGGGGTGCGGGATCCGGTCGGCTTCCTCGGCCAGCAGGCTCAGCACCGACGGGGGTCCGGCCAGCACGTCGAGCCGGTGCGCCGTGATCAGCCGCAGCAGCTCCTCGACCGCGGTGAGGTAGTCGACGTAGACGAGCTCGACCCCGAAGGCGGTGATGGCGGTGAAGGCCGGGTTGTTCGTGCGCAGGCAGAACAGCACCCGGGGGTGGGTCAGCTCGTGGGGGATGCCGCTGCGGGCCCAGAGCAACGTGGCGTAGCGGGCACGCTCCCTTCGGTTCAGGACGGTCAGCACCTTGTTCCCGGAGGTGCCGCTGGACAGCCCGACCGAGTACCGGCCGCGGTACAGCTCGGTACTCCCCCGACGCTCCTGGTCGATGCGGAAGGCGACCAGCTCGTCGCGGTCCAGCCCGGCGGTGCAGATGCGGTCGAAGGAGCGCATCATCTCCGCCTTGTCGATCGTGGGGACGTCCTCCAGCCGCAGCGGCCCGGCAGGCAGCAGCTCGGCGTAGTAGGGCGAGTGGCGGCGCACGTAGGCGAGCTGGCGCGCGAGGCGTCGCTGCTGGTGGGCGGCGAGCCGGTCGGCGTCCAGGTGCAGGAAGCGCCAACGCAGGTACCGGCCGACCGCCTGCCGGGCGACCGTCGCGATCATCCGGGTGACCCGGTCCCCGGGGCCGGACCGTCCGATCCCGTTGCGGCACCACCCCGGGCCGCCAGCACGGCCTGCGCCGCGACCAGCCGCTCCCGGGTGATGCGGTAGCGCAGCAGGAGCAGCGCGGCCAGCACCAGGAACGTGCCCGGGACCAGCGCGAAGGCCAGCCGCACCCCCAGCACCGCCGTGGCGTCCTGCACCTCGGCGGCCGCCTCGTAGCCGAACCCGGCGAGGAACAGCCCCAGCACGAAGCCGGCGACGCCCAACCCGAGCTGGTGGACGGTCATCCACAGCCCGAAGAACACCGCCTCGTGCCGCTCGCCGCGCTCGTACTCGTAGAAGTCCACCAGGTCCGGCACGAGCGATGGCGGCAGGACCAGGTAGGCGGACATCACGGTGCCGAGCAGCGCCGCGCCGGCGATGAACAGCACGGTCGACCCGGCCCCGGCCAGCAGCCCGACCGCGAGCAGGACCCCGGCCGCGCAGACGTTGGAGGTGAGGATCAGCCGGCGCTTGTCGATGCGCCTGGACAGCCGGCTCCACAGCGGCACCAGCGCGGCCGCGGTGATGGTGTAGGCCGCGAGCGCGTAGGTCGATGCCGAGGTGGAGCCGACCACGTGGGTGGCGACGTACGGCAGGGAGGCGGTCAGCACCCCGGTCGCCACCGCCCCGAGCACCTTGTAGCCCATGAGCACGGCGACGTTCGGCTCCAGCAGGAGCTGCAGGTAGCGCTTGAGCGGCACGGGGGTGATCGGCACGGTGTCGAACCGGGCGTGCGCCCGGGTCGAGGTCGCGGCGATGAGGATCGTGACCGCGATCGCCACCCCGAACCCGACGGCCATGATCCGGAGCGCCTGCTCCACGCCGGCCTGGGAGGTCACGACCAGGGCGATGCCGCCCCCGAGGATGACCCCGATCGCCGACGCGATCGCCTTGTAGGCCACCAGGCGGGTCCGCTGGTCGTAGTCCGCGGTCATCACCGGCACGAGCGCCTGGTACGGCACCCCGACCAACGAGTAGGTGGTCGCGAACACCAGGCTCAGCAGGGTCGCGACCACCGCCGTGGCGGTGCTGGCCGAGCCCGCGGGCAGCCACCACAGCGCGACGAAGCTGAGCGCGAAGGGGACCGCGCCGTAGAGCAGGTACGCGCGCTTGCGCCCGTGCCGGGACCGGGTCCGGTCGACGAGCACCCCGATGAGCGGGTCGTTCACCCCGTCCCACAGCTTGCCGATCAGCACCACCGTCCCCGCCACCGCCGGCGACAGCCCGACCAGGTCGGTGAGGTAGAACAGGAAGAAGAACCCGACCGCGAAGTAGGCGATCGAGATCCCGAGGTCGCCGGCGGCGTACCCGGCCGCCACGCCCCGGGTCACGGGTTGCGCGGGTGGCCGTTGCGGGGCGGTGGTGACGGTGGACGTCGGGCCCGTGCTCATGGTCCCTCCCCCGGTGGGTCCGGCCCGTGGGACCGGCCCGCTCCACTCGAGTCTGGCATCGTGGGGCGCCCGGGAGGAGGGCCACAGGTCCGCGACGGCCCACGGGCGACGGCCGCACGACCGTCACAGGAGGTACGCGATGGCCACACGCGTCGAGGTGGTGCGCCACGACACCGGCGACCCGGCGATCGTCGACGAGGTGCTCCGTGCGCTCCCGGAGTGGTGCGGAGCACCACCTGCTCGCCGTGCGCCGGGCCTGGCACCGCCACGGCATCGGCCGGGCCCTGGTGGCTGCGGCGGAGCGGGACCTCGCGGCGGACGGGGTCGCGTTCCTGCAGGTCAAGACCCTGGGCCCGAGCGATCCCGACCCGAACGACGCGCTGACGCGCCGGTTCTCCCTCGACGTCGGCTACACCCCGCTGGAGGAGCATCCCGCTGACACGCTGCGGGAGGGCAACCCGTGCCTGGTGCTCGTCAAGCACCTGGCCTGTGCCGGACCGTCACGACGGCGGTCGCAGCGGTCGCGCGGCCTCCGAGGCGCCGCCGAGCACCGGCGGAGCGATACGGTGGTCACGGTCCCGGGCCCGTCTCCCGGCGCGACCGCACGAGCAGGGTCGAGGACGTCAGCATGCCGCCAACCCCGACGCCACCACCGTCGCGCATCTCCCCGCTGGTCCGGGGCTGCAAGGGGGCCTGCCCCTACTGCGGCGGCCGCGGCATCTTCACCGGCACGAACGACCTCAAGGAGGCCTGCCCGACCTGCGGGTTCTCCTTCGTGCGTGAGGAGGGCTACTGGCTCGGCGCGATGATCGTGATCATGGCGCTGGTGCTGGCCATCTTCGGTGCCTGGACCGTCGGCGGCATCCTGCTGACCTGGCCGGACGTGCCCTGGACGATGCTGATGGTGGTCGGCATCGGGCTGAACATCGTCGTGCCCTTCGCCCTCTACGGCTGGTCGAAGACGATCTGGGTCGGCCTGGACATGACCTTCAACCCGGCCCAGGCCGAGGAGTTCCGCTCCGACCTGCCCTGACCGGCTGCGGTCAGCCGATGGCCGCGCGGGTGACGGGCCGCAGCCCGTACCCGCGCGGCCACCGGACCGCCGGGGGCGCGGTCGCCTCCGGCGTGGTGCGATCCTCGGCCGGCCAGTCGAGCGGCAACGTCCCCACGACGGGACGTGCCCCCACCAGCACCTCCGCAACCCCGGCTGCCTCCGACCCCGGCCACCAGGCCGCGACGATGGCGTCGACGTCACGTTCCACCTCGGACAGGACGAGCGGCCGCCCGGATACCACGATCAGGACCGTGCGGTCCGTCCGTGCCGCCACCCGCCGGACCAGCTCGACCTGCTCAGCCTCGAGCGCGAGCTGCTCCCGGTCACCCATCCCCTCGGCATACGGCGCCTCGTGGACGGTGACCACACCGACATCTGCCTGCAGCCCCTCCAGCGGGGACGGGTCTGCGGCGGTCGCGCCGGTCACGACGACGCGGGCACCGAGGTGGTCGCGCAGGCCCTCGGCCAGCGTGCTCCCCGGCGTGATCGGACCCTCGCCACCGCCCCACTCGATCGTCCAGCCGCCGCAGGCAAGCCCCACGTCGTCGGCCGCGGCGCCGGCGACCAGCACCGTCGCGTCGGCCCCGGGCCCGGTCGCGAGCGGTAGGACCCCTGCCTCGTCGGCCAGGACCACGACCCCGGCCGCCGCGGCCCGACGGGCCAGCGCGCGGTGCTCGGCACAGCCGAGGATCGCAGGATCCGGCAGCGCCGGCTGCTCCTCGTCGAGCAGGCCCATGGCCTCCTTGACGGTCAGGATGCGCCGCACCGCATCGTCGAGCCGCTCGATCGGCAGCGCCCCGTCCTCGACCGCCCCTCGGACGGTCGAGCGGAACCGCTCGTGGTCGAACGGCACCATCACCATGTCGACCCCGGCGGTCAGGCAGCGCACGACCGCCTCGCGGTAGTCGGGGCTGACCTGGTCGACGGCGAGGTAGTCGGAGACCACGAAGCCCGCGAACCCGAGCTCGCCCTTGAGCACCTCGGTCAGCAGGAAGCGGTGGGCGTGGACCTTGTCCCCGTTCCAGGACGAGTACGACGCCATGACGCTGCCGACGCGGTGGTCGATGGCGGCCTGGTACGGGGGCAGATGCACGGCGCGCAGGGTCGCCTCGTCGAGACGGGCGTCGCCCTGGTCGATCACCCAGTTGGGGTTGCCGTAGGACCGGACCCACCACGGCGACCACTCGGCTCCGCCGGTGGTGCCCCAGGTCGTGCCGCCGTCGGCGATGAAGTGCTTGGCGCAGGCCAGCACGTCGATGCCGGGCCCCTCGCCCTGGAGCCCGTCGACCAGGGCCGCACCGAGCGGTGCGACCAGGTCCGGCACCTGCCCGTAGCCCTCGTAGGTCCGGCCCCAGCGCGGGTCCTGCGGGACCGCGACGGTCGGTGCGAAGGCCCAGCGGGCACCCGTCGCCGCGGTCTCCAGCGCCGTGGCCCGCCCGATCGCGGCGACCAGTGCCGCGTCGCCCGCGGCGCCGAGCCCGATGTTGTGCGGGAAGATCGTGGCGCCGACCACGTTGGAGTGCCCGTGGACCGCGTCGGTGCCGTACAGCAGCGGGATGCCGAGCCGGGAGCGGCGGGACGCGTCGACGTACTCGTCGACCATCGCCCGCCAGGTCGCCGGCGTGTTCGGGTCGGGGTTCCCGCCCCCGCCGGACAGGATCGACCCGATCCCGAGCGCCGCCACCTCCTCGGGGCTGATGGCGGTGCGGTCGACCTGGGTGATCTGGCCGATGCGCTCCTCGAGCGTCATCGCGGCCAGCAGGTCCGCCACCCGGGAGCTGGTGGCGGACCCCTGGCCGCGCGGCCCGACCGCGGTCATCGGGTCACCTCCGCGGCCGTCGCATCGGCTGCAGCGCGCCGGATCACGACCCGCGCGAGATCGCCGCCGCGGTCGAACACCGCCGCGGAGGCATCCCGGTCGAGGGCACGACCCGCGACCACCTCGACGTCGCCGTCCTTGCGCTCGACGTGGACCTCGTCGACCTCGGCCACCTCGACCCGGACCGGGGTGCCGCACACGGTCAGGGTGAAGGCCGGCACACCCTGATCGTCGACCCACAGCTCGTCGTCGGTGAGCAGCGGGCGGCCCCAGACCAGGCGGCCTCCCGCGATGCGCAACCCCAGCTCCCCGGCGCGGGTCAGCACCTCCTCCTTGACCTGCCCGGTCATCCCCGGCTGCTGGGCGCCGGCGTGCGCGGGGGTGTGGGAGTAGCAGTCGGTGGGGAACGCCCCGTAGGTGACCGGGTCCTTGCGGAACCCGAGCCCGTCCCGGACCCGGCGGTAGGCCGCGGTCAACCGGTCGAGCACGGCCGGGTCCCCGTCCCCGTCCTCCACCTCGATGGCCCGCTCCTGCACCGCGAGCAGGAGCTTGGCGACCATGTGCCAGTAGATCGACCCGATGCCCTCGTAACCGTGCATCCCCCCGGAGCGGCCCGTGAACGCGTGGTGCTCGAACAGCGTCTCGTAGACCTCCTGCACGGCGACGCGGTCATCGGCGTCGACCTCCGCCGCCTGGAGCGCCTGCTCCAGCGCGACCGCGTTCACGAGGTCCGCACGGAAGTGCAGTCCCCCGTCCGCGTCCCGCTCGATCAGCCCGGCCCGGCCGTCGCCGGCGAGCCGCTCCAGCACGGGCTGGGCGGCCGCGAGCCCGTCGGGGATCCGGTTGCGCGCGAGGAAGCTCTCGAGCTCCGGGACCGGGTACAGCACGAAGGTGTCCTGGTCGGCCCGGTACAGCGGCGAGCGGTACAGCTCCTCGACCAGGGCGGCCACCTCGTCCGGCGACAGGGCGGTCGAGCCGAGCACGGCGACCTGGCCCTCGAGCATGACCGGCAGGTGGCGGACCTCGGCCCGGTCCGTGTCGGGCAGCTGCAGCAGGTTGTAGGCGTGGTAGAGCCCGTCGTCGCGCCGCCCGGCGCGCACGCTGGCCCGCACGTGCGCGAGCGCATCGGCGAGCACGCCCGCCAGGTCGTCGCGGGCCACCTCGGTGCTGGTGGGGTCGAACACCTCGGCGACCCGCTCGCGGTGCGCGGCGGCGGCGCTGCTGAGCGCGTCCAGGAGGGCGCGGCGGACGGCCGGGTCGGCCACGGCGGCCCCCGGGTCGTGGTCGGCCAGCGCCCGCCCGATCGCCTCCAGCCACGTCGCGACCGGCCGGCTGACGGCGACGGCCGCCTCCCGGTCCTCGACGAGCACGCGGGTCACGAAGGCCAGGTAGCGCTCGAGCTGGTAGAGCGTGACCATCGACAGGCCCCAGCCGGCGAGCGCGTTGTTCGCGTCGTTCCACTCGGGGCGCTGGGTGTTCATCCAGATGCCGCCGCCGGCGACGTAGGCCGACAGCTTCGCCAGCGCCGGCACGAGCAGCTTCTCCGCGAAGGTGACCCGGACCAGCTCGCCGTCGGCGACGACCAGCCGCCCGTCCGCGCCGACCTCGGCGACCCGCTGCTCGACCGCGGCCGCCCGGGCGGTGTCGAAGGTGATGGTGTCACGCGGGTCGGCGACCATGGCCTCGTGGTCCGCGAGGCGGTAGGGCACGTCCGCGTAGGTGAACAGCGGCCGGTCGAGCCAGGCCGCGAGCCCGCCCGGCTCGACCGCGTCCCAGGCCTCCAGCAGGCGCAGCAGGTAGACGATCTGGTGGTCGCCCCAGTAGCCGATGTTGCTCCAGGGGTCCTCGGGGTCGGGGACCTCCCAGTCGATGCCGTCGCGGGAGATCCGGTACGGGTTGTGCCCGTCGACGGTGCTCGCGTTCACGAAGGTGGCGACGACGTGGGGCAGGTAGCGCGGGAAGGAGCGCAGCAGCGCCTCCCAGTTCTGGAAGATGTCGCGCCAGTTGCCCTCGTGGTAGCGGATGTCCGAGCCGTCCTCGGCGGTGACCCGGATCGAGAACCGGTTCCACGGTCGGCTCGGATCCCCATGCCGGCGCGAGAACGACAGCGGCAGGTACTCGAGCACGAGGCGGATCAGGTCCGCGTCACCGGTCGCCTCGGCGGCCGCGCGGACCTCGGCCAGCGTCGCGGTCCCTCCGAGCCCGCTGAACGTGCCGGCGTGGGCGTCGTGGACGGCGGCGTTGCGTACCCGTAGGAACGCCAGCAGGTCACGGGTGTCGAGGTGGTAGCCGTCCGCGAAGATCCCGCCGCGCATGCTGTTGAACAGCACGTTGGACAGGTGGTGGGCGTCCGCGACCTCGTCGGCGGTGTGCTGGACCCCGTCGGCGGCGGCGAGCAGCTCGCCCAGCCGGTCCCGGCCCCGGGCGATGTCGACCGCGAGGTGGTCGCGGACCTGCGGGGCCGCGGCGGCGGCGACCCGGTCGGCCAGCTCGGCGTGGCCGAGCCCGGCGTCGGCGACGAGCACCCAGTCGGTGCTGCCGCCGGCCGGCACGGTCACCGCGCCGCGCAGCAGGTAGGAGCCACGCCGGCCGGTCAGCACGGCGGTCGGCTCGTGCGCGCGGCCGTCCCAGGCGGCGTCCAGGACGCGCTCGTCGAGGTGGACCTCGGCGCCCTCGAGCCCGGCGGACCAGACCAGCGTGGCGGCCAGCGACTCCGACGGCTCGGCCCGGTCGGTGATGCCGGACTCGAGCGCGTAGACGGCCGCGGTCCCCCAGCGGCCGGTCTCGGAGCGCTTGTAGGCGTCGACGAGGTTGGAGGCGCGACGTTCGGTCTCCGCGTCGACCCCGGCCGGCATCACGTCGAGCAGGCCGTCCACCACCTCGACGTCAGCCCCGCCGCCGTCGAGGTCGTCGAGGCGGACGGTGCGGACCCAGCCGAAGGCGCGGGAGGGCTCCCAGGTCATGCGGATGCGCAGCCCCCACCGCTCGTTGGTCTCCTCGAGCGTGAGTGCGGTGCCGAGCTCGTGCTTGGCGATCGCCCGGGTGCAACCGGGATCGAGCCGGCGGCCGAAGGGCTGCCAGTGCTCCCGGTCCTCACCGGTACCACGCGTCAGCAGCGTCACCGGCCCGGTGACGCCGACCGCCCGGTGGAGCCGGTCGTCCGTCTCGTAGGGGAGGAACGCGCGGTCCGCGTCGATGCGGCCCGCCGTGAGCGGCCCGGCGCTGGAGATGAACATCCACAGGTCGCTGTCGGAGGCGACCGTGGCCAGGAACGGCTCCAGGTGCTCGAGGGCCTCGATCCGGTACCACCGCCCCCCGTCGATCTCGACCAGTCGACCGCGTGCGCCGTCCGACGCTTCAGACATGCCAGAGCTCCGTTCCGCAGGGGAGGATGAGTGAGAGGGGGGATGGGGTGGTGACCCCGGTCGGGCCGGATCGCTCTCGGCCCGACCGGGACGCTAGGTCAACCCTTGACCGCGCCCTCCATGGCCCCGGCGACCATCTGCCGGGAGAAGAGCACGAAGGTCACCAGCAGCGGCAGGACGCTCAGCAGCGTGCCCGCCATGACCATGCTGTAGTTGACGTAGTAGGTGTCGCTGAGCGTCCGGAGCGCGATCTGGATGGTGTGGTTCGACGGGTTGTTGCCGAGCACCACCAGCGGCCACAGGAAGTCGTTCCAGGCGAACAGGAACGTGTACAGCCCCAGCACGGCGGCGCCGGGGGCGACCGAGGGCCACACCACGTGCCGGACCATGCCGAAGATCGAGCAGCCGTCCATCCGTGCCGCCTCGAGCAGCTCGTCGGGCACGGAGCCCGCGACGACCTGCCGCATCCAGAACACCCCGAAGGCGGTCACCAGCGACGGCACGATCACCGCACGCAGGTCCCCGACCCACCCGAAGTTGCCCATGAGGATGAACAGCGGGATCAGCCCGAGCTGCTGCGGGACCAGCATCGTGCCGAGCACGAAGGTGAACAGCCCGCCCCGCCCGCGGAAGCGCATCTTCGCGAAGGCGAACCCGGCCATGGTGCTGAAGAACAGCACGGACACGGTGATCGCCGAGGCGACGACGAAGGAGTTCAGCAGCGCGGAGGCGAAGGGCACGCCCTCGAAGGCCAGCCGGGCGTTCTCCGGGAAGTTGGGACCGGGGATGACCCGGGGCGGGAACTGGCTCATGACGGCGTTGGAGTTCGAGGCGACCACGAACATCCAGTAGAAGGGGAACACCGACACCAGCAGGGCCAACCCGAGGATCGAGTACTTCAGCCCCGAGCGCTTGACCGCGTGCAGCCCACGTACCAGCGGCGGGCGGTCACGCACGACGACGTGGTCCTCACCCGACGGCCCGTCCATGCGGGTCGAGACCTTCTCGAGCGTGGTCATCGGGTCACCTCCTTCCGGGATGCGCGAACCTTCTTGTACTGACGCTCCGCCCGATCCTCGCGTCGGTCGAGGAGCGCGTTGACGCCGAACACGACCGCGGCGGCGACCGCCGACATGACCACGAGCGTCCACGCGATCGCGGCCGAGTAGCCGAACCGGAACGGCTGCTGGAACGCCTGTGCGTAGAGGTAGAGCAGGATGGTCAGGTACTGGTTGTCGTTCCCGCCGCTGGTGCTCCCGGCGCCGGCGCCGAACAGCATCGGCTGTGCGAACAGCTGCAGCTGGCCGATGACCGACAGGACCACGGCGAACAGGATCGCCGGCCGCAGCAACGGCAGGGAGATCCTGAAGAAGCGCTGGATCCGGTTGGCACCGTCGATCTGCGCCGCCTCGTAGTAGGCCAGCGGGATCGCCTGGAGCGCCGCCAGGAAGATGAGCGTGTTGAAGCCGGTGAACTGCCAGTTGACCATCGAGGCGATGGCGATGTGGGAGGTCAGCCGGCCGGCGTGCCAGTTGATGGGCTCGAAGCCGAACAGCTGGATCAGCGCGTTGATGAGCCCGTTCTGGCGGGCGAACAGCGACTGGAAGACGATGGCGATGGCCACCACCGAGGTGATGTTGGGGACCAGCAGGCCGCTGCGGAACAGGTGCGAGGCGCGCAGCAGACGGTCGTTGAGGATCTCCGCGAGGATCAGCGCCATGATCATCTGCGGGACGGTGGACAGGACCAGGATCGAGAAGGTGTTGCCGGTCGCCTTCCAGAACCGCGGATCGTCGAGCAGGCGCAGGTAGTTGTCGACGCCGACGAAGGCGTTCATACCTCCGAGCAGGTTCCAGTCGTGCAGGGAGACCCAGAAGGTGTAGGCGAGGGTGAAGACGCCGAAGACGGAGAACAGGATGAAGAAGGGCGAGATGAACAGGTACGGGGCCCAGGGCTCCTCGTGCGCCGGCCCGTGCTGTGCTCCTCGCTTCTTGCGTGGACGTCGGGTGCGCTCGTCGTCGGTGGTCGCGCCGACGAGCTCGGTGCTCGTTGCACTCACGTTCGGGTTCCTCCCCGCCGCCAGCTCCCAGCGGCGTCCTCGTGGCCGAGGGGTCGGGCTGGGGCCCGTCGCCGGGCCCCAGCCGCCGACCGGCTGGGCTAGAAGCTCAGCTCACGGTCGATGTTGGCGATCGCGGTCTCCCACGCCTCGTCGGGCGACTGCAACCCGTCGGAGACCCGGTTGAGTGCCTCGCCGAACTCCTGGTTGATCAGGTTGTAGTTCGGACCGACGTTCTGGGCGACGACGTCCAGGGCGTTGGCGGCGTAGATCTCACCGAGCGGGGCGTTGTTCAGGAACTCACTCGTGAACTCCTGCATCGCCGGCGAGTCGTACACCTCGGGGGTGGACGGGAAGTTGCCGGTGCCCTCGAAGACCCGAAGCTGCTGCTCAGGCGCGAGCAGCCAGCTCATGAAGTCGTAGGCCTCCTGGGGGTGCTCGGTCTGCGCGGGGATGACCAGGTGCGAGCCACCCCAGTTGCCGCCACCCTCCGGGACCGTGGCGACGTCCCACATCCCGAAGGTGTCGGGCGCCTGGTCCTGGATGTAGCCACGCATCCACGCGGGGCAGGTCAGGACCGCGAAGTCGCCGTTGTTCATGCCGGCGTTCCACTCGGCGCTCCACGCCGGGGTCTTGGCGTCGATCTCGGCCTCGAGGGCGGAGACGACCACGTCCCAGGCGTAGCGGACCTGCTCGCTGTCGTTGTAGATCAGCTCACCGTTGCTGTCGTAGTAGGTCTCGGGCGACTGGTTCACGACGGCGTCCCAGAGCAGGCCCTCGTTGTCGATGAAGGCCCGACCGGTCGCATCCTTGTACTGGCGACCGACGTCGATGTACTCCTCCCACGAGTTGGCCCACAGCGCGGAGACCTCGTCGCGGTCGGTCGGCAGGCCGGCCTCCTCGAACAGGTCCATCCGGTAGCAGATCGCGAGACCACCGACGTCGGTCGGCAGCCCGATGGTCGCGGAGCCGTCCAGGGTGGTGGCCTGGTTCCACTTCCACTCGAGGTAGTCGTCCTGGATGTCGGCGGCGCCGTAGTCGAGGATGTTGACGAAGGCGTCGGCCTGGTTGGTGAAGGCGCCGATGAAGGCGACCTCAGCCGCCGCGATGTCCGGACCGCCACTGCCCGCAGCGATCGAGGTGATCAGCGCGTCGTGGTGCGGGTCGAACTCCTGGATCAGGGTCTCGATCGTGATGCCGGGGTTGTCGTCCTGGTACTCCTCGATCAACTCGTCGTAGCCGAAGTTGCCGAAGGTCCACAGGTTGAGGGTGATCTCCTCACCGCTGGCCTCGCCGCCGGCGTCGCCGCCAGCGTCACCGTTGGTGTCGGTCGTGTCACCGTTCGAGTCGCCGCCGCAGGCGGCCAGGACCACGGCGAAGGCCGCCAGGGTCGCTGCGAGCTTGGTGCGTCGCATACGTGCTCTTCCTCCTCGCAGGGCGGTCGCCCCGCGTTCTCGGGTACCGGGCAGGCGATCGGTCGCACCGATCAGGCCTGTCGTGCTGCGTCGTCGGGGAGAGGTCGCCCTCTCACCCGTCGGATCCTTGCTGGGAGCACTCCCACCCTGGGCGCGTCCCGGTCGTGCTGGCGGTGGGTCGTCCGAACTCCTCCGTCCTCGGCGTGATGGGTCAGCGGATCTGGGGTTCAGGCCGGGGGTCCGAGCGGACCCTCGGGGGCTCCCACGGTCATCGGCCTCCCGGCCGGTCGGGTCCGTGGGGATCTGATCGACATCTTGGGAGCGCTCCCGAAACGGGTGCAGCGGAAGGTTCCGAAGCGGTACACGCCCATCAGCGAGCCACCCCCGTCCGGTCATCGACCGCGGTGGACGCCCGGACCACCAGGCGGGTCGGCAGCTCCACCCGGCGGGCGGGGGCGTCCGGCAGCTGGATCCGCTCCAGCAGGAGCTGGACCGCACGGACCCCGGTCTGCACGACCTCCTGCCGGATGGTGGTCAAGGGGGGCCGGCTCATGCGGGCTGGGGCCAGGTCGTCGAACCCGACGACGGCCACGTCACCGGGCACGGACCGCCCGGCGTCCTGCAGCGCCCGCAGGACACCGACGGCCATCCGGTCGGAGAAGGCGAAGATCGCGTCCGGCTCCTCGGCCAGCAGCAGCTGGGTGGCGGCGTACGCGCCGTCCTCGGTGAAGTCCGACTCGACGACCAGGCGTGGGTCGATCGGGTGGCCGGCAGCAGCGAGGGCACGCTCGAACCCGACACGGCGTGTGGCCGCGGCACCGCTGCGCATGGGGCCGGTGACCGTCGCGATGCGACGACGGCCGATCGCGAGCAGGTGCTCCGCCGCCAGGCGGGCGCCCCCCTCGTTGTCGGCGTCGACGGTCGGGATGTCGGGGTTGCTGACCTGACCGACCACCACGAAGGGGATGGCGGACTCGGTCAGCTGCCACAGCAGCGGGTCGTCGGACAGGGTCGCGGTGACGATCAGCCCATCGACGAGCTTCGTGCGCAGCACGCGGGCCGGCAGCTGGTCGTGCTCCGCCGCGGACTGGAACAGGAACAGCGAGAGCGTCTGGTCGTGGTCGTTGCAGGCCTGGGAGACGCCATGGACGAGGTCCGCGAAGTACGGGTCGCTGAAGACCTGCTCGGTCGTGGCGCGGATCGCGAGGCCGAGGATGCGGGACCGCTGCCCCGCGAGCGAGCGTGCCGCGGCGTGGGGGACGAAGCCGGTCAGCTCGACCACGTCGAGCACCCGGCGGCGGACCTCGGGGCGGACGCCGTCCTGGCCGTTGATGACACGGGAGGCGGTCGAACGGGAGACGCCGGCGAGCTCGGCGACCCGCTCGAGGGTCAGTTTCGCCATATCGCCACCTCCTTCGTTGGAACCGCTCCCAGATTACCGAATCAGGGCTATATGGCCCTGGAAACGCGTTCCATCTCCAACTATGTGGGTCGTACCCGACCGATGGCTGACCTCTCTGGGAACGCTCCCACCCTCTCAAACAGCCACCATCTGGTCAAGCATCCTTCATCCCGCGTGCTCCTGGCGCGCAGGAGCTCCCGGTTCCCGTGCGACCGCCGGACAGGGCCGTCAGGAGGCGACCGGCTCCGGTCGCGACGCGCGGCGCTGGCGCAGCAGCACGGACGCCATGGCCACGCCGCCCAGCCCGACGGCCGCGCCGGGTTGGGCACCGAGGTACATCGCGGCCGGGATCCCCAGGAGGAGCCCCGCGCCACCCACCAACGTCGCCACGGTGCTGGTGGTCTGCGGGACCGTCCGGCGACGGGTGCGCTCGAAGGCGACCACGGCTGCCATGACGGGGGTGACCATCACGATGCAGAGCACGACCCACCAGAGCCGTCCCAGCCAGAACCCCGGCTCCCCGGGGACACCGGCGTCGATCGGTGCCCCGAGCCGCTCCCCCAGCCAGGCGGCCGGCAGCTCGGCCAGCTTGTGCCACAGGTACAGCGCCATGCTGAGCGAGCTGAGCATCGCCACGGCGTGCTCGACCGGCCGGTGCTCGAGCAGCCGCCGTGCCGGTCCCTCGACCAGCAGCACCCCACCGGCCTGCACCCACATCACCCCCACCAGCGCGAGGGTGGGCGGCAGGACGTTGGAGCTGCCGGCCAGGTCCCCACCCACCATCGCCACCGGGTACCCCACCGCGACCGCGGCGGCGAGCCACGCGAACCCGAGCAGCAGCACGACCGCACCCGCCCGCGCGCCGCCGAACCGACCCTGTCGCCACGCCACCCCGAGCTGCTGGGGCAGCAGCCACACGGCCAGCCCGTTGACCCAGCCGATGCCGCCCGGGGTGCTGGTCACCAGCGTGCCGAGCTCGGCGAGCTGCCCCGGCGAGCTCACCCCGGCCCGGACCACGTCGACCACCACGGCGACCACCAGCAACCCGGCCACCGCACCGAGCCCGAAGCGACGGTCCGCACGGACGCTCACCGGCAGGAACGCCTGGACCGCGAGCAGCATCGCCAGGAACCACAGGTGCACGGTCAGGGACTGGTCCAGCGGCCCGAGCAGCCGCCCCCCGGTGAAGCGGGCGATCGCGGCCAGCACCGCCAGCACCGCCAGGTAGGTCACGGTCGGGCGCGCCAGGCCGAGCGCCCGCCCGGCCCACCAGTGCAGCTGCCGCTCGCCCTCCTCCAGGCGCCGGATCGCGCCGGGGGTGCTGACCGCCGCAGAGACGAACACGAACAGGGGCACCACCTGGAGCACCCAGGTCAGCACGCCGGCCCCGGCCCACACCGTCAAGAGGTGCTCGGCGTCGACCATCCGGCCGTCCTCGAGCCGTGGCAGCGTCGCGAGCCAGTGGCCGAGCACGACCACCAGCAGCGCACCGGCCCGCAGCGCGTCCGGGTAGCGGTCACGTGCCGGCGCCGGCTCCGACCCCATCACGCCCTCCCGGCTCGCTCCCGCCCGGAGCCTACGACGGCGCGGGGGCTGCGGCCGTCAGGTCGCGCGTCGCCGAGACGTCAGCCACGGACCCACAGCGGCGCGTCGAACCTGGGCTGGAAGCCCAGGGCGAGGTAGAACGGCTGGTCCGAGCCGACCCAGGCCACCTCGGCGCCCGCCTGCCCCGCGCGCCGCAGCGCCTCGAGCACGACCGCGCGGCCATGGCCCCGGCGTCGGTGGTCGGGGTCGGTGGCGACCGGTTCCACGTAGGCGAGGCGGTGCTCGGGGACCAGCCAGACCCCGCAGAAGGCGGTGTAGGTCCCCTCCGGCGTCACGGTGACCAGCGTCAGCTCCGGGCGGAACCCGGGGGTCGCCTGCATCCTGCGGCGTTCCTCGACCCCGTCCGGTGGCGGCGGGCCCTCGTGGTCGAAGCCGCGCCACAGGACCCGGTGGACCTGGGCCAGGTCGGTGTGCTCGGCCAGCGTCTGCAGCCGGGTGCCAGCCGGTGCGGTCACCGGCGGGAGCCGGTCGATCCCGGCCAGGCTCGTGGTCGGCTCGGCGTGCTCCAGGTGGCGCACGTAGCCGCGCCGCGCCAGCGCCGCCGTCAACGCGCCGTCACCGGTCGGCACGTACAGCCCGAGCACCTCACGGTCGAAGGTGGCCGACCAGCCCCCGAGGTGCGCCTCGGCCCAGTCCAGCAGCGGCGCGAGGACGTGGTCGTCGCCGGGACGGCGCTGCAGGTAGGCGAAGGCCGGGTGGTGCTCGTTGTGCACGATGCCGAGCAGCCGCCCGTCGTCACCCTCGGCGACCCCGAACCGGGTCAGGTCCACCTCGTCGATCAGCGAGTGGGCATGCATGTACTCCCACCTCGGCGGGAGCCAGGAGGGGTACTGCTCGGCGCCGGACGGGTAGGCCTCGACGAGCAGCCGTTGGACCGCCGCGTCGTCGCCGAGGTGGACGTAGGGACGCAGGTGCACGGCCCGATCCTAGGCACGGTCGCGGCGCGGGCACCCGGTCTGGCAGGCTGCGGGGACGCGCCCGAGAGGAGCGGACCGTGGCCCACCTCGGCAGCACGACCCTGTGGCACGAGCGCCTCGGCCCCCGGGTGCCGCGCCGGGCCCTGGACGGCACCCGCGACGCCGATGTGGTCATCGTCGGCGGCGGCTACACGGGGCTGTGGACCGCCCTGCACCTGGCCGATGCGGCCCCGGAGCTGGACGTGGTCGTGCTCGAGGCGCACGACGTCGCCTCCGGCGCGAGCGGCCGCAACGGCGGGTTCGCGATGACCCTGCTGGACTTCGACCTGCACCGGTTCGCCGCGACCTGGGGCGACCACGACGCCGCCCACGCCCACCGCGCCGTGGCCCGCTCCGTCGAGGAGCTCGTGGCCACCGTCGCCCACGCCGGCATCGATGCCGAGGTGGAGCACACGGGCCTGCTGCGTGTGGCCACCAACGAGGCGCAGCTGCGTCGGCTCGAGCGGGAGCTCGCCACCGCGGACCGGCTCGGTCTGGACGGGTTCGAGCTACTGGACCGCGATGCGACCCGCACCCTGCTGGACAGCCCCAGCTACCTCGGCGGCCTCACGGAACCGGACTGCGCCATCCTCAACCCCGCGAAGCTGGCGGTCGGGCTCGCGGATCTCGCGGAGGCCCGCGGGGTCACCCTCCACGAGGGCTCCCCCGTGGTGGACCTCGCCGAGCGTCCCGGTGGGGTGGTGGCGACCACACCGCAGGGCCAGGTCCGCGCCACCACCGCGGTGCTGGCCACCAACGCCTGGACGCACCGCTTCCCGGTCGCCCGCGGCTGGAGCGCCCCGCTGTACACCTACGTGGTGGTCACCGAGCCGCTCACCGACGCCCAGTGGGACGCGATCGGGTGGCAGGGCCGCCAGGGGGTCGAGGACCAGCGCAACTACGTGCACTACTTCCGGCCGACCGAGGACGGCCGGATCCTGTGGGGCGGGACCGACGCCGTCTACCGCTACGGCGGTCCGATCTCCCCCCGGCGCGACCGGCACGAGGCGATCCGTCGGCGCCTCGAGCAGGAGCTCGTCGCCACGTTCCCCCAGCTCGGCCGGGTCCGGTTCACCCACCACTGGGGTGGCCCGCTGTCGGTCACGAGCCGGTTCGCCCCCGAGCTCGGCTCGCTGGACGGTGGGCGCCTGCACTACGCCTTCGGCTACTCGGGGCACGGGGTCGCTCCGGCCCACACCGCCGGACGGATCGTGCGTGACCTGGTGCTGGACCGCGACACCGACGACACCGCGGTCTGCTTCGTCGATCACCCCCAGGCGAGCTTCCCGCCCGAGCCGCTGACCTGGATCGGCGCGGAGCTGACCCGGCAGCTGCTGCAGCGCCAGGACCGGCGCATGGACCACGGCCGCGACGCCGGCGACGTCGATCCGCTGCTGCTGCGTCTCCTCGACCGGCTGGCCTGACCGGTGGCAGCCGAGGTGGAGGGTGCGGCGGCCCGCGGTGACGCGCCGATCCTGACCGTGCCGGACGTGCTGGAGGAGGTCACGCCCGTCCAGCCCACCGGCAGCCCGTGGGTCGCCCTGCCGGACCTGGACGTCGTGGACGGGACGGTGCCGAGCCTGACGGTGCTGCACGAGCGTGCGGGTGGGCTGCTCGAGGTGACCGGGGACCCCCTGGCCGCGCTGACCGCCCGGGTCGACGGCCAGCCGGTGCCACGGGAGGCGTGGACCCTCGAGGTGCACAGCGGCCTCCTGCCGAGGTGGTCCGCGACCATGGCCGGCTGTCAGGTGCGCCTGACGATCGCCTGCCCGCCGGAGCAGCGTGGGGTCGTGATCGAGGTGGTCGCCCGACGCCACGGATCCGACCAGGACCACCAGGGTGCGCCGCACCGTGCGGGGACCCCGGCCAGGCCGCTCGCGGTGGAGCTCGAGGTGGGCGGCCGGGTGAGCGGAGCGGCCCTGCACGTGTTCTCCGGCCGGCCGCTGGCCGGCCCGCACCGCTGGCGTTCCGACCCGTGGAGCCGTGCACTGGTGTGGGAGCTCGGCGCCGGGCTGCCGGTGCTGGGCCTCGCGGTCCGCGCCGCCGACGGCGCCGCACCGGAGCTGCACCACGACGGCCGGCCCGAGGGCGCGGTGCAGGGTGACGGCGAGGTCACGACCGGCGGGGTGGGCCTCGGCCCGCGCTGGGCGCACCGCCGCCGCCTGGACCTCGCGCCCGGTGAGGCCGGCGAGCTCGTCGTCCTGCTCGGGGTCGGGCGTGAGGCGGACAGCGCATCGCTGGCGACCGTGGACCTCGCCCGGCGCGGTGCCGCCGCCAGCATCGCCGCCACCCGGACCTGGTACGCCGCCCGCTGCGGCCCCGACCTCGGGCCCGACCGTGCCGCGCTGCAGCAGGTCCGCGACCGCAACCGGCTGTTCTGCCTGACCTTCGCCGCGGGACGCACCATCGACAGCGACGAGCTGGTGCTGGTGACCTCCCGCAGCCCGCGCTACTACGTCAGCGGGGCCCACTGGACCCGGGACAGCCTGCTGTGGGCCTACCCGGCGGTGCTGGCGGTGGACCGCGAGGAGGCCGCCCGCTGGCTGCGCGTCGCGCTGACCCGCTACAGCCGGCATCCCGGCGATCACGCGCTGTCGATCACCGGCGGCTCCCTGTACCCCGGCTTCGAGCTCGACCAGGTCTGCGCGTTCCACCTCGCCATCGACGCCCTGCTGGCCGTCGATCCCGGGGCGGTCACCGTGCTGCTGGCCGACCCGACGGTCGCCGCGGGGCTGGCACGGGTGGACGCGGCGCTGGACGGCGCCTGGGACGAGACCACCGGCCTGTACGCCACCTTCCTGCTCAGCAGCGACGACCCGGCGCCGCTGCCCTTCGTGACCTGGAGCAACGGGCTCGCGGTGGCGGCGCTGCGGGCACGGTCCCGACGGCGCCGGCACCTGGCAGCGCACCGACCCGCCGGTCCCGCCACCGGGACACCGGACCGTGAGGACGCGCTGCAGGACGAGGCCGCGGCCACCGCCCTGCTCGCCGCCATCGACCGCCACCTCGTCATCGACGGGCCCTCCGGGCCGATGTTCGCCGGGGCCGGGGACGGCCGGGGCACCCACGTCCGCTTCGACGAGCCGCCGGGCAGCCTCGAGCTCCTGGCCCACCACGGGGTGGTCGGTGAGGACGACCCCCGCTGGCGTGCGACCGTCGCCTGGATCCACTCCGACCACAACCCGCACGGCCCCGGACCCGGACGCTTCGCCACACCCACCTGCGCCCACGCCGGCCATCCCTGGCTGCTGGCGGTCGGGAACGCGCTGCTACGCGGCGAGCACCGGTGGCTCGACCTGCTGCCCGAGATGCCGCTGGACCAGGGGCTCGCCTGCGAGACGGTCGACGCCGACACCGGCCGGCCCCGGACCGGCCTCGCCTTCGCGACCTGCGCCGGGTGGCTCGCCCACGCCATCGACGTCGCCACCGCAGCTGCCGTCCGCGACCCGGAGGACCCGTCGTGACCCTCGAGCCGACGCTCCAGCACACCCTGGGAGACGGTCCCGTCCCCGTCGACCTGCTCGCGATCGGCGCCCACCCGGACGACGTCGAGTACGGCATGGGCGGCACGCTGGTCCGCCACCACCGCCTCGGGCACCGCATCGGGGTGGTGGACCTGACCCGCGGGGAGCTCGGCAGCAAGGGGACGCCGGAGCGCCGGCGCGATGAGGCCGCGGCGGCGGCCCGGGGGTACGGCGCCGCCTTCCGGGTCTGCCTCGACCTCGGCGACAACCGGGTCGCGGCAACCGAGGATGCGGTGCACCGCCTCGCGTGGGTCCTGCGGCGGAGCCGACCCAGGGTCGTCGCCAGCCACCTCGCCGAGGAACGCCACCCGGACCACCGCGCCGCCCACGAGCTGGTCCGCCGGGCGGTGTTCGCCGCGGCGCTGCGCACCCTCGACCTCGACGCCGAGCACCATGTGGTGGCCGCCACCCTGGCGTTCCCCACCGACCGGGCGCTGGACGGGGACCTGTACGTGGACGTCAGCGACGTCTGGGAGGCGCGGCTCGACACGATGCACGCCTTCGCCTCCCAGTTCGCCGCACCGACGCAGGCGATCGACCGGCGCCTGTACGGCACGCACGACCACCTCGAACAGGTCGCCGCGCGGGCACGTGTGCAGGGCCAGGCCATCGGGGTCGCCCACGCGGAGGCGTTCCTGGTGGACCGCGGGGTCCCGGTCGACGACCTGGTCGCCGCCTTCGCGCCGCCGGCACCGGGCGCGCCGGTCGGCGGCGGGTAGCTACCGTCTGGCTACGCCGACCCGGATGGTCCGATGGAGCTCGACCTGCACGCGGGCGACCTGGCGGTCTGCCGTCTGCCTGCCGATGCGCCGGTGCCCGACTGGGCGAGCAACGCACCCGGCCCGCTGGTCTCGATCACCCGGACCGGGCGTGAGCTGTCGATCGTGGTGGCGCAGGCCGCGGTCCCGTCCAGCGTGTCGGCCGAGGGTGGCTGGCGGGCGCTGGCGGTGCGCGGGCCGCTGCCGTTCCACCTCGTCGGGATCCTGGCGTCCTTGACCGCGCCACTCGCTGAGGCGGACGTGCCGATCTTCGCCATCTCGACCCACGACACCGACTGGCTGCTCGTCGGTCACGATCGGCTGGACGACGCCCGCGCGGCGCTCGACGCCGCCGGCCACCGGATCCACGACCCCAGCGCGCCCGGCGCCGGGTAGCCGACGGCGGTGCGTCCGCGGGTGGTCTGCGGGTCGTCTCGTGGCCCGCGGGTGGCCCACGGGGCTCGGCCGCGAGCGGGTCGGGGGACTCAGATCGGCACGTGGACGCTGCGCAGCCGGTCGGCCCCGGTCCGCGTGTCCTGCCAGACCACGACCGCGCCGGCGTCCACGCGCGCCACGGCAGGAGCCCGGGCGGCCGCCCCGGCCGGCGCATCATCGAGCCGCACGGCCTCGCTCACCCCACCCGCGCCGACCGTGACCGCCAGGACCCGTGCGGCCCCGGCCCGGTCGTCCTCGAACACCACCAGCACCGCGCCGCCGGACGCGGGCACGAGGGCCGCCCGCTGCTGCTGCGTGCCCGGTGGCGCCCCGGGGTCGAGCAGCTGCGGCGGGGACCACGTCCAGCCACGATCGGTGGACGTCGCGGCCCACAGCCGGGCACCGCCGGCAGCCTCCCACCGCTCCCACACCAGCCACAGCACCCCGTCGGCGACGGCGAGCACCGGTCGCGCCGCCCGTGCCCGACCGCGCGCAGCCGCGGGGGCGACGTCGATGTGGTCGGGACCGGTCGCCTCCGTGCCACC
>JBLRWQ010000040.1:0-27794 GCA_047921175.1 Nitriliruptoraceae bacterium | reverse complement strand
CCGAGCACGCCACCGAGGTGGGCGGCCAGGACCTCGGCCAGGTCCGGGCTGCCCTGCTCGGCGAGCTCGTAGGTCGCCCGGCGGTGCGGGTGGCCGACGTCGACGAGCCGGGACAGGTCGATCGGCGTGCCGATCACGACCACGTCCACCGCCGCGGCACGCAGCGTCGCACCGAGCTCGGCGGTCTGCTCCTCGCCGTAGCCCATGGCCGGCAGCACCGGCCCGATGTCCGGGTACGCCGCGAAGGTGGCGGCGATGCTGCCGACCGCGTAGGGCCGGGGGTCGACCAGCTCGGTGGCGCCGGCGGCCTTGGCGGCCACGGTCCCCGCCCCGTAGGGCATCCCGCCGTGGGTGATGGTCGGGCCGTCCTCGACGACCATGACCCGCTGGCCTGCCAGCGACGGCCCGTCGTCCAGCGTCACCGGCGAGGCCGCCCGCACCACCGCGGCGCCCGGGTTGACGGCGGCGACGTTGGCCGCCACCACCTCGACGTCGGCCACCTCGGCGCTGTCGATCTTGTTGATGACGACCACGTCGGCCAGCCGAAGGTTGGTCTCACCCGGGTGGTAGCGGCGCTCGTGGCCGGGCCGCAGCGGGTCGACGACGGTGACGTGGACGTCGGGGCGGATGAAGGGCAGATCGTTGTTGCCGCCATCCCAGATGATGACGTCGGCCTCCTGCTCCGCGCGGGCGAGGATGTCGGCGTAGTCGACACCGGCGTAGACGGTGATACCCATGGCGACGGGCGCCTCGTACTCCTCCCGCTCCTCGATGGTGGGGTCGGAGGCATCGATGTCGGCGAGGCTCGTGAAGCGCTGCACCCGCATGCGCTCGAGGTCGCCGTAGGGCATCGGGTGGCGGATGAGCGCGACCTTGAGCCCGGCGTCGAGCAGCAGCTGGCCGACGCGGCGGGAGGTCTGGCTCTTGCCGCAGCCGGTCCGCACCGCGCAGACCGCGATCACCGGCACGCGGCTGCGCAGCATCGCGGCATCGGGACCGACGAGCCGGAAATCCGGGCCGGCAGCCAGCACCCGCGAGGCGGCGTGCATCACGTCCTCATGCGACAGGTCCGAGTAGGCGTGCACCACCTCGGTGACGTCGTGGCGGGCGATCAGATCCTCGAGCTCCGCCTCGGGCCGGATCGGGATGCCGTCGGGGTAGCGCCGACCGGCCAACGACGGCGGGTAGACGCGCTCGTCGATACCGGGGATCTGGGTCGCGGTGATCGCGACGACCTCGACCGCCGGGTCGTCACGGAACACGGTGTTGTGCAGGTGGAAGTCGCGGCCCGCCGCGCCCATGATGACCACACGCCGAGGTGTCACGATCCGCTCCCTGTCGTCGCCGGTGTGCTGCACCCTGCCACCGTGGGCACGCACCGGGAAGGGCCCTCAGGCTCTCGTCAGGCGTCGACGTCGGCCAGGATGGCCGCGGTCAGCAACGCCGCGCGGTCGACCACCAGGTCGACGCCGACCGCCGGGGTGAACAGCCACAGGTGGGCGGGGTCCTCGACCCGGGAGACCGTGCGCGGCACCCCGAAGGCCAGCCGTGCCAGGGCGCAGACGACCAGGTTGCCGGGATCGTCGCCGGTGACCGCGGCGACCACGTCGACCGTGCGGACCCCGGCTGCCTCGAGCACCTCCGGGTCCGCCCCGTCGCCGTGGACGACCCGGCAGCCGGCCGGCGGCCGGAGCTCCTCGGCCCGATCCGCGTCCCGCTCCACGATCGTCACCCGTGCCCCCTCGGCCACGAGCTGCTGGACCAGGGCGGTGCCGATCCTGCCCCCGCCCACCACCAGCGCATGTCTGGTCATGACGCTCACCTCCCCTCGCTCGCGTGCGGGTGGACCAGCCGCTCGAGCCGCCCAAGCGCCGCGGCGCCCACGACGACGTGGACCAGGTCGCCGGTGTGCAGGGTGGTCGTGCCGGAGGCGACCGTGGTGCGGCCGTGGTGGGTGCGGGCCACGACCCTGAGCTCCCCCGCAGCCTCGAGCTCCGCGGCGGGTCGTCCATCGAGCAAGGCCGGGACGTGGACCTCGACGACCTCGACCCCACCGGTGCCGAGCGTGGCGACCGGGGTGACGGTCGTTGCGGTGATCAGATCGGCGATGCGCTGGATCCCCCAGGTGACGGTCACCAGGGTCCGGATCCCCAGGCGTTGGGTGACGACGGCGGTCCCCGGATCGTCGAGCCGCGCGATGACGGTCGGTACGCGCAGCTGCCGGCGGGCGGCGAGGGCGACGCAGACGTTGATGTGGTCGTCCCCGGTGACCACGGCGACGGCATCGGCGTGCTCGATCCCTGCCTCGGCGAGGACGGGGCGCTCGAGGATGCTGCCCTGGACCTTGCCGCCGGGGAAGCCGTCCCCGAGCCGCTCCAGCGCCGCCTTCTCCCGGTCGACGACCACCACCTCGACGCCCCGCTGGGTGAGCTCCCGGGCGAGCCCGGAGCCGACCCGACCACAACCGAGCACGAGTGCGTTCATGACCGGACCTCCTCCGGTGTTCCGCGGGCGCGGCGCCGGAGCACCGCCTTGCGGGCCTCGTCGACGAGCAGCAGGGTCGGGGCCAGGCCGAGCAGCGGCACCCACAGCCAGGCCGGGAAGGCCGCCGTCCCGATCAGGGTCTGGAACGGCGGCACGTACACGATGGCCACGATCAGGGCCAGCTCGAAGGCCACGCCGGCCCAGATCAACGGGTTGCTGCGCCAGCCGACGGTCAGGATGGACGCACGCTCGGTGCGGTGCGCGAGCAGGTTGCCGATCTGGGTCGAGACCACGGCCGCCAGCGCCGCCGCCGTGGCGGCCGCGTAGACCGGGCCGCTGTCGGGCAGCTCGGACCAGCCGCCGGTCACGCCCATGGCGCGGTAGGCGAGCAGGAACGCCCCCATCGTGCAGGCGGCCTGGATCGGTCCGAGCCACAGGTAGGAGCGGCGCAGCACCTCCGCGGTCACCAGGTGCTCGTCCCGGGACCGAGGTGGCCGGTCCATCACCCCGGGCTCGGGTCGCTCGGCGCCGAGCGCCAGGGCTGGGGCGAGGTCGGTGCCGAGGTCGACCGTGAGGATGTGGGTGACGCCCAGCGCGATCGGGATGACCCCGCCGGACAGTCCGAACAGGACGAACGGCACCGCCTCCGGGGTGTTGGAGGTGAAGATGTAGCCGGTGAACCGGCGGACGTTGTCGTAGACGGCCCGACCCTCCTCCACCGCCGCCACGATCGACGCGAAGTCGTCGTCGAGGAGCACGATGTCCGCCGCCTCCCGGGCGACGTCGGTGCCGGAGGCGCCCATCGCGACCCCGATGTCGGCCCGCTTGAGCGCCGGGGCGTCGTTGACGCCGTCGCCGGTGACGGCCACCACCTCGCCCCGTGCCTGGAGGGCGGAGACGACGCGCAGCTTGTGCTCCGGGGTCGCCCGGGCGAACAGCACCGCGTCGGCGAGCAGCGTCTCGAGCGCTCGGTCGTCGAGCTGGTCGAGCTCCGCGCCGTTGACGACGCGTACCTGCTCGTCCGGGGGGACGATCCCGACGCGGCGGGCGATGCTCGCCGCGGTGATGCCGTAGTCCCCGGTGATCATCAGGATCCGGATGCCGGCCCGGCGGCACCGGCGCACCGCCTCGGCCACCGCCGGGCGGGGTGGATCGAGCAGGCCGACCAGCCCGAGCCAGACCAGGTCCTGCTCGACGTCCTCGACCGGGAGGTCGACGGCGACCTCGGTCCGTGGACCATCGAGGTCCCGGGTCGCCACGCCCAGCACCCGCATCGCCTGACCCGAGAGCTCGTCGTGGGCGGCGAGGATGGCGGCCCGATCGGGACCGGCGAGGGGTCGGTCACCGTCCAGGGTGCGCAGCGTCGTGCACCGGGCCAGCAGCTCCCGTGCCGCACCCTTGACGTGCAGCCGCAGCCCGGCGCCGTCCCGATGCACCGTGCTCATGCGCTTGCGTGCGGTGTCGAACGGGAACTCGGCCACCCGGGGCGCGTCGCGCGCCACCACCTCGGCGTCGATCCCGGCCTTCGCCGCCGCGACGAGCAGGGCGGCCTCGGTCGGGTCGCCGATGACGCGGACCTGGCCGTCGTCGCCACGGTCCAGCCGGGCGTCGTTGGCCAGCGCGCCGGTCCGCAACACCTCGAGCACGGCAGGCGGGACCGTGTCCAGTGGCCGTCCATCGCGGACGAAGCCACCGTCCACCTCGTAGCCCGTCCCGGTCACCGCGACGCACTCCTCGGGGGTGACCACCGCCCGCAGCGTCATCTGGTTCGCGGTCAGCGTGCCGGTCTTGTCGGTACAGATCACCGTGGTCGAGCCGAGCGTCTCGACCGCCGACAGGCGCTTGACCAGCGCCTGGCGGCGGGCCATCCGCTGGGTGGCCATCGCCAGCGACAGGGTGACCGTGGGCAGCAGGCCCTCGGGCACGAAGGCCACGATCATGCCGAGGGAGAAGATCAGCCCCCGGCTCAGCGACATATCCGTCAGGGCGAGGCTGAGGGCGAGGAAGGCGAGCCCGAGCGTGACCGCGATGACGGCGACGACGCGGGTGAGCGTGGCCAGCTCGCGCTGCAGCGGGCTCGCCTCAGCCTCGGTGGACTGGGTCAGCGCGGCGATGGTGCCGAAGGCGGTGTCCATCCCGGTAGCGGCCACGATCGCGGTGCCCCGGCCGCTGGTCACCAGCGTCCCCGCTACGACCCGGTTCAGCTCCTCTGCCGGAGCGCGGGCACCGGGCGGCTGCGCCTCAGCCGTGCGCCGGACCGGGTCGGACTCACCGGTCAGCGCGGACTGGTCGACGCGGAGCTCATGCGCCGCGACGAGCCGGGCGTCCACGCTGATGCGGTCTCCCTCGGCCAGCAGGAGCACGTCACCGGGGACGAGCGTGGCCGCTTCGACCGCCACCTCGACCCCGTCGCGCAGGACCCTCGCGGTGGCGGGCAGCAGACGCCTGAGGGCCTGGACCGCCTGCTCCGCCCGATGCTCCTGCCAGGTGCTGAACGCCCCGTTGATGAGGTTGACGACCCAGACCGCGATGGCGAGCTGTGGGAGCTCGGCCAGCAGCGCCAGCACCCCGGCGACCCACAGCAGGATCGCCATCAGGTTGGTGACGTTGCCGACGAACCCCTGGACGAGCGTGGTCCCGCCGGTCTCCTGGAGCTCGTTCGGACCGACCGCGACCAGCCGGGTCGCCGCCTCCGCGGCGGTCAGACCAGCGGGGCAGCTACCGAGGTGCGCGAACACCTCGTCGGGTGGCAGCGTGGCGAGGTCGGCCGGCGGCGCCGAGCCCGGAACGACAGGTGGCGGGGCGACGGTGCGGTGACGATGCAGCGTGACGTTCACACCAGGACCAGGCCCCGGGCAGGCCCGCGGATCGCGGGTCGTCCGGCTCGACGAGACGAGCGGACGTGCGGTGATGATGGTGGCCCTCTCCGTGCACCTCCGTCAGGGCCCCTCGGCCGTGACCGGAGCGACGCGGCTACGGGGTCGAGGTGACGAGGTACAGGTAGAAGGCCGTGGCGCCGTCGGGTCCGGCCACCAGGTCGTGGGGCTGGCCCGGGGCCACGTAGGCGTAGGAGCCGGGTGGCAGCGTCCGGTCGAGGATGCGGACCTCACCGTCGAGCATCCACACGTGATGGCAGTGGGAGGTGTGGGTGTGCTCGGGGATGACCGCGTCCGGCTCGAGGTGGAACACCCCCGCGAAGGACCGGCCCTCGGTCCACAGCGGGGCGTAGGTCACCCCGGGCGCCAGCTCCCGGCGAGGCAGCGCGGTCACGGCTCCAGCGTCGATGAGCTGCAGCGCGGGCGGTGACTCGGGGGTCGTGGTGGTGCCGTCGTCGGTGCGGGTGCTCATGATCGCCCACCGGTCCGGGCTTCCAGTCTGGCCCTGCCACGTGCCCGGCGGCAGGGGCGATGGCCCTACGCGGCGGGATGCAGGAACGGATCGACGCCTGACACGTCGATCCGTTCCTGCCTGCTGCGGGGTTGTGCGCTGCCCGGGAGGAGCGGCGCCGACCGGTCAGATGAAGATGGTCTGGGCGCCCTCGGACAGCTCCATGAAGTCGGTGGCGCTGATGATGCCCTCGACGCCGTCGTAGAGGTCATCCTCGGTGAGCTTGTTCATGTCGGCCGACATGCGGCAGGCCCACAGGTGCCCACCGGACTCGTGGATGAGGTCGAGGAACTCCGGCACCTCGGGGATGTCGAGCTCCGCGATCTGCTTGCGCATCATCTTCGTCGCCACGGCGGTCATCCCCGGCAGGCCCATGACCGCGTTCGGCATGTGGGTGGCCGGGTTGCCCATGGCGACGAACTTCAGATCGCCCATGGTCTTCTTGTTGATGATCTCGAAGCCCCAGAAGGTGAAGAAGATGTGGACCTCGATGCCCTCCCCCAGCGCGGCGTTCGCGAGGACCAGGCCGGGGTAGGCCATGTCCAGCGAGCCCTTCGAGCAGATCAGGACGAGCTTGCGGCCGCCCTCCTCCTCGCCGTCGTCGTCGAAGGAGGGCACAGGCATGGCGCTCAGGTCGGTGGCGGTCATGATGGATCTCCTCCGGGTCAGACGCAGCCGACGGGCTTCTGCAGCCCGGCGACGTACGACAGCTTCTTGGCGGGCTTCTTCGGGAACAGCTGGAACAGCTCCTTGGTCGGGAACCCGCCGGCCGCGGTCATGCGGCGCAGGGTCGGGGTCTCGCCCTGCTCGGCCTGGTCGGCACGGGCGAAGGCGATGACCTCGAGGTGGCGGGAGGTCAGCTCGAGGCCGATGTTGGCGGCGAGCTCATGGGCGAGGGCCTCGTCCCACTCGCTGGGATCGGTGAGGAACCCCTCGTCGTCGAGGTGGATCTCACGGTCGAGGACGGTGACGACCGGCATGGTCGGTGCTCCTTGGGTCAGGTCGGGTGGTCGGGTGGTCGGGTCGGGGTGTAGCGGGGTCAGGGTTGGTCGGTGCCGACGGTGCGGACCAGGCCCAGCAGGCGGTCCAGGCCACGGCGGACCTCCGGGTCGCGCAGCTGCTTGAGCAGCGCGAAGGTGGATGGGGGCGCACCGTGGGCGGGCTCGTCGAGGTGGCCGACGCTCCCGGCGGTCTGGCGCAGCAGCTGCAGGATCTCGGGCTGGGTGAGGTCACGGAGCGTCTCGAGCATCAGCACCACGTTGTCGCCGAGGGCCTCCACGTCCTCCTCGTCGAAGGAGGTCATGATGCGCTCCACCACCCGCCCGCTGGAGCGGGCGAAGGCGACGTAGCCACGGTCCTGCAGCTCGACGAAGCGGTGGGTGACGGTGTCCATCGCCGGGCCGGCCAGCACCCCGACCTCCGCGGCCAGGTCCCGGAGTGGCTCGAGCTCGGCGTCGCGCCGCTCGGCGTGGTCCAGCAGCAGCTCGAGCCGGGCCTCGATGCGGTCCAGCCGCTCGGTGGTCGAGGAGCCGTTCGCCACCTCGCTGCTGGCGCGGTCGGGTGCGGCCATAGGCGTGTCCAGGGCGGTCACATCGACACCTCCGTCAGGGCGCTGGTGCGGCGCGGGGCCTGCTCGGCCTCCGGATGCGGGTCCGGCACGGGCGGACGTTGTTTGCCGACCATCGACATGTCAGCGTGCAGCGGCAGGGGCCTCCCGGGCAGCAGCAGGTGCCAGTAGATCCAGCGGAAGGCCAGCTTCCCCCAGTGGTTGGCCTCGTTCTCGCCGAGGAGCTTGAGCGGCCCCACCTCGGGGAAGGGGAAGGTGCCGGTCAGCGGCTCGGTGTCGTAGTTGAAGTCGAGCAGCATCGCCTTGCCGTAGCCGGACTCGATGAAGCAGTTGGCGTGGCCGTCGAAGCGCTCGTGCATCTCGAGCCCGTCGACGTGGCGCAGGAAGTTCTCCACGAACACGTCCAGCGCGAAGTGGGCGACCGATCCGGCCTTGGAGGTGGGCAGGTTCGCGGCGTCGCCCAGGGCGAACACGTCGTCCAGTCCGTCCGCAAGGAAGGTGTGCTTGTCGACCTTGACGTGGTCGAGTTCGTCGCCGAGCCCGGAGCGGCCGACGAACGCGGCGCCGCGGTTGATCGGCACGGTGACCAGCAGGTCGAAGGGCACCACCCGCTCGTCGTAGCTGACCAGGCACTGCTCGTCGAGGTCGATCTGCTCGAGCAGGAAGTCCGCTTCGAGGTCGATGCCGCGCTCGGTGAACATGCCCCCGAGCTCCTTGGAGGCCAGCGGCTTGGTGAAGGGGCCGTCGAGCGGGGTGACGTAGATGACCTCCGTGTCCTCGCGCAGGCCCCGCTCATGCAGCCAGGCCTCGGCCAGGAGCACGTACTCGAGCGGCGCCACCGGGCACTTGATCGGCAGGTCGATCAGGTTGACGACCAGCCGACCACCCTCGAAGCGCTGCATGGCGTCCCGCAGCGCGATGGAGTCCTCCAGGGTGTAGAAGTGGTGCACCCCCCGCTCGCGGGCGTTCGGCTCCGCGAGGCCCGGGGTCTCCGACGGGGTCGGGTGGGTCCCGGTGGCGATGATGAGCTGGTCGTAGGCCAGCTCGGTGCCGTCGATGAGGTGGACGGTGTTCGCGTCCGTATCGACACGGTCGATCTCCGCGGTGATCTGGGTGACCCCACGGGTGATCAGGCGCTTGCGGGACTTGACGACCTGCTCGGGCCGGTACCAGCCGAAGGGGATGAAGAGGTAGCCGGGCTGGTAGTGGTGCTCCTCACGCTGGTCGACGATGGTGATGTCCCACTCGTCCTCGGCCAGCAGCGGCCGGAGCTTGTTGACGGCCATCGTGCCGGCGGTACCGGCACCGAGGACCAGAAGGCGTCGCATGGGAGCGCTCCTCGTTCGGGGGCGACCGGGCTCAGGGAGCCTCGGTCGAGGTGGCGGTCAGCGCCACCAGCTGGGACAGCAGGGCCGCGGTCCGCGGCAGGGCCTCCAGCACCAGCCGGTGCTGGTGGTGATCGAGGTGGTACAGGTCCGGGTCGTCGCGCTCGGGCGGTGCGATCCCGCCCGCCAGCACCATGGCCAGCAGCTGCGGCCCGCGACGCACGAAGCTGTGGGCGCACAGGAACCCGAAGCGGCCCGGCACGAGCCGCGGGGAGAGGTGCGGCTCGTTGGCGAACCCGCGCCACTCGCGCGAGCACGCGACGGCGAACTCCGGATCGCGGCTGCGTGCGACGATCCCCGGCGCCGGGTTCACGATCGGGCTCAGCGGCCGGCCGTCGAGATCGGTGACGACCATGGACACGCCGAGCGCAGGGGCGACCGCTTCCAGCACGGCGACCGTGAGGACCGGCGACAGCGGCGGCTCATCCGGTGGCGGGAGGGTGGGGACCGGCGAGGCCGGTCCCGCGAGAGCGCTGGCACGGGCCGGCGACGCTCCGGCGGCCGGCGTCACGACCGCGCTCGCCGCAGTGGCGAGGCCCGCGGGCCTCGCTCGGCCCGGCTGTAGGCCATCGGTAGGTTCGGTCACGACGGCATCAGCGCGCGGGTGGCCGGGGCGAAGCATCGCCTCGATCTCCGCGGCGGGGAAGCGCCACTGGCGACCGATCCGCACCGCCGGCAGGCGCCCGTCGCCGGCCATCCGGTAGATCGTGGAGGCGTCCACGTCGAGCAGGTCCTGGACCTGCTGGGTGGTGAGGAACCCGGACGCCATCGTGATGACCCTGCCTACTCGTGCCGCTTGCTGCCGGTTCTGCAGCTCCTGCAGGATGCATCTCCTGCAGGAGCTGGCAGTAGGGCCGATGGGTTGCAGTTGGCCGGCCGTCCGGCCCCCAGCTGGCGCCACGGCATCCCCGGGCAGGGCCGGACGACCTACCGGCGACCGCGGGCGCCGCGGACCGAGCGCGCCGCGGACCGCGGGCGCCGAGGGCCACGGGCGCTCCGGGGCCGGGTCGAGGCCGCACGGAGCCCATCGGGTGCAACGGATCGACACGGAGGTGGTCGATCCGTTCCACCATCCGCGGGCCGGGCCGGGCCGGAGCTACGGGCGGCGGCCGATGCCGCCCCGGCGGCGCAGCTCGATCGCGGGGCAGCGGTCCATGACCACGTCCAGCCCTGCCGCCCGAGCCCGGGTGGCTGCAGCCTCGTCGATCACCCCGAGCTGCAGCCAGGCCGCACCCACCCCGCGGGCGATGGCCTCATCCACGTGGACCCCAGCCCGCTCGGACCGGCGGAAGACGTCGACGACGTCCACCTCGACCTCGGCGGGGATGGACGCCAGGTCCGGGTAGGCCCGCTGGCCGAGGATCTCCTCCACGCCGGGCCGGACGGGGACCACCTCGTAGCCATGGTCGAGCAGGGTCCGCATCACCCCGTGGCTCGGCCGCCAGGGCGACGGCGAAGCGCCGACGACCGCGAACACCCGCGCGCGGTCGAGGATCCGGTCGGCGGTGGCGGTCACGTCGTGGTCCACAGGGGCTCCTCTGCCGTCGGCGGACATCCGGGTGGGGTCGTCCTCCCGGGACGCTACTGGGTGTGCAGCCCGGTATGAGGCGGCGCCAGCCGCGTGTGACCCACTAGCGTGCCCACACCGCGAGGTGGGAGCCGCGCATGACCCGGACCGTGATCCGTACCTGTCCGCTGTGCGAGGCCACCTGCGGCCTGCGCCTCGAGCTCGACGACGCCGGCGAGGTCACCTCGGTCCGTGGCGACGAGCAGGACGTGTTCAGCCGTGGCTACCTGTGCCCCAAGGGCGCCACGATCGGCGAGCTGGAGCGTGACCCCGACCGGCTGCGCACCCCGCTGGTCCGCCGCGACGGCGAGCTCCGGCCCGCCACCTGGGACGAGGCCTACACCGAGGTGGCGGACCGCCTGCACCGGGTCCAGGCCGACCACGGCCGCGACGCCGTCGCGATCTACCTCGGCAACCCCAACGTCCACACCCTCGCCGGGCAGCTGTCGCTGAAGCCCCTGATCCGGGCGCTCGGAACGACCAACGTCTCCTCCGCCTCGAGCGTGGACCAGCTCCCCAAGCACCTCAGCTGCGGGGCCATGTTCGGCGACCCGTCCGCGATCCCGATCCCGGACCTCGACCACACCGACCTGCTGGTGATCGTCGGCGGGAACCCGCGCGTGTCCAACGGCTCGCTGCTGACCGCCCCCGATCTCCCCGGAAGGCTCACCGCGCTGCAGCGGCGCGGCGGACGGCTTGTCGTCGTCGACCCGGTCCGCACCCGCACCGCAGCGACGGCGGACCGCCACCTCGCCATCCGCCCCGGCACCGACGCGCTGCTGCTGCTCGCCCTCGTCCACACCCTCGCCGAGGAGGACCTCGTCGACCTCGGTGGGCACCTCGCACCCCACGTCGAGGGCGTCGAGGCGGTGCTGGCGCTGGCACGCCCCTACGCGCCGGAACGGGTCGCGCCGGCCACCGGGCTCGCGGCCGACGACATCCGGGTTCTCGCGCGGGAGCTGGCCGGCGCCGAGCGGGCGGCGGTGTACGGCCGGCTCGGGACCACCGCGGTCGCGTTCGGCACGGTGACCTCGTGGCTCGTGGACGTGGTCAACGTGCTGACCGGCAACCTCGACCGGCGCGGCGGGGCGATGTTCCCGCTGCCCGCCCACCACCGTGGCCAGCGGCGCCCGTTCCGGCACGCCCGGCGCACGAGCCGGGTGCGGGGCCTGCCGGAGGTGATCGGGGAGCTGCCGGTCGCGAGCCTGGTCGAGGAGATCACCACCCCCGGGCCGGGGCAGGTCCGCGCGCTCGTCACGGTCGCCGGGAACCCGGTGCTCTCCACCCCCGACGGCGCGGCGCTCGACGCGGCGATGCAGCAGCTGGATCTGGTCGTCGCGGTCGACCCGTACGTGACCGCCACGACCCGCCATGCGCACGTGCTCCTGCCCCCACCCGGGATCCTGCAGCGGGCGCACTACGACCTCGCCTTCTCCGGGCTCGCGGTGCGCAACGTCGCGAACCTCTCCCCCGCCGCGCTACCGCTGGACGACGGCCAGCCGGACGAGTGGGAGGTCCTGCTCACCCTGGCCGCCATCGCGACCGGGCAGCGCCCGCCGATCGACGTCGATGCGGTCGATGCGTACGTGCTGCACGAGGCGATCACCCGGACCGTCGCCGACCCCACGGCCCGGCTGGCGACCCGCGATGCGGACGCGATCCGCGCAGCGCTCCACGGAGACCGGGGGCCGCTGCGGCTGCTGGACCTGCTGGTGCGGGCCGGCCCCTACGGGGACGGGTTCGGGCTGGATCCGGACGGGCTGTCGCTCGAGGCGCTCGAGGCCGCCCCGCACGGCGTCGACCTCGGTCCCCTGCAGCCGCGGCTTCCCGACGTGCTCGCCACCGCCTCGGGCCGGGTCGAGCTGGCCCCCGAGGTGGTCGTGGCCGACCTGCCCCGGCTGGAGCGCCACCTCGACGCCCTGCTGGCTGGACCACCGGACGGGCTCGTGCTGGTCGGGCGCCGGCACCTGCGCACGAACAACTCCTGGTCCCACAACGTCGCACGCCTCGCCAAGGGCCAGCAGCTGTGCACCCTCTGGCTCCACCCCGATGATGCGGCGGCCCGCGGCGTCGGGGATGGCACCGAGGTGGCGGTCCGCTCCGCGACGGGGGCGGTCACGGTGCCGGTCGAGGTGACCGACGCGGTGCGTCCCGGCGTCGTCAGCCTGCCCCACGGCTTCGGGCACGACCGCGAGGGCGTACGGCTCACCACCGCCCGCCGCGTCGGCGGGGCCAGCAGCAACGACCTCACCGACCGCGGCGTCCTGGACGCACCCTCCGGCACCGCCGTGCTCAACGGCGTCCCCGTGGAGGTCACGCCCGCATGACCTACTCGATCGTGGCCCGGGACCCCAGGGACGGGACCATGGGGGTCGCCACCCAGTCGCAGGCGTTCGCGGTCGGCTCCAGCGTCTCCTGGGCGATCCCCGGGGTCGGCGCGGTCGCGACCCAGTCCATGGGCGAGCCGATGTACGGCGAGCTCGGGCTCCACGCGCTGCGGGCCGGGCTGACCGCGACGGAGGCGATCCGCGCGCTGACCACCGTCGACCCCCACCCGGAGCGGCGACAGGTCGGCATCGTCGACGCCCGTGGCGAGGTGGCGGCCACCACCGGAGCGGCCTGCGTCGAGGCGGCCGGCCATCTCGTCGGGGACGGGGTGGTGGTGCTCGCCAACCTGGTCCGCTCGCCCCGGGTCTGGGAGGCGATGCTCGCGGCCTACGAGACCACCGACGGCCGGCTGGCGGGCCGCCTGCTCGCGGCGCTGGAGGCCGCGGAGGGCGCGGGTGGGGACCTGCGTGGCCGGCGGTCCGCGGCCATCGAGGTGGTCTGCGCCGAGCCCTCGGGCCGGCCGTGGCATGACCGCCTTCTCGACCTGAGGGTCGACGACCACCCCGAACCCGTCCAGGAGCTGCGCCGGCTCGTGGAGCACACCCGGCGCTACCACGCCACCGTCGAGGCCTTCGAGCTGGCCATGGACGGTGACGGGGAGGCGGCCCTGGCGGCGCTCCCGGCCGAGGTCCCGGACGCCCGGAGCGACCCGGATCTGGCCTGGTGGCGGGCCGTAGCCGAGCTGGTCGGCGGGAACCAGGACGAGGCGCTGCGGCTGGCCGCGGCGCTGCACGAGCACGCTCCGGACTACGCGACGGCCGCCCGCCGCTTCGCGCCGGCAGGCCTACTACCCGAGGGCGTCGTCGACCGCCTGCTACCGCGATGACCACCTCGACCACCCGACGGCGGATCGACGAGCGGCTCGCGGCGCTCCATGAGCGCATCGCGGCGCGGCCCCTCGGACCCGACGAGCGGGTCTACCGCTCCGGTTCGGGCTACCTCCCCGCGGCCTCGGTCGGCGCCGATGCGGACCGGCTCGCGATCGCCGTGGTCACCGTGGACGGGGACCACCACGCCGTCGGCGACCACGACCGCGCCGTGCCCCTGCACTCGGTGGCGAAGGTGTTCACCTACGGCCGGGTCCTCGCGGACCTCGGCCCACAGGCGGTGCTCGCCCGCGTCGGGGTCGAGCCCTCGGGGGACGCCTTCAACGCGCTCCGGGTCGACGAACGGTCGATGCGGCCCTACAACCCGATGGTCAACGCCGGGGCGCTGGTGACCACGAGCCTGGTCGCCGGCGCCGACCCGGCGGAGCGGTTCGCACGGGTGCTCGACACGCTGCGGCGCTTCGCCGGCGACGACCGGCTCGTCGTCGACGGGGCCACCTTGGCAGCCGAGCTCGCGGCCGCCGACCGCAACCGGGGCACGGCCTACCTGTTGCGCAGCGCGGGGATGCTGTCCGGCGAGGTGGAGCCGGTCCTGACCGCCTACCTGCAGCAGTGCAGCGTGCACGTGACCACGAGCCAGCTGGCGACGATGGCGGCGACCTTGGCGGCCGGCGGGACGAACCCGGTCACCGGCGAGCAGGCGCTGCCGCGCCGCCGGGTCCGGGACGTGCTCAGCGTCATGCAGACCTGCGGCATGTACGACTACGCGGGCGAGTGGGTGTTCGAGGTCGGGTTCCCGGCCAAGAGCGGCGTCAGCGGCCTGATCCTGGCGGTCATCCCCGGCAAGATGGGGATCGCGGTCGCCTCCCCCGGGCTCGATCGCTACGGCAACAGCGTGCGTGGTGTCGCGGTCTGCCGCGAGCTGTCGGCACGCCTGGGCCTGCACGTCTTCGCCACCGAGGCGGAGGACGCGCTGCTGACGGCCGCACCGCCCGCCGCCGAGCCGGCGATCGACGTCGGGGCGCTGGAGGCCGGCAGCCCCCGCATGGACGACCCGGACTCAGCCTGAACGCGGTGACGCGCCGGTGCGGTCCTCCGCGTACCCCACGACCGGCTGCCGGGCCACCGGGAGGTGCACCGTGACCTCGAGCCCGCCGAGGGAGCTGTCACCGAGCTCCATGCTGCCCCCGTGCGCGTCCACGATGCGGGCACAGATCGGCAACCCCATCCCGGAGCCCGGCCGGTCGATGCCGGGCCCCCGCTCGAAGGACCGCAGCACGCGTGCACGGCTGGCCGGTGCGATCCCCGGCCCGTTGTCGGCGACGGTGACGGTGACGGTGTCGCCGTGCCGGTGACCACGCACCCGCACCGCCGGCTTCCACCCGTCCGGCCCGTGGACGACCGCGTTGGACAGGAGGTTCTGGAACACCTCCACCAAGCGGACCTCGTCGCCGAGGGCCTTCGGCAGCGGTGCGATCTCGAGCTCGGCACCCCGCGCGTCGAGGTCGGCCTCGACGTGGTCGCGGGCGATCGCCAGCACCCGGTCCAGCGACACCTCCTCTGGTGTCCCGATCTCCCGGCCGGCGGCGGCATAGTCGAGCAGCCGGTCGATCATCTCCGCCATGCGCTGGGCTGCGGCGATGGAGCGCTCGAGCAGCTCGGTCCGGCGCTCGGCGGGGACCCGGCCCGTCTCCAGCAGGGCGAGCATCCCCTGGATCGTGCTCAGCGGGGCCTTGAGGTCGTGGGAGACCGCACCTGCGAAGGCCCCGAGCTGCGCGTTGGCAGCGGCGAGCTCCTCGGTGGCACGCTGGAGCCGTTCGAGCTCGCGCCGCTCCTCGGCGTTGGACAGCAGCTCCGCGAGCACACCGAGCACCTCGCGGTCCCGCTCGGACCAGTGCTTGGGACCGTCCACCACGTCGAACCCGACGAAGCCGACACAGGCGCCGCGGCGCATCAGCGGGATCGTCAGCAGTGCGGTGATGCCCTGGGCGGCCCACTCGGCGCGTTCCGCGGCGTCCAGGGTCGGATCGGTGGTATCCGGCCGGTACACGGGCCGGCCGGCCCGGTGCGCGGTGATCCACGCCGTCAGTTCGGAGATGTCGCTCTGTTGCAGCTGCCCCATGACCGATCGCACGCCGGGCGCGCACCACTCGTGGGTGTTGGTGCAGGTGAGGCGTTCCCAGTCGTAGGTGAACAGGTAGGTCCGGGCCACCCCGCTGAGCTCCCCGATCGTGCGCAACGTGCGGTCCACGGCCGCATCGAGTTCCTCCAGCGGCACGTTGACGAAGCCGACCGCAAGGTCGAGCAACGCGCGTTCGAGGCTCGGTGTCGACCCGGCGGCCGTGGCGGACACGTCCTGCACGGGACCTCCCGTCGGGTGGGGTGGCGGACCAACGGTGGACCCGGGCACGCTAGCCGTCAGGACCCCTCGACGCTCGCAGCCTCCGACCCGCGGTCCAGGTCCACGGCCACGCGCTCCTGCTCGAGGTCGTCCGGAACGTGCTGCTCGGCCTCCTCCGACCCCTGCCCCGTGGCCTCCTGCAGGTCGTGCTTGGCCCGCCTGACGCCCTCCGAGATGGTGCGCCAGAGGTGGTCGTCGCCGATCTCGTCACGCAGGCCGGACCGCTTCAGCACGACCCGGGCCTGGTACATGACACGGACGAGGTACAGGTCCACCCCCCGGCGCCGCAGCCGGCCCAGCAGGTGGTGCAGCATGTCCGTGCTGGTGGTGTCCAGCTGGTCGGTCGCCTCGAGGTCCAGGATCAGGGCCCGGAGCCCCGCGCGTTCGTCGACGTGCGCGATCACCTGCTCCTCGACGGCGCTGGCGTTGACCCAGAAGACCGGGGCGCTGAGCCGCAGCAGCAGGATGCCCGGGACACGCTCACGCTCGGGGTGGCGCTCGATCGAGCCCCAGGCGGCCTTCTCGCCCGCGATCCGCCCGAGCTCCTCCACCTCGACCCGGCTGGCGCGGTAGACCAGACCCAGCAACGACATCGCGACCGCCACGAGGAGTCCGGCCAGCGTGCCCAGGACGATCACGCCGAGCAGCGCTCCGAGCGCGGCGACGAGATCGTTGTTGCGGATCCGCGCGTAGCGACGCAGCGCGGCCGTGTCCATCAGACCCCACACGGCGTGGATCACGACGGCAGACAACACCGCCCGGGGCAGCGCACGGAGCGAGGGGGCGAGCAGCAGCAGCACCCCGAGGCTGAGCAGCGCTGCGACCAGGCTCGCTGCCTGGCTTGACCCGCCGGCACGGACGACCGCAGCGGTCTTCGACAGGCTGCCGGCGACGCCGAGCCCGCCGAACAGTCCCGACGCCAGGTTGGCGGCGCCGGTGGCGATGAACTCCTGATCGGTGTCGATGCGGTAGCCACCCTCGGCGGCGAACAGGCGCGCGGCACTCAGGCTCTCCGCGAGCCCGACCAGCGCGAGCCCCGCCGCGGGCACCACCAGCGCCGTGACCTCCGCCCACGTCAGCGCGGGCAGGCCCGGGATCGGGATCCCGCGCGGGACCTCACCCACCACCGCGATCCCGCGGTCGGCGAAGGAGAGCAGGTGCGATGCGGTGAGCGTGGCCACGACCACGAGCAGCCCCCAGGGCACCTGCCTGGCCACGCGCGCGCCGGCGACCAGCACCACGAGGCTGCCGAGCCCGATCCCTGCGGTGAGCGGGTCCAGGGACCACACGTCGCGCGCGAGGGTGACGAGCCGGACGAGGACGGTCCCGCGCTCCGGGGTGAGCCCGAGCAGGGACGGGATCTCACCGACGACGATCACGATCGACAGGCCGAAGACGAACCCGCTGACGATGGGCTTGGACAGGAACTCCGCCACCCAGCCGGTCCGCAGGAGCCCAGCGATCACGAGGAAGAGCCCCGAGAGCAGCGCCAGCGCGACGGTCAGCGCCACCGCCCGGTCGGGGTCACCCCCGGCCTGGGCCGCGACGATCGAACCGGACACCACCGACACCGTCGACACGGGCCCGACGCTCACGTGCGGCGACGACCCGAGCAGGGCGTAGGCGACCAGGGCGACCGGGATCGCGTACAGCCCGACCTGGACCGGGACACCGGCGATCGCGGCGTAGCCGAGCGCCTGCGGCACGACCAGCGCGGTGACGATCGCCCCAGCCATGGCATCGCGACCGAACCGGTCACGCTCGTAGGCGCGCAGCCAGTCGCGCGCCGGGAACGACGGCGCACGCCACCACGAGGACCGCTCCACCGGCACCCCTCCCACCGGTCCGCACGCTAGCCGGCGACGGACCCGCCGGGACGGGACGACCACCTCGGTGCAGTAGCGTCTCGGGCGGTCGGCCCGCACGACGGCCGAGGGGTGTGCGACGGAGGGTGGAGGATGGACGCAGCCGTCCAGCTGGTGCTGGAGCGACGGCGGACCGGGTGGGACGGCCTCTTCGGTGCCCTCACGATGGTCGCCGGCGTCGTCGTGCTCGCCCACGTGGGCCTGGCGACCACCGTCTCCGCCCTGTTCCTCGGCTGGATGCTGCTGGTCGCCGGGATCGTGCTGATCGGCGCGGCGGTGCTGGGCTGGACCGATCCTGCCCGGCGCTGGAACCTGGCCTTCGGGGTGGTCACCGGCGTGCTCGGCGCCGGCTTCGTCGCCAACCCGACCGCGACCCTGGCGACGCTGACCTGGGTGGCCGGTTCGCTGCTGCTCCTCGGCGGCGTGCTCCGCCTGGTGCTGGCGTTCCAGCCGGGCACCCCGACCGCGGTGCTGCTCTACGGCGGCACCGTCGGCGCGGTGCTCGGGCTCCTGCTGCTGCTCGCCTGGCCCGGCTCGGCACGCTGGTTCCTCGGTGCCGCACTCGGTGTCCAGCTGCTGCTCGACGGCGCCAGCACGCTGCTGGTCGGCCAGTGGCGGCTCGGACAGGCCCACGCGATGGCCGTGCCGACCAGCGACGCCTCGGACCAGCCGGCGACCACCGACGAGCCCGCCGCGGAGCCAGCGTCCGAGGGCTGACCGGCCCGACGGGTCAGGCCGCGGCTGCCTCCAGCGCGCGCCGCAGCTCGGCGGCGACGTCCCCGGCGAGGCCCTCGAGCTCCGGCTCCCCGGTCAGGCCCATCATGGCGGCGGGGTCGATCGCGATCAGCTCGCTGCCGCCGTCGGGGTGGGCACGGACCACGACGTTGCAGGGCAGCAGCCCCCCGATCGCGGGGTCGATGCCGATGGCCTGGTGGGCGTAGGTGGGCTTGCAGGCGCCGAGGATGCGGTACGGCGCCACCTCGACCCCGATCTTGGCCTGCAGCACGCTGGTGACGTCGATCTCGGTGAGTACCCCGAACCCCTCGGCGGCGAGCGCCTCGCGGACGCGGGCATCGGCGGTGGCGGGGTCGTGGTCGGTGCGCTGACGGAAGACGTAACGGTCCTGCTCCATCGTGAGCTCCTCGGTCGTGGTTCGGTTGGCGACGACGGGGTCGGTATCGGGACCCGCGTTCGCTCGCAGCAACGCCTGCGGCGGCCAGGGGCTTCCCGACCTGCCGAGTGGCGTGAAGCGATGCTTCACGTCTACCCTTCCCGTGACGCAACGGCGCGTCGTCCATCCCCGCGCGGGGTCGGGCGTCGCCGTGTGCCGTCCGATCGTCACGCGCGCAGCACACGAGGGACCACCGTGACGATCGACCTCCATCGCCTCGCGCTCGACGCCATCGACGCCGCTGCGGACGAACTCGGCCTCGAGGACCGGATCCGCGAGGCGCTCCACCAGCCCGAACGCTCGCTCGCGGTCCAGGTGCCCTACCTGGCCGACGACGGTGCCATCAAGGTGGTGCCCGGCTACCGCGTGGCCCACTCGTCCGCCCGTGGCCCGGCCAAGGGCGGGACGAGGTTCCACCCGGAGGTCACCGCCACCGAGGTGTCCGGCCTGGCCACGCTGATGAGCGTGAAGACCGCGGTGGTCGACCTGCCGCTCGGGGGCGGCAAGGGCGGCATCACCATCGATCCCAAGCCGCTCAGCGAGGCCGAGCTGGAGTCCCTGACCCGCTCCTACACCCGCGCCATCGCCGGCAGCATCGGCCCCGAGGTCGACGTGCCGGCACCGGACGTCAACACCGGTCAGCGGCACATGGACTGGATGGCGGACGAGTTCGCCCGGGTGACCGGGCGACACCAGCCGGGCGTGGTCACGGGCAAGTCGATCGAGGCCGGCGGGTCGCTCGGACGGGACACGGCCACCGCGGCCGGCTGCCGCACGGTCGTGCTCGCGAGCGCCGAACGGCTCGGGCTCGCCGCCGACGCCCGCGTCGTCATCCAGGGGTTCGGTAACGCGGGCGCCCACCTCGCGCGCCTCCTGGCCGAGGACGGCCTGCGCGTCGTGGGTGTGTCCGACAGTCAGGGGGCGATCCACGACCCGGCGGGCCTCGACATCGCCGCCGTCTCGGTGACCAAGGCCACCACCGGCTCCGTGATCCACCACGACGCGGAGGTGATCGGCGGGGACGACCTCCTGGCGCTCCCCTGCGACATCCTGGTTCCCGCCGCGCTGGAGGGCGCGATCGACGCCCCGCAGGCGGAACGCGTGGGGGCCCGGCTGGTCGCGGAGGCGGCGAACGGACCCGTCACCACCGCGGCCGACCGCATCCTCGCCGATCGGGGCGTCACCGTGGTCCCGGACGTCCTCGCTTCGGCGGGCGGCGTGACGGTGTCGTGCTTCGAGTGGCAGCAGAACCAGCGGCGCGAGCGCTGGAGCGCGCGGCACGTCACCGAACGGCTGGCCGACCGGATGCACCACTCGCTGGACGACCTGTGGGCCGTCGCCGCGGCCCGCAACCTCGACCTGCGCACCGCCGCCATGGTGCTCGGGGTCGGGCGCATCGCGGAGGCGATCGAGGCGCGGCACGGTCGCTCGCTGGTGCGGGAACTCGCGAGCTGACCCGACCTCCTAGCGTGGTGCTCCGGAGGGCCGGGGCACCACGCGCGGCCCGCAGCGACGGAAGCGGACCACGAGGAGGCACGGGTGCACGCAGCGACGGAGCCGACCAGTGGGACCGCTGCGCTCGACGACCTGATCGGTCAGGTCCACATCGGCGACAACCTGGTCGTGGTGGGGGACGCCGCCACCCCGCTCGACCTGCTGGTCGCGCGGTACCTCGCCGCAGCGCTCGGCCACCAGCCCGTGGTCGCGGTGACGGTCGCCCGATCGTGGACCGGCGAGGTCCCCGACGGCCTCACGGTCCTCGACTGGTCGGCGGTGACCACCGGCCGACCCTCGTCGATGCCCGACGCGCTCCTCCCGGACGCCACCCTGGCCGACGCGCTGGCGAGCGTGCGGGCGGCGGATGACGCCGTCGGGATGGGGGCCGTCTTCGCCTTCGACCGGCTCAGCGCCGTCCAGGCCGCGTGGTCGGACGACGCGGCGCTGGAGCTGTTCCTGTCGACCTGCCCCCGCCTGTACCGCCGCCGGAGCCTGGCGCTGTGGCCGATCGAGCGCGACGCACACACCCCCAGCTTCCTGCGCCGGCTGACGGAGGTCACCCAGGTCGTGGTCGAGATGGTCGCCACCGACCCGGACGGCCCCACGACGCACCTGCGCTGCACGGTCCGCAAGGCCGATGGCCGAGCCGCGGAGGTCGTGGGCCGCACGCGCGAGGTCCAGGTCGTGGACGGCGACCTCGTCGCGACCGGGGCAGCGTCCAGCACCCGGCAGCGGCTCGGCACGCTGATCCGTGACCAACGGCTGGCGTCCGGGATGGCCCAGGCCGAGCTGGCACGGCGGGTCGGCATCAGCCCATCGGCGCTGTCGCAGGTCGAACGGGGGGTCCGGGGCACCAGCGGAGACACGCTGATGCGCCTGTGGGAGGTGCTCGGGGTGGCGTTCGGACCGGAGTCGGACGGACCGGAGGGCTACCTGGTCTCCCGCCGTAGCGGACGGGAGCGCCGCAGCCTGCAGCCCGGGATGACCGGCACGCTGCTGCTCGACACGCCCCGGACCGGGCAGCTCTGGCAGCTCGTCGTCGAACCGGACGCGCGCGGTGACGTCGCCCCGTTCGCGGTCAAGAGCCCCGAGTCCATCACCGTCGTGCGCGGCGTCCTCGACCTCACGCTGGGGGGGCGGACGGAGATCCTGCACGAGGGCGACGCCCTGCTGACCACGGGGACGCCCGTCACCGCCTGGGCGAACCCCAGCACCCGCCGGGCCGAGCTCCAGTGGCACCTGCACCCCGCGGGCTGACGTCGCGCGGAAGGTCGACCACGGTCCGTCGCCCTGGCCCACACGGTCGGGTACGGTGAGGTTCGGCTTCATCACGCGCCACCTCGGCTGCGTCCCGGCGCGTCTGCATCACGTTCCCAGGAGTTCGCCCATGGCTGCCGACCAGCCCACCCCTCGCCCGCCCGTCGTCCTGACCCGGGACGGTCGTGCCTGGATCGAGGACCGCCTCGCCCGGATGCGGGAGCGCCTCGTCGACATCGACGAGGATCTCGCGCACGAACGCACCGAGGAGCTGGTCACCGACCGCGAGCGGGTCCGCGAGCAGCTGGAGGAGCTCGAGGTCCTGCTGCGTGACGCGGTGTCCCCGGCTGACGTCATCGATGACCCGTCGATCGTCGAGCTCGGCGACGAGGTGGAGGTCGAGTTCGAGGACGGCGAGCGGGAGGCCTTCCTGGTCGTCCACCCGGTCGAAGCGGGCATGGACGAGCACCGCACCTCCTCGGACGCGCCGCTCGCCAAGGCGGTGCTCGGGGCCCGGCCGGGGGACACCGTCACCGTGCGGTCGCCCGCCGGGGACTACACCTGCACCATCGTGCGGCGCGACCGCATCGGCTGATCGCCGCCGGACGTGACCACCCACGAGCGTGAGCTGACGGCCCCCGTCGACCTGTGCACCCCGGACGGCCGGCGCCTGAACCCGCACGCCCGGGGCTGGGCGGCACGTTCGGTCCACCGGGCCAACCTGCGCGGCGGGTGGGGCCGGACCAAGCGCTGGGACTACCACGCGCTGCTGACCGATGAGCTGGCCGTCTCGCTCGTCTACGCCGACGTCGACTACCTCGGCATCGTCGCCGTGTGGTGGGTGCACCTGCCCTCCGGCCGCAGCGGCGGCCGGGAGCTGACGGTCCCCTTCGCCCGCGGGATCGACCTGCCCGACCGCTACGGCACCGCCCCGCTGACCTTCCGGCACCACCACCTCGGTGTCGAGGTGGTCGACGACCGGGACGGCACGCGCCTGCTGGCCCGCTGGCGGGAGCGGGATGGGCGGCTGGGGCGGCTGGAGGCGACCATCGCGGCGCCGCCCGGGCACGGCTCGGTGGACGTGGTGATCCCGTGGAGCGAGCGCCGCTTCCAGTACACCTCGAAGCATCAGGCGCGTCCGGTCACGGGCTCGATGGTGGTGGGTGACGAGCGCTACGAGCTCGGTGCCGAGGGCGAGGACGCCTGGGGGGTGCTGGACATCGGCCGCGGGCGCTGGCCCTACCGCACGCGCTGGAACTGGGGCGGCGGCGCGGGCCGCAGCCGCGACGGCCGGACCATCGGGCTGCAGGTCGGGGGCCGTTGGACCGAGGGCACCGGCGCCACGGAGAACGGCATCATCGTCGACGGCGCGGTGGTCAAGCTCGGCGAGGAGCTGACGTGGACCTACCGCTGGGACGCGCCGCTGGCGCCGTGGCGGGTGCACGCGCCGGATGGGACGCTCGACGTGACGCTCACGCCCCGCTTCGACCGGCACGCCCGCACGGAGGCGCTGGTGCTCGGCACCGAGGTCCACCAGGTCTTCGGCCGCTGGTCGGGGCACGTCCCCGGCCCGGACGGGGCACGGATCGAGGTGGCAGGACTGCTCGGGTTCGCCGAGGAGTCCCGCTCACGCTGGTGAGCGGCTCCGCTCCTGCTGCGGACCGCGACGGCTGCGCCGGACGCGGCGCGCCAGCACGGCCGCAGCGATGACGGCCACGACGGCCAGCACGAGCCGGTCCGGTGCCAGGCGGTCGAGCCGCAGCAGGAACGCCTGGGCTGCCAGGTCCAGCTGGGTGGTGTCGGGCAGCCCCGGCACCGCCAGGTAGCCCCCGGACGTGACCAGCCAGAGCCCGATGGCGACGAACAGGGCGCCGGTGACCAGCGACGTGGTGTGCAACTCCAGCCGACCGAGCCGCAGCGGCCGGCCGCGCAGCCAGCCCCGGCGGGACAGCTCGAACCGCTCCCACAACCCCGCCAACAGGAACAGCGGCGCCGCCATCCCGAGCGCGTAGACCGCGAGCAGAGCGGCGCCGTACGCGGGCCGACCGTCCAGCGCCGCGATCGTGAGCACCGCGCCGAGGATCGGACCGGCACACGTCCCGGCCACGCCGTACACCGCCCCGAGCCCGAACACCGCCACGGGCGAGCTCCGGCCCTCGACCCGGGCCTGGGCCCGGCCGACCAGGTTGGGCAGGAACCGTCCGAGTCCCAGCGCCGCGGCCAGGCCGAGCGCGATCAGCAGCCAGCCGGCGGCGACGATGAGCCGGTCCTGGTTGGGTAGCAGCCACCTGCTGGCGACGGCCGCCCCGGTCCCCAGCGGCACCATCACCGCGGCGAGGCCGGCGTAGAACACCCCGGTCCGGGCGAGCAGCACACCGGGCCGGTCGAAGGCGTAGGCGAAGAACGACGGCAGCAGCAGCGCCCCGCAGGGGCTGAGCAGGGTCAGCACCCCGCCCAGGAAGGCGGCGAGGTAGCCGAGCTCGATCACGGCAGCTCCGCGCCGGCCTCGATGATGGCGTTGTCGACCAGGTTGATGAAGACCTCCAGCGGCTGCGCGCCGACCACGGGCCGGCCTTCGATCAGGAACGCCGGGGTGCCGGTGAGGTTCAGGGCCTGGGCCAGCAGCGCGTCGGTCTGGACGCGCTGCAGCAGCTCCTCGTCGTCGAGGGCCGCGTCGAAGGCGTCGACGTCGAGGTCGAGGTCGGCCGCCACCTCGAGGAGGAAGTCCCGACCGAACCGGTCGTCACCGCGGCGCAGGTCCGCGGCGAACAGCACGTCGTGGTAGCCCCAGAAGGCGTCCTGCTCCGCCGCAGCCTGGCCGCCGAGGGCGGCGAGCAGCGCTTCCTCGCCTTGGAACGGCAGGTCCCGCCACTCGATGCGCAGCAGCCCGGCATCCACGTAGCGGTCGATCAGCACCGGCTCGGTGTCGCGGGCGAAGACGCCGCAGAAGGGACAGAAGAAGTCCGCCCACTCGATCATCACCACGGGCGCATCCGCATCGCCGAGCGCGCGCGGGTCGTCGGGATCACGGTTGGCCAGGCCGGCGAGCTGGAGGCGGGCCTCCTCCTCGTCGATCTGGGCCTGCTCCTGCGCCGCCTCGGCGTCAGGGTCGGGCTCGGTCACGAGGTCATCCGCGATGTCCTCGAGCGGATCGTCGGCGGGTGCATCGACCGGCGGGGCCGCGGCGGGCTCGTCGTCGCTGCCGCCCCCCATCGCGGCGAGCGCCAACGCGGCGACGACCAGCAGCACGACCGCGGGCGCCAGCAGGTTGCGGAGTCCGCGGTCGCCGGTGCCGACCGCCTGTGCGGCACCGACGTTCGCGGTGGACGTGTCGCCGGCGTCGGGGGCATCGGGCTCGGTGGTCATGGAGGGCTCCTGCGCAGGGGGGCCGCCGCGGCGCTGCGGACATGGGACGGCGCGCCTGCGGATGCTGGGTGTTGGGGGCAACGTACCGGTGCCCGCCTGACTTCCCGGGTGTCGGATGTCCGCGCAGCCACCGCCCTGGCCGGGCGTGGAGTGCGGCTCCCAGCACGTTCGGGACGTGCCTGCGGGGCACGCGATCACCCTCCCGCGGTCAGCGCAGGCGTGCGGAGAGCTCCCGGATGTCGTCCGGGGTCGTCCCGCAGCAGCCGCCGATGACGTCAGCGCCCAGACGCCGCCACCTCGGCAGGTCGCTCGGCTCCTGGCGCCGTACCCACCGTCCCTGCGCGGGATCCCAGCTGTCACCCAGGTTCGGGTAGACGACGAGGTGGGTCGCGCGCGGCACCGGCCCCAGGCTGGCGAGCAGCTCGGCCACGTACCGGGGTGGCGTGCAGTTGATGCCGACACCGACCACGCGCGCGGAGGCAGCCGCCCGGGTGGCGGCTGCCGCGAAGGGGGTCCCGTCGGCGAGGTGGGTCCCGTCACGACAGGCGAAGGTGATCCAGGCCGGCGGTCCCGGCTGCTCCTCGAGCAGCTCGAGCAGCACCTCGAGCTCCGCGGCCGACGGCAGGGTCTCGATGGCCAGCAGATCCGGCTGCTCCGAGCCGAGCACCTCGAGGCGCCAGCGGTGGAAGTGCCGCAGGTCGCTGACCGTCGTGTCGTAGTCCCCGTGGTACTCGGACCCGTCGGCCTGGGCGGCTCCGTAGGGTCCGATGGAGGCCGCGACGAGCGCGTCGGGTCTCCCGGCGAGCTCGCGCGCCTCGCGTGCCAGACCGACGCTTGCGCGCAGGAGCCGCTCGGCTTCCGCCTGGGCGATCCCGGCCGCCCGGAAGCCCTCGACGCTGACCTGGTAGCTGGCGCTGATGACGACGTCGGCTCCGGCGCGCAGGAAGTCCGCATGTGCCTCTCTGACGAGCTCGGGACGCTCGCGGAGCACGCGTGCCGACCACAGCCCACCCGACAGGTCGGCGCCTCGGGCCGCCAAGGTCGTCGCGAGCCCGCCGTCGAGGATCGCCACACCACGACGCGCGATCGTCGCCGCCAGGGGGTCGTGGGCATCGGTGTCCATCCCCGCAGCATGCCCCACCGTCTGTCGGGTTGCACCGCACCCGGGCGATGCGCATCGCCCGCCCGTCCGCCACCGCCGTCCTGCTGCACGGAACCACCGTATATCGCGGTTCCGTGCACGAGCGCGGTCGGGTCAGCGGTAGGTTCCCGACCCACGCGAGCGTGGCGGAACTGGCAGACGCGCTGGGTTTAGGTCCCCTTGACGGGAGTATCGGCCCGTCCCGCCAGGGGTCCTGCAACCCCGCCTGAGCAGGGGAAACGCGGATCCCCGTCCCAGGCGATGACGCCCGATCGCGCCTCGTTTCGGCTCGCTCGTGTCCAACCCGTGTCCAAGATCGCGGTCGTGAGGCTTGGCTTGACGGGCGGACTACGCCGACGGTTGACATCATCGATGTCAAAGATGGTTTGACATCCATGACCACCAGCATCGACGTCCTCTCCCCCCTCGCGGAACGTCGCGCGGGCTACGCCACGACGGCGCAGGCTGCCGAGGTAGGGGTGTCCCGCTCGACCGGCTGCGCAAGGAGGTGGCCCACCAGCGGCTGCTCGCGCGACTCGAGGTCGTCGCCCCCACCGGCTCGTCGGCGTTGAAGGGTGGGCAGGCGCTGCTGGCGCGGCTGGGCAGCCAGGCCCGGACGACCAAGGACGCGGACGCCACCTGGCGAGCTGCGCTCGATCACTTCGGTGACGTGCTCGAAGCGGCGCTCGCCATGGATCTCGGAGATGGCTTCCGCTTCGAGCCCGGCGCTGCCCGACCGATGACCGCCGAGACTGACGAGAGAGGGCTGGGCTACGCGATCCTCGGACTGCTTGACGGACGCGAGGTCGAGCGGATCCAGCTCGACGTCAACGCCGTCCTCGACGATCAGCGATGCCGGCACCACCCACCACCTGGATCGCCGCGTGGGAGTCCTACCTACGCGACCACGACATCCCCTGGACCGACCTCAACGCAGCAGACGAGGCAATCATGTCGTTCTGGCGGCCGCTACTCGCGAACGAGGCGGGAACTCGACCTGCTCACTGGGATACCGACAGCTGGGCTTGGTCCGCGGCACCCTAGGAACGTGGGAGTCGGACCGGGTCATGGATCTGGCGCTGCCCCCCGGCTCTCGCCACACGTCGGCCTGGACACTCCTCCTGGCAGGTGATCCACGGCGCGCAGCGGCATAGCCTCGCCAGACCGGAAGTTCCGAGCCATCGAGGATGCCGTGTACGACGAGCGACGGGTGCAGGACACTGTCCTCGCGCTGATGCACCTCAACGCCCACGCAGACAAGCTCGGGTGACGCGCGTGGAAGACCTTCCCCTGGGAAGCCACCGACGGACTCTACGAGCGAGGGCTCATCGACGACCCTCGTTCGAAGGCCAGGTCGGTGGCGCTCACCGACGAAGGAGCTCTCCTGGCCGAGCAGCTGTTCACCGAACTGTTCGAGGTCGACGACGCCGGAACCGACTGAGCCAGACACGGCCCTTGGCAGTTCGCCTGGTCGCCAGCCTTGCCTCAACC
>JBLRWQ010000039.1:0-27877 GCA_047921175.1 Nitriliruptoraceae bacterium | reverse complement strand
AGCGGGTCGAGCCCGACCACCTCGAGCTCGGCGCCTTCGTCCGTCACGACGAGCTCGCCGAGCTCGACGATATCGGGGTCGATGTCGACCAAACCGTGGGGGGTGACGATGGTCTCACGCATGGGATGTTCCTCCGGTGGGTCCGGCAGGGCACTGCGGCGCGCCACTGCGGTGATGGTATCGGACGGACTTCCCGTCCGCGAGCGAGTGGGCGACCTCCGGGCTCCTCGGGGACGCCGCCGGCGCACCGGCGCTGCGGGGTGCGCGGGTGACCCGCTGGCCGCACGGGCTGGTGCGCCCGCTGGTCGGACGTCGCGCCGCGGTCGACCGGATCGATGCCGACCTGCGCGCGCTCCCCGACCTCGCGCTCGTCGGGGGGGCGCTGGCCGGCAACGGGCTGGCGGGTGTCGTGGCTCGCTCCCGCAGCGAGGCCACCCGTACGCTGGGCGCAACGCCACCGAAGCCCGGGCGGTCCGGACCCACCACCTCGGTACCGGCCCGGACCGCCGGTGACGCCCATCCCGCCCCCAGGAGGACCGACGTGGCCGACCCCGGCGCGACCCACGATGTCGACGAACTGAACCGCACCGTGCGCTACACCGTCTGGGCCGTCTACGCCCGGTCCGATGCGTCGGCCTCGCTGCCCGAGGGCGACGGGGGCCTCGGGGCCTGGGCGGACGGACTCGCCGCCGAGGACATCGTCCTGCGCGGGCTGTACGACGTGTCCGGTCTGCGGGCCGAAGCCGATGTGATGGTCTGGCTGCACGGCCCCTCGGCCGACGCGCTGCAGGCCGCCCTGCGCGGCTTCCGTCGGACCGCCGCCGGCGCCACCACGACGCTCGCCTGGTCGGCGATGGGCACGCACCGCCCGGCGGAGTTCTCGCGCGATCACGTGCCGAGCTTCATGCGGGACACCCAGCCGCTGACCTGGCTGTGCGTCTACCCGTTCGTGCGCTCCTACGAGTGGTACCTGCTGCCCGACGACGAGCGCCGCGACATGCTGCGCGAGCACGGCATGGCCGGCCGGGCCTTCCCCGACGTCCAGCCCAACACCGTCGCCGCGTTCGCCCTCAACGACTACGAGTGGATGCTGGCGCTCGAGTCGGACGAGCTGCACGACCTCGTCGACATGATGCGTGACCTGCGCGCCACGAGGGCCCGGCTGCACGTGCGCGAGGAGATCCCCTTCTACACCGGTCGGCTCGTGGACGTCGCGGGGGCCGTGGAGGTGCTGCGATGAGCTACGACGCGTTCCTGCTGGCCTCCTTCGGCGGCCCCGAGGGCCCCGACGACGTCATGCCGTTCCTGGAGAACGTCACCCGCGGCCGTGGCGTGCCACGTGAGCGGTTGCTCGACGTGTCGCACCACTACCTGGAGCTGGACGGGGTCAGCCCCATCAACCAGCAGAACCGCGACCTGATCGCGGCGCTGCGGGCCGAGTTCGACCGGCGCGGCCTCGACCTGCCGATCTACTGGGGCAACCGCTTCTGGGACCCGTTCCTCGAGCGCGCGCTGGAGGAGCTCCACGCCGACGGGCACCGCCGGGTGCTGACCTTCGCGACCAGCGCGTACTCGTCCTACTCCGGCTGCCGCGCCTACCGCGAGGACCTCGCCGAGGCGCTGCTGGAGTCGGGGCTGGATGGGAAGCTCCACCTCGACAAGATCCGGCACTACTTCGACCACCCCGGCTTCGTGGGGCCGTTCATCGAGGGCCTGACCGCGGCCCTGCGCTCGTTGGCCGACGACGAGGTCCCGCTCGAGCGCACCCGCGTGCTGTTCGTGACCCACTCGATCCCGACCGCGATGGCGGCGGCCTCGGGGCCTCCGGGCGAGTTCGACGAGCAGGGTGCCTACGTCGCGCAGCACCTGGCCACCGCACGGCTGGTGCTCGACGGCGCCGCAGCCGAGGGTGTTGGACTCCCGGCGTGGTCACTGACCTACCAGTCCCGCTCCGGTGCCCCGCACATCCCCTGGCTGGAGCCGGACATCAACGACGCGATCCGTGACGTCCAGGCCGAGGGTGTCGACGCGGTCGTGATCGTGCCGATCGGGTTCGTGAGCGACCACGTCGAGGTGATCTGGGACCTGGATAACGAGGCGCAGGAGACCTGCGACGAGCTCGGCGTGCGGATGCACCGGGTCCGGACCCCCGGCGTGCACGAGGCCTTCGTCGCGGCCATCGCCGACCTCGTCGAGGCGCGGATCGCCGGTGAGCCGGGCGCGGCGCTGAGTCCGCTGGGCCCCTGGCGCGAGGTCTGCGCGGTCGGCTGCTGCGCCAACGCGCGGGTCGACAAGCCGACGGTGTGCGGCGAGGACTCGACGGTCGGGGCGCTCCGGTCGGTCTGACGCCGTCGGACCCCGGTCACGACGACCCGGACGAGCTCCGCGCCGGCCTCCGGCACGCCACCGGCCTGCTCTGAGTCACGCCGTCCACGACGCGGCACGGGCAGCACCGTCGTTCTCAGCAGGTGGCTGGGGGCACGGGATCGAGCCGCACCGGACGGGTCCCGTCGGGCGGGCCTCCGTGCCCGATCATGCCGCTGACCAGCGAGAACGTGCTTGGACCGTACTCGCACGTACCGCCCCGGGCTGACCACCGTCCGTCCGTTCGTGGTCACGTCGTGGTCACGAACCGGGGTGTCGGGGCGCGTGGCCGATCTCCACCAGGCGTTCGGGATCATGCTCGAAGCCGTCGAGCAGCGCGAAGATCTCTGGCACCTCGTAGAGGCGATTGCCCTTGCCGGCGCTCAGCTGCTTGACGATGCCGACATCCGCGAGCTCCTCGATCGCATCCTGGGCTGCACGCCACGACCGGTCGAGCTGCTGGGCGAGATCGCGGGCGTGGAACGCCGGCATGTCAGGCAGTGCTTCCAAGGCCGCCAGGACGGCCGCGTCCGCGCGCGGTGGCCGCAGCCCGGACCTCGCACGGGCTTCGGTGAGCTGCTCCAGCCACGACCGCTGGAGCTGCCCGACCTCGTGCGCGAGCCCGATCGTGGCGTGCGCCGCGAAGCTGATCGCGGTGGCGAACACGGTCAGCCAGCCGTCGAGATCGTCGCTGCGAAAGGCGTTCAAGCCCTCCACGTAGCGTGCTTGGGGGCGCGCGAGAGCGATAGACAGCGGTGGCAGCACCGCGCTGCCGGCCTCTCGTCGGAGCAGCGTGTGCACCAGACACCGTCCGACACGGCCGTTCCCGTCGTGATGCGGGTGGATCGACTCGAACTGGGCATGCGCGATCGCGGCCACCACCACGGGCGAGAGGTCGCGCCGGGTGTTCACGAAGGCGACCAGATCCTCCAGCAACCCCGTGACCTCCTGATGGGGAGGGCCCACGTACTCAGCGTTGGTCGGGTTCGTCCCGCCGATGAACACCGGTCCAGCGCGAACCTGCCCGGCGCGCGCGCGATCCTCCTCGACGTTGGAGGTCGACATCAGCGCACCGTGCATGGACAACAACTCGTCGACGGTGATCGGATCGGTGCGCGCCCCGATGTCCACCGCCGCGTCCAGCGCCCGTACGTTGCCCAGCACCCGCCGGGCCTCGTCGTAGCGGCCGCCCGGCGCCCCCTGCTCCGCCTCGGCCAGACGTCGGTGCGACACCTGCAGCGCCTCGATCCATGAGGAGGCGATCGCCTCCGAGCGCAACAGACGTCGGGCCAGCGCCTCCAGACTCGGGAACGCCACGGAGCTCTGGGTGAGCCGCGACAGCGCGGCCTCGGCATCAGCCACGTCCGCGGCCGCGACCCCGGACAGACGCACCTCGATGTTCACGATCGGGGCCGGCACGAACGCCTCGTAGGACAGACCCGCCTTGGCCGCCCGCCCTCCGAACGCGTCGAGTTCCGCCGACCGGTGCTGCGCCACGTACCGACCGCGCGTGAACCTCATCTCGGATCCTCTACCGCACCCGCATGTATAGAAGGATAGTGCATTATCCTTCTATCTCGGACTTCTCGGGTTGCCCCTTCGACCGCACGCTCCCCGGCGGGGACGTCAGCCCGAGAGGTGGTAGCGGGTTGCCGGTCCCCGGCCGGTGACCCTGACGAGGCCCTCTCGGCGGAGGCGGTGCAACTCCGTGCGGATCGTCTCGATCGGTTCGGCGAGCAGTTCGGCGAGCTGACGAGCCGAGGTGGCACCGTGCCTGCGAAGGGCACCCACGACCGGGTCGGTGTCGCTGTCCAGCAGCTCCCACGCGACGGCGGCCGCGTCGCGGACGGCAGCCTGGAGTTCGTCACCCGCCGCTTCCAGGCCCGGCGGGGGGCCGAGCCGTCGCAGGACCGCCCCGGGATCGTCCGGTCGGTGGGGACGTACGGCGATGTCGGCCAACGAGCCCGCGGCGCGGTAGAGGTCCCGTGCCACCAGGGCGTCGACGGGGATCGGATCGGCGGTCAACTTGACGGTTCGCTCCGGCAGATCGGTGCCGGCCCGCTGGGCGCGGAGGCCGGCGAGCAGCGCATCGCGGTCGCGTCCTCGGAGCGTGGTCAGCAGGAAGGGGTCGGCGTCGAAGGTCTGGGCGAGCACGTAGTGGACCGCGGCGACGTGTTTGCACGGGTTCGCGACGTCGGGGCAGGAACACCGGGTGGACAGCTCACGTGCGGTCGGGAACAGCGACACCCCACACTCCGCGAGCACGTCGTCGATGTCCTCGGGCATCGTCGCGTCGAGCAGGTCAGCGGACAGCCGGACGCGGGAGGCGAGCGCGGTCGTGATCGCCTGCCAGGTCGCATCGTCGAACGCCGGGAGCTGCAGCTGCACCCGGTAGGGGCGGGCACGGCTGCCCTGGACCCGTGCGGTCACGGCGCCGGCATCGATGGTCAGGTCCTGGACGGCGCCCTTGCGGGCGTAGGTGCGGCCACGAGGGAGCCGGTTGGCGTACACGGCACCCAGCGACTCGAGCGCACCGATCCACCGCTTCCCCCACCAGGTCAGCCCGAACCGGGTCCGGGCACTCACGCGGGCACCTCGACGTCGGTGGCCAGCGGCTCCAGATCGTCGGCATCGCCAGGGCGCAAGGTGACGAGCTCACGCAGCGCGTCGTCATCGAGTTCGGTGAGCCAGGCCTCGCCCTCGCCCAGCACGGCGTCGGCCAGCGCCCGCTTGTCATCGATCATCCGGGCGATGCGCTCCTCGAGCGTCCCGGCGGTGACGAGCTTGTGGACGAGCACGGCCCGGTGCTGGCCGATCCGGTACGCGCGGTCGGTGGCCTGGTCCTCCACGGCCGGGTTCCACCAGCGGTCGAAATGCAGGACGTGGGTGGCCCGGGTCAGGTTCAGGCCGGTCCCGCCGGCCTTCAGGGAGACGAGCAGCAGCGGGGAGGCCGCATCATCGTGCTGGAAGGCATCCACCATCGCTTCACGGCCGGTCCGGGACACCCCGCCGTGGAGGAACGGCACGTCCGGGACGTCCAGGGTGGCGGCGAGGTGGGCGGCGAGCAGCTCGCCCATCCGCCGGTACTGGGTGAAGATCAAGGCCCGGTCACCCGCCTCGACCACCTCCGTCAGGAGTTCCAGGGTGCGGGCGAGCTTGCCGGACCGGCCTGGCAGCGGCCCCCGCTCACCCAGGTACTGCGCCGGGTGGTTGCAGATCTGCTTCAGCTCGGTGAGCAGCTTCAGGATCCGTCCACGCCGCTCGATCCCCTCGCCCAGGTCGGAGGCGAAGACCTCGTCGACCGCCGCCTGGTACAGGGTGGCCTGCTCGCGTGTCAGCGCGCAGGTGACGGTCAGCTCGGTCTTGTCCGGCAGGTCCGGGGCGATCGTCGGGTCGGCCTTGGTCCGGCGCAGCACGAACGGCCCGGTCAGCAGCCGCAGCCGCCGGGTCGCGTCCGGGTCCTGCCAGCGTTCGATCGGTGCGGCGTACTCGCGGCGGAACCGGGCGAACGGCCCGAGCAGCCCCGGGGTGGTGAGGTCGAGGATCGCCCAGAGCTCGGCGAGACGGTTCTCGACCGGGGTCCCGGTCAGCGCGATCCGGACCGTTGCCGTCAGACGGCGCGCCGACCTGGCGACCTGGGTGAGGTGGTTCTTGACCTGCTGGGCCTCGTCGAGGACGACCACGTCCCAGTCGACCTCGGTGAGCAGTTCGGCGTCGAGGCGCAGGAGCCCGTAGCTGGTGACCACGACCGCGCCGGGCGGGAAGCCGTCGACCTCGGTCGGTCGCTCGGGCCCGTGGTGTCGGACGACCTCGAGGTCCGGGGCGAACCTCGCCAGCTCCCGTTCCCAGTTGCCGACGACCGAGACCGGACAGACCACCAGGTGCGGCCGATCTCCCTGGCGATCCGCGAGCAGCGCGATCGTCTGCAGGGTCTTGCCCAGGCCCATGTCGTCGGCCAGGACCCCGCCGAGCCCGAGTCCCGCGAGGGTCTGCAGCCAGCCGACGCCGCGGGCTTGGTAGGGACGCAGCTGCGCGTGGACGCCCTGGAGCCGGGGCTCCAGATCGGTCCCGGAACGCAGCCGCGTCACGAAGGTGGCCAGGACCCCGTCGGCGACGACCTCGACGTTGCCGTAGCCCTCGATCGACCGTTCGCCCGTCAGCGCCGCGGCGAGCACCTCGGCGGGGTCGGCGGACCGCTGGTCGCCCACGAGGGCGGCCAGCGTGGCCGCCTCGTCGGGGTCGACACGGACCCACTGGCCGCGCCAGCGGACGAGTGGCTGCTTCAGCGCCACGATCCGTGCGAACTCGGCCGCGTCGATCGCGTCGTCGCCGAGCGCGGCCTCCCAGGTGAACGACGCCAGCGCATCGGCGTCGAGCCCGCCCGCGCGCTCGTTGCCGGCGGACGGGGTCGAGGCGCGGGCGCGGAGCCGTGCGCGCAGCCGACGCTGTCCACCGGCGGTGAGCTCGGCCGGGAGCAGCACCCCGATCCCGGCCGCGGACAGCGACGCGGAGCCGGTCAGGAACTCGCCGGCCGTCGCAGCATCGAGGTCGAGGTGGGTGGGCGCCACCTCGTCGAGGCTGCTCGCCAGCGGGGGGAACAGCCGGGCGGCGCCGGCCAGACCGCGCACGAGCGTCTCCTGCGCCTCGGCGAACGCCCGCTCCCCCGCCCGGAGCCGCCCGGCCGCGTGCGACCACACCTCAGCGGCGGGGACCAGGAGGCTCGGATCGTCGGCCGCCTGCAGCAGGTACGCGACCCGCCACGCGCCGCCTGTTCCGTGCGGGTCCGAGCGGTCCGGACCATCGCTGTCCAGGAGCGCCACATCCTCAGGGAGCTCGAGGCGGAGGCACACCCGACCGTTGCCGCCGTGACCGGCGTCGAGGAGTGGCGCAGCCCATGCGGTCAGGTCGGCCGCGATCGTCGAGCCGCCGGCGGGAAGGTCGAGCACCGGGTCGCTGCTGCGAAGCGCCCGCGCCCACCTGGCGGCGAGCTGCGACGACCGCGGCCGTCGGGTCCCGGTACCCCTCGCGCAGGCGTCCGCGACCGCATCGAGGTAGGACCGCAGGAGATCCTCGGGCTGCCAGACGGTCGCCTCGTCCTCATCGCGCACGAGCGCATGGCCGGCCGGCGGCAGCATCGTGGCGAGCTGCTCCAGGCGACGGTCCACACCAGGGGCACAGCGCCATGCCGCCACGCCCCGCTCCCCCGCCACCCGCAACCCCGGCACCAGCCGACCGGCGGCAACGAGCTCGGTGGCGAGCTTGGCCGCCAGACTCCAGGCCAGCACGGTGTCCGACGGACGCCGCCAGGCAGGGATGTCCTCGGCTGGCGGCAGCGCGACGAGCGCGCCGGTCGCCGGCAGCACCGGGACGAGCCGCGCCGGAACCTCCGCCACAGCAACGCGGGTACGAGCGCGGGCGGTGCGGGGCAGCACCGTCCGGAGGACCGCGGGGTGACCGCCGGGGAAGCCCAGCTGCGCGATCGTCCCGTCCAGGGCTGCGTCCTCGACACCCCACAACGCGAGGTGACCCGCAGACGGGACCGGTGCACCCGGCCAGAACAGCGCCTGCAGGGCGCCCGGGAGGCGCTCGGCGATCGAGGCAGGTGGTTGCGGCATGGGAGGCCGAACCGTAGCGCCAGCCAGGATGCTGGGACAGGCAACGAGCCACGGTGCCCAGCGGCACCTGCGGAGCCTCGTGACCGGGAGGCCATGCCGGGTGGCTGGGGGGCAGGGGATCGAACCCTGAATACCGACTCCAAAGGACGGCGTGTTGCCTGTTACACCACCCCCCACCGTGCCCGGATCACCGATGGCACCCGACCACGTGGGTGCCGCAGGGTAGTGGAGGCGGACTCAGCCGAGGCTGACCTCCGGGCCGCCCGCCGGGGACAGGGCGATCTCGACCCGGTCGAAGGTGCCCTCGAGCGCCGCCGCCATGCGTACCGCGTGCTGGGCGGAGGAGGCCAGCGCCACGAGCGTGGGCCCGGAGCCGCTCACGATGGCTCCGAGCGCACCGGCGGCCAACATGGCCCCACGCTTGGCCTCGAGCTCCGGGAGCAGGTGACAGGCCGCGACCTCGAGGTCGTTGTGCAGCGCGGCACCGAGCGCCTCCGCGTCGCCGGTGCGGAGCGCCTGCAGCACCGCGTCCGGCTCGACGGCGCTCGGGCGACCGACCTCGTCGAAGGCGCGGTACACCGCCGGGGTCGACAGCGGTGTGGCCGTCACGCCGACCACCCAGTGGTAGGTGCCGCGCGTCAGCACCTGCGCCGTCGCGGTCCCCGTGCCGGTCGCCAGCGCGGTCCCGCCGGTGATGCAGAACGGTACGTCGGCACCGAGCCCCGCCCCCAGCTCCCGCAGCGCGTCGAGGTCGAGGTCCGCCTGCCACAGGTGGTTCAGGGCGACCAGTGCCGCAGCCGCATCCGCGGAGCCACCCGCGAGGCCGGCCGCGACCGGGATGCGTTTGCCGAGGTGGAGCGTGGTGACCGGCGGCGACAGCATCGACCCCGGCTCCACCGTCCCGATGCCGACCCGGTCCATCAGCGCCCGGGCAGCGCGCACGGCGAGGTTCTGCCCGTCACGCGGCACCTCGATGCCGGCATCCGCGACGAACCGGAGCTCCATGAACCGGCGCGACGCCGGGTGCGCGCTGGCCCCGGTGACCTCGAGCTCGGCGGTGACCGTGTCGTGGATCGAGACGGTCTGGAAGACGGTCACCAGGTCGTGGTAGCCATCCGGCCGGATCCCGTCGACCCGGAGGAACAGGTTGACCTTGGCCGGCACCCGGACCCGGATGCACGCCGGGCTGGACGCGCCCATGGGTCCTCCCGGTCCGTGGTGTCGACGTTGCGTTCGCGACGCATCGTACGGCCCGGGGGCGCCGGCCCCCGACGCGGGTAGGCAAGCGCACCATCTCGTGGTGGGTCGCCTCGCTGTCGGCGGCTCGTCGGACGTCGTTCGAGCCGGGTCAGTCGGGCGGCGAGCCGGCCAGGGCGTCGTCGAGGCGGCGCAGCGCGGCAACGTCCAGGGTCTCGGCCCGGGCACCGAGGTCGATCGCCGCGGCCTCAGCGGCCGCCGCAAGCCGGTCGGGGTCCGCCACCCGCCGCAGGGTGTTGCGCAGGGTCTTGCGACGCTGCGCGAACGCCGCGTCCACCAGGGCAGCGAGACGCGCGTAGGTGGGCGCATCCGGAGCCTCGTCGCGCCGGGTGACCCGGACCATCACGCTGTCGACGTTCGGTGCGGGATGGAAGACGGCGCGCGGGACGGCGAGATCGATCCGGACCTCGGCCAGCAGCGCCAGCTTGAGCGACACCCCGGCGTACAGCGGGTCGCCGACCCGTGCCTGCCAGCGCTCTCCGACCTCGCGCTGGACCATCAGGTAGGCGTCGACGACCGACGGCGCGGCGAGCAGGTGGAACAGCAGCGGGGTGGCGACGTTGTAGGGCAGGTTCGCGACCACGCGGACACGCCGGTCGCCGAGCAGCGTCTGCAGGTCCAGCGCCAGCGCGTCGGCGTGCACCACCTCGACGTCGTCGCAGCCCGCGAGCACCTCGGCCAGCACGGCCACGAAGCCGGCATCGATCTCGATGGCCGTCACGCGTCGGGCGACCGTGGCCAACCCGAGGGTGAGCGACCCCAGCCCGGGACCGATCTCCAGCACGTCGTCGTCCGGCCCGAGGTCGGCCGCAGCGACGATGCGACGCACGGTGTTGGGGTCGACGACGAGGTTCTGGCCGGCGCTGCGGCGCGGCGCCAGTCCATGCTCGCGCAGCAGCCGGGTCACGTCCGACGGCGTCAGCAGCGCCACGGGCTCGCCGCTCAGGACAGCCCCAGCAGCCGGGAACAGGCGGGCCACTGGTTGCCCCAGGTGGCCCAGGAGTACGAGAGCAGGCGCTGGGCGCGCCGGATCTGTTCCTCACGGGGCGCGTCGCTCGGCAGCCCGGAGCCGCCGACGCTGCGCCAGGTGTCCAGGTGGAACTGCAGGCCGCCGTAGTAGAGGCCGTTGGCCGAGACGCGTGTCCAGTCGCCGTTCGCCTCGCACTGGGCCAGCCGGTCCCAGACCGGGTCGTCGACCGCGGGGATGCCCGTGGGAGCCGGCGACGGGCTGCTGCTCGTGGTGCCGGACCTGCTGCTCGTGGTGCCGGACCCGCTGCTCGTGGTGCCGGACGAGCTCGTCGACGACGAGGTGGCGGTGGTGGTGGTGGTGCTCGGCGCCGGCGCGGGTGGCGGCGGTGGCGGGGGCGGCGGCGGCGGGGGCGGCGCGGCGGTCCCGACCAGGATCAGCCGGTCGACCGGCGCGGTCACCGCACGCTCGAGTCGCCGACGTTCGACCTCACGGCCGTCGACGAGCCGGACCAGGAAGGTGTCGACCTGGAGGCCATCGCGGCCGTCGGTCTCGACCCGGGTGGTCCCACGCTCCAGGTCCGCGGTCTCACGCCGGACCTCCTCGTGGGGCAGCACCGTCTCCTCGGTCTCGGTCCGCAGCTCCACGCGACGCACCACGATGGTCTGGTCGTCGCGCACCGAGACCTCCGGCAGGGGCCAGACGAGGTCGTCGGGACCGAGCTCCACGTCCTGCAGCCGCAGGAGGTCCTCGACCTCCGCGGCGAGGCTGACGACGCGCTGTCGCGACCCGTCCACCTCGAGGACGACGGAGGCGGGCCGTCGGATGGTGATGCGATCGCCGTCGGTGACCGCCTCCCGCCAGCCGGGGGTCAGCACCGCGCCCTCGTCCCGGAGCTGCGCGAGCCCCGCGTGGCGGAGGACGCCGCCGACGCTCGCGACCGGCGCGGTGACGGTGATCGGCTCGTCGTCGTCGAGCTGGACCTCGACGCTGATCGCCCGGGTGACGACCACCCGGGCGCTGTCGTCGAGGACGGTGTCCGCGCTCGGGGTCACGACGTCCTGCGGGCCGAGCACCACCTCGGCGGCCACGAGCGCCTCGGCGACGGTCGCCTCCCGCAGCCGCACCTCGTGGAGCTCGCCGTCCGCCAGGACCTCCACCTCGGCGCCGGCGGCGACCGCGCCCAGCCCGGCCGCGGCGGTCAGGGCCGCCACGACGACCGCGGCGCCCCCCAGCAGGGAGCGCCGCAGCGAGGTCGTACGGATCGGGAGCGTGGCCATGGTGCGCAACGGTGACACATCCACCCGGCTCGCGGACACCCCGGGGGGTGTCCGAACGGCCAGGGGGCCAGGCGGTCAGCGCAGGCCGAGCCGCAGACTGCAGGCCGGCCACTGGCCCCACCCGGAACGGGCGAGCAGGATCTGCGCGCGGCGGATCTGCTCCTCGCGGGAGGCCTCGTGCGGCATGCCGCTGCCGCCGACGCTGCGCCAGGTCTGCGGGTGGAACTGCAGCCCGCCGTAGTACAGCCCGTTGCGTGAGACGGCCTGCCAGTTGTTGTTGGACTCGCACTGGGCCAGGCGGGTCCAGACGGGATCGTTGATGCCCGGCACGCCGCTGGGTGCGGCCGGCAGGGTGGAACGGGTCCCGATGCGCAGGATGCGGTCGACCGGCTCGGTCACGACCTCGCGGTCGATCCGCTCGCGCTCGGTCTCCTCGCCATCGACCAGGGTCACGAGGTAGGTATCACGACGCAGGCCGTCGCGACCCTCCTGCTCGACGCGGGTCTGCCCGCGGTCGAGCGAGCTGTCGTTGCGGCGGATCACGTCGCGCTCGAGGACGGTCTCGACGACCTCCTCGCGCTCCTCGACGCGCTGGACGGTGATGGTCCGGCGGCCGTCGAGCGGGGTGGTCAGCGCGGGGAGGACGACGTCGTCGGGGCCGAGCTCGATGTGCTGCAGGCGCAGCAGGTCGCTGACCTCAGCGGCCAGGGTGACGATGCTCAGCTGCTCGCCGTCGACCTCGAGGGTGACCTCGACGGGACGGGTGATGGTGATGGTGTCGCCGTCGGCGACGGCCGCGTGCCAGTCCGGCGTGGCGACCGCGCCTTCAGCTCGCAGCTGGTCGAGGCCGGCGGCACGGACAGCGCCGTCGACACTGCGGACCGGGGCGGTGACGGTGGTGGTCTCGGCGTCGACGAGGACGTCGACGGTGATCGCGCGGGTCACGACGATGCGGGTGTCGGCATCGACCTCGGCGTCGAGCTCGGGATGGACGTCATCGGCCTGGCCGACCTCGACGCCGGCGGCGTCGAGTGCGTCGGCCACCGTGCCGGAGGTGAGGCGGACGTCGTGGAGCTCACCGTCGGCGAGGACCTCGACGGACGACCCGAGGGTCGCCGCGAGCGCACCGACGGCCAGGACAGCGACCGTGCCGAGGCCAACGAGGGCGCGTCGTAGCACGGTGGGGGAAGTCGTGGTCGTGTTCATGTCGGGCACGGTGACAGGAACCCGGGCGGGCATCGACCCCACCGAGGTGGCCGAACGGGCCGATGCACCCTGTCCGCGCCGAGGCCGGCCACCGCCGCACGGACAGCCACCGCGCGCGGCGGCCCTCCCACGCTCCGTGAGGCCGGGAACGGCCTGGAACGGCCGATCCCGGCCCGTCAGGCCCGGTTCTCGACCACGCCGCCGGGCAGGGCGAAGGCCCGGACGGTGTTCGCTGCCACCTGTTCGAGCAGCGCCGCCTCCGACATGCCCTGCACCTCGGCGAGTGTGCGCGCAGTGAACGGAACGAAGGAGGGATCGTTCGCCTCGCCCCGGTGCGGGTGCGGGGTGAGGTACGGCGAGTCGGTCTCCGTGAGCAGGAGGTCGGGCGGGACGACCGCGGCGGCCCCGCGCAGCGGGCCGGCGTTCCGGAAGGTCACGTTGCCCGCGAAGGAGGCGTAGTAGCCCGCTTCGGCGCAGCGGGCCACCACCTCGACGTCGCCGGAGAAGCAGTGCATCACGACCCGGTCGGGTGCCCCGACCTCGTCCAGCGTGGCGAGCACCTCCGGCCAGGCGTCGCGGCAGTGGATCACGAGCGTGCGGTCGGTCCGCTTCGCGATGTCGATCTGGGCGCGGAACGCGGCGTCCTGCTGCGCCGGGCTGGTGTGGTCGCGGTAGTGGTCCCGACCGGTCTCGCCGACCGCGACGCAGACCGGGTCCCGGGCGAGCTCCTCGATCGCCTCGAGGACCCGCGGGGTGGCCTCGATCGCATCGTTGGGGTGGATGCCGACCGCCGCCCACACCCCGTCGTAGCGGGCCGCCGTGGCGACCGCCTGGATCGAGGAGGCCAGGTCGGTGCCGACCGTGATCATGGTCGACACCCCGGCCTGCCGGGCGCGCCGGACCTGCTCGGCGACGGACCGTTCGCCGTGGTGGTCGAGGTGGCAGTGGGTGTCGATGTAGGACAAGACGACCGTCTCCGCAGCTCGGGACCGGCGCCGATGCGGGGCGCCTCCACCATCCGGGGCGGTGCGCTCCCCCGGACACGAACGACGCCCGCCGACGGGGGCGAGCGCTGCCGTCAGCGTACCGGCGGGCTCACGACCCGTGCCCGCCGGGACGGGCGTCCAGGACGGCCTGGTAGAGCGCCCGCCGGGACATGCCCTGGTCCTCGGCGACCGCCGCCACCGCGTCACGCGTGCTCTGCCCCGCGGCGATGGCGGCCGCGACCGCCTCCAGCGCATCCGCCGGGTCGTCGTCCGTGACCGGGCCAGGCGCCCCCGCGACGACCAGCGTCACCTCACCGCGCAGGCCCGTCGCCGCCTCGTCGGCCAGCCGCGCGAGGGTTCCCCGGCGCAGCTCCTCGTGGAGCTTGGTCAGCTCACGGGCGAGGACGGCGGCCCGATCGCCACCGAGCGTCGCCGCCAGGTCCGCGAGATCCTGGGCGCCACGGTGGGGCGAGACGAACAGCACGATCGTGCGCGGCTCGGTGGTCAGGGCCGCGAGCCGGTCCCGGCGGGCGCGGCCCTTGCGGGGCAGGAACCCCTCGAACACGACCCGGTCGGTCGGGAGCCCGGCGACCATCAGGGCCGCGAGCAGCGCGGATGCCCCCGGCAGGGGTACGACCCGGCCGCCCGCTGCCCCGACGGCGGCGACCAGTCGCAGACCGGGGTCGGAGACGGTCGGTGTGCCCGCATCCGAGACCAGCGCGAGATCCTGCCCGGCGGCGAGTCGGTCCAGCACCTCGCCGGTGCGCTCGCGCTCGTTGTGCTCGTGCAGGGAGAGCTGTGGCACCTCGCTGCCGAGGTGCGCGAGGAGACGACCCGTGTGACGGGTGTCCTCCGAGAGCACGAGGTCGACGGTGCGCAGCACCTCGGCGGCGCGCAACGTCAGGTCGTCGAGGTTGCCGATCGGGGTGGCCACCACGTGCAGGATCCCGGTCACCGCCGCTCCCTTGGTCGCGCGACCACGCTGCGTGGGGACGGACCCGCACGGTTCCGTCGGCTCGCATGCCCGCAGCACCTATGGTACGAAGCGGTCGGCGCTCCGGCAGCAGGGTCCCGGGGGACGGACGCCCATCGCAACCGTGCTCCCGTCACCTCGAAGGACCATCGTGCGTCGCGCCCTGCTCTGGGTCGTGCTGCCCCTCACGCTGCTCGTGGTGGGCGGGCTCGGCGTCGGTGGCTGGTACTACAGCGACCAGCTCCTGCCGGCGCCGCCCCCCTGGGAGCCGGTCCCTGAGCTGAGCGTCACTGCGGTCGATCCGGATGCGGGGAGCCTGAGCGTCGCGACCACCGACGGTGATGCGATCCTGCCGCAGGTCGGGTTCGTGTCCGAGCTGGGGCTGCTGGCCGCCAACGGGGACCCGGTGGTCTCCGGGACCGACCTGACCCGGACGGTCACGCTCCTGGACGGGGACTGGCCCGAGGTGGGCGAGATGGTCGCGACCACCGTCGACACCTTCTGGGGCGATCCCGCCACGACCCTGGGGGTCGCCTTCGACACCATCGACGTGGCCAGCGAGGTCGGTGACCTGCCGGCCTGGCGGGTGGTGCCCCGCAACGCGACCACGAACGGCACCTGGGTCGTCATCGTGCACGGCCGCGGCGGCGCGCTGAGCGAGGGCAACCGGCTCCTGCCGCTGCTCGACGAACTCGGCCTGCCGTCGCTGACGCTGTCGGTCCGCAACGATCCCGACGCCCCCGCCGACCCGGACGGGTTCGGCTACTTCGGCGAGCGCGAGTGGCAGGAGATCGAGGCTGCCATCGACCACCTCGTCGAGGTCGAGCAGGCCGAGCAGGTCGTGCTCGCGGGCTACAGCCAGGGTGCCTCCAGCGCCCTGTCGCTCCTGCGCCGATCGGACCGGGCCGACCGGGTCGCCGGCGCTCTGCTGGTCTCCCCGCTGGTCTCCCTGGACGCGACGCTCGACCTCCAGGCCCGCAACCGCGGCATCCCCGAGCTGGTCATCCCCGCACTGTTGACGAGCGCCCGCTGGATCTCGAGCTGGCGCTCGGGCCTGGACTTCGACCAGGTCGAGCACGCCGAGCGCGCAGACGAGCTCCCCGCCGACGTCCCCCTGCTGCTGACCCATGGCACCGCGGACACCACGATCCCCATCGAGCCGACCCGGGAGCTGGCGGCGCTGCTCGGCCCGCAGGCCACCTACGCCGAGTACCCGGACGTGGACCACGTGCGGGAGTGGAACCAGGACGCGGCCCGCTTCGAGGCGGACCTGCGCGAGCTGCTGGAGGATGTGACCGGGTGAGCCCGGCGGTCCGCCCCTGCACCGACCGGGCCGGCCTGCTGGCCGTCTACGAGCAGGACCGGCCCGTCCACCCCTACGGGATCGCGGACCTGCTGCAGCTGTGGGACCGCAGCCGCTGGTGGCGAGCCGACGAGGTGGTGATCGGCCTGCTCGACCTGCCGGGCTCGCCCGTCCCGGTCGTCTACGCGATCGCCGCCCGGGCTCCCGAGGGCACGCTCGAGGCGCTCGCGTCCCTGGTGGGCCGTCGTGCGCTCCCGGACCGCTTCGTCATCACCGGCCCGCGGGGGCTGACCGCCCGGCTGGCCGGGACGCTGTCCCCGCGCTGGTCCGAGGCGTACGTGAAGCAGGCCCTGACCACACCCGAGGCGCTACCGGCGCCGGACCCCGCGGTGCGGGTACTGACCGCCGCGGACCTGCCGGCCCTGGGCAGGCTGCACGCGAGCGACGACAGCGCCGGGGCCTTCTTCCACGCCGGGCTACTGGACTCCGGCGCCTACGTCGGGCTCGAGGTCGATGGTGCGCTGGTCGCCTCGGCCGGCGTCCACGTGCTGGAGCGGACCGCCGGCGTCGCCGCGCTCGGCAACGTCGTCACCCTGCCGGCGGCACGCGGTCGTGGGTTCGCCCGACGGGTCGTGGCGACGCTGTGCCATCGACTGGACCCCGGGATCACGACCATCGGGCTCAACGTCGCGGAGGGCAACCTCGCTGCCCAGCGGCTGTACCAGGGGCTCGGGTTCACGCCGGTGCACGCCTACGAGGAGGCGGAGCTGGTCCGGCACGGCACGGGACCCTTGCACGATGCAGACGACTCGGGCAGCCTGCCCGTCGCTCCCCCCCTCCCGGAGGCACCAGCGTGCTCGAGCTCGATCGACTGACCCGTCGCTTCGGCGACCTGCTCGCGCTCGATGCGCTGTCGTTCACGGTCGAGCCCGGGCAGATGTTCGGCTTCGTCGGGTCCAACGGTGCCGGCAAGACGACGGCCATGCGGATCATCATGGGGGTGGACGACGCGACCTCCGGACAGGTCCGCTGGCGGGGCGAGGTGCTGGACAGCCAGCGGCGGGAGCGGTTCGGCTACATGCCCGAGGAGCGCGGTCTCTACCCGAAGACCCCCTCGCTGCGGCAGCTCATCTACCTCGCACGCCTGCACGGGCTGGACCGGGCCCAGGCCACCTCGGCGTCGGCCGCCCTCCTGGAGCGGTTCGGGCTGTCCGAGCGCGCCAGCGAGCCGCTGGAGCAGCTCTCGCTCGGCAACCAGCAGCGGGTCCAGCTCGCGGCCGCCTTGGTCCACGATCCCGTCCTGCTGGTGCTCGACGAACCGTTCAGCGGCCTGGACCCCGTCGGCGTCGACGCGCTCAGCGAGGTGCTGCTGGACCGGGCCGCTGCCGGGGTGCCGGTGGTGTTCTCCAGCCACCAGCTCGAGCTCGTCGAGCGGCTGTGCGACGCCGTGGCCATCATCGACGCCGGCCGGCTCGTGGCCGCCGGGACGGTCGACGCGCTCCGTCGCGAGCGGCAGCGGCCGACGCTCCAGGTCGAGGTCGACGGCCCGCCGGGCTGGGAGGACCGGCTACCGGGGGTCCACGTCCTGCGGCGTGACGGCGCCACCTCGGTGCTGGCGCTGACCGATGGCGCCGGCGACCAGCAGGTGCTGGCAGCGGCGCAGGCCGCCGGGCGGGTCCACCACTTCGGGTGGGTCCGTCCGACCCTGGCCGAGCTGTACCGGGAGGCGATCACCCGACCGGACGACGCCGACACCGAGGTGGCCCGATGAACCGCACCTGGCTGGTCGCCTCCCGCGAGTTCACCGAGCGGATCCGTAGCAAGGCCTTCCTGATCTCCAACGCCGCCATCATCGGGCTGCTCGCGCTGGCGCTCGGGGTCCCGATGCTGCTCGGCGGGGACGACGAGCCGATCGCGATCGGCACCCTCGGCCCCGAGGCCGAGCAGGTCGGCGAGCTCGCGATCGCCCAGCAGGAGGCGTTCACACTCGAGCTGGAGCTGCAGGCGGTGGCGTCCCGGGACGACGCCGAGGAGGCGCTGGTCGCCGGGGACCTGGACGCGGTGCTGGTGGACGCGAGCACGGTGCTCGCCGACGGCGCCCTCGGCCGCGCGCTCGAAGCCCTGCTGGCGAGTGCCGCGAGCTCCGTCCAGGTCGACGCGACGTTGGCGGAGGCGGGGCTGACGCCTGCCGAGCGGCGGGCCCTGTTCGCCATCGCGCCACTGGAGGTCGAGCAGGTCGCCGACCGGGCCGAGTCCATCGACGCCTTCGACCCCTCGATCGCGGTCGTCTACGTGGCGGTCTTCGTCCTCTACGGCCTGCTGGCGGTCTACGGCCAGTGGGTCGCGCAGGGCATCGTGGAGGAGAAGCAGTCCCGCGTGATCGAGGTGCTGCTGGCGTCGCTGAGGCCGACGGAGCTGCTCACCGGCAAGGTGCTCGGGCTCGGCGCGCTCGGGCTCGTCCAGGTGCTGGGGCTGGCGGGCATCGCCACCGCCGGGCTGCTCGCGACCGAGGTGGTCGAGATCCCACCGGCGGCCTGGCGGGGCTTCGCGCTGGTGATCCCGTGGTACGTGCTCGGGTTCCTGGTCTACGCGGCCCTGTTCGCCGCGGCCGGCTCGCTGGTCTCCCGCGTGGAGGACCTCCAGAGCGCCGTGCTCCCGGTCATCATGCTCCTCGTCGGCGCCATCATCGCGGTGCAGTTCGCCCTCGTGGATCCGTCGGGAACGGTCGCGCAGGTCACCGGGGTGTTCCCCCTCACCGCACCGATCGTGCAACCGATCCTGCTCGCCGTCGGCCAGGCCAGCTGGGTGCAGGTCGTGCTCGCGGTCGTGTTCGCGGTCGCGTCGATCGCGCTCCTCCTGCCGGTCGCCGCCCGGATCTACCGCAACAGCGCGCTGAGGACCAGCGGCCGGGTCGGCCTGCGGCAGGCGCTCGGGACGGGTCGGGGCTGACGCGCCTGAGCCGTAGCTGGCCTCGCGCCACGCGTCGAGCAGCATCGGGGTCCGGGGGCCCGGCGGCGGGGCCGCCGGCCGGCGCGCGGTCAGGCGCTGCTGAGCACGACCAGGGACAGGACCGCCACGGGCAGGACGTAGTAGGCGAAGCCCTGCACGCCCGCCCGGGCGACGAGCCGGACCAGGAAGGCGATGGCGAGGTAGCCGGAGACCGCGGACGCCACGACCCCGATGACCAGCTCCGTGGTGCCCACGGTGCCGATGTCGCGCAGCGCCGGCGCCTGGACGAGCGCCGCTCCCCCGATGGCGGGCAGCCCGAGCAGGAAGGCGAAGCGGGTCGCCGCCGGCCGTGACAGCCCGGCGGCGATACCGGCCGAGATCGTCAGCCCCGAACGGGACAGCCCCGGCAGCAGCGCGAAGCACTGCGCGAGGCCGACGGTCAGGGCCTGGCGGAGCGTGAGCCGCCGGAGCCCGCCGAGCGGCGGCGCGGCACCGGCGACGGTGACCTCGTCCGCATCGTCCGGGGTGACCGTGCCGGCCGCCTCGCGACGCCGGTGCACCCACTCGCCGCCGAGCAGCACCGCGGCCGTGCCGAAGAGCAGCCAGGCGGTCGTGATCGGGGCGGAGAAGACCGACTCGACCGCGTCCTCCAACGTCAGCCCGGCGATCGCCACCGGGATGGTGGCCAGGACGAGCAGCCCGATCAGGCGCCGGTAACCGTCCCGCTCGACCGACGGCGGGGCGACGGTGACCGCCCGCAGCATGGCCACCAGGTCCCGTCGGTAGTAGGCGAGCAGGGCCGCCAGGGTGCCCACGTGCAGCGCCACGTCGAACGCCAACCCGTGGCGCTCCCAGCCGGCGAGCGCCGGGACCAGCACCAGGTGCCCGGAGGAGGACACCGGGATGAACTCGGTCAGCCCCTGCACGATGCCGAGCACCAGCGCCTGCAGCCACTCCGGCGCGTCTGCGAACACCCGCGGCCTCCCGATCGTGTGCGGCGTACCACCTCGATGCCGGCAGCCCGGACGTCGGAGGTCGAGGCACGGGCGGCACCGCGGGCGACGCTACCCGCTCCTACAGCTCACGACGCTCGACCAGCCGGCTGGCCAGCACGAGCAGTGCCGGCGTCGCGACCAGGGTCACCGCCGCAGCCCGCAGGTACGTCGTCGGCTCCTCCCCCTCCAGCAGCAGCACCGGGGCGAACACGAGGTAGCTCGGCAGCCACGGCTGCACCGCCGGCAGCGCCCCGAGCACGGGCAGGGCGAGCAGCACCAGCAGGCTGGCGAGCACCGTCGGCAGCAGCCCGCCCAGCCCCGCACCCGCCGCCGCGACCACCGCCACCGCGAACGCCAGGTACAGCGCCCCGAGCAGGGTCCCGAGCAGCATCGAGCCGACCGCCAGCTCCCCAAGCAGCGGGACCGTCAGCGCCCAGGCCACCGCGGTGCCGAGCGCCAGTGCCAGCACCGAGGTGGTGGTCACCACCGCATACCGCGGCAGCAGCAGGGCACCGGGCCGGGGGACGCGGGTGCGCAGGAAGGCGGCGACCTCGGGGCGGGCGTCGATGGCGAGCGCGCTGGCCGCGATGACGACCACGGCCAGCACCCCCAGCTGGGTGACGTTGGACAGGAACTGCGCGATCCCGTCGACCGGACGCGGATCGGGGACGATGATGGTGATGTCGCCCGCGACGTTCGACACCAGCTCGTTGAGGTACCGGGCCCCGATCGGGCCGAGCGCCCCGAAGAGCACGTAGACGCCCACCAGGATCGTCCACCGGTGGGTGCGGACCATCCGGAGCACCTCGAGTCGCCACAGGCTCATCGTGTCAGCTCCAGGAAGGCGGTCTCCAGATCGGTCGCCGGGAGCGAGGACACCAGCGCCAGGTCGTGGTCGGCGACCAGGCGCGGCAGACGATGCTCCGCAGCACCCGCATCGGCGGTCACGAGCCGGAACCGGCCCGGCGCGAGCTCCTCCACCTCGCTGACCCACGGCTCGGCCGCGAGCGCCGCGGCGAAGCGTCGGCTGTCGCCCCGGACATGGACCGCGTAGGCGGAGGAGGTCCGGGCGAGCAGCTCGGCGATCGGCCCCTGGTAGCGCAGCGTGCCGTGGTCGATGACCCCGACCACATCGCAGACCTGCTGGACATCGGCGAGGATGTGGGTGGACAGCACGACGGTCGTGGAGTGGGCCAGCCGGCCGATCAGGTCGAGCACCTCCCGGCGCCCGGCCGGGTCCAGCGCCGAGGACGGCTCGTCGAGCATGAGCACCTCGGGGTCACCGACCAGGCAGGTGGCCAGCCCGAGCCGCTGCAGCATCCCCCGGGAGAACCCCCCGCAGCGCCGGTCCGCGGCCTCGGCCAGCCCGACCTGGGCCAGGGCGGCGGCGACGGCATCGCCGTCGCGGTCCGGGGCCACCAGGTGGCGGGCGAGGTCGACCACCTCCCGTGCGGTCAACCACGGTTCGAAGTGGGGGGTGTCCACGAGCACCGCCAGGCGGCGCTGGTCGACGCCGAGGTGGAGCTCCCCCTCGGTCGGGCGGCGGAGCCCCGCCAGGATCGACAGCATGGTGGTCTTGCCCGCACCGTTCGGGCCGATCAGGCCGTAGGTCGCCCCGCGTGGGACGTGGAGGTCGACCCGGTCGAGCGCGAGGGTCTCGCCGTAGCGCTTGCTCAGCGCCCGTGTGCTGATGACCGGCTCGGCCAGGTCCGCATCCGCGCCCGCAGGCGTCGCCGTCGGGGCGAGGTCGAGCACGCCGGGCGGCGGGGCGGGTGCATCGGGCCGCTGGCTGGCCGCAGGCGGCGGGGCCAGCACCGCGGACCGGTCCCCCGCTGCGGGCGGCGGCGCCGGCGCGGCCTGCTCCGCCCGAGGGACGCGACCGAGGACGAGGTAGAGCAGGGGGCCGATCGGGAAGGAGACCAGTAGGACGACGAGCGCCCAGCCCCACCGCGGGAGGTTCCGGACCTCGCTGCGCCGGATGTCCAGGAACAGGACCACGTAGACCACGAGCACGATGGCGAGCACGCCGAGCAGGACCCAGCGCAGCGGGCCCTCGGGGAGTGCGTCCACGGTGCTCCTTCCAATGCCCGCGAGCATGACCGAGCGTCGGCTGCACGGGCAAGGGACCTTCGGCTGCTCAGCGCGCCAAGGGGCAGTGCCGGCAGGCCGCGCTGGCCGGCTCCGGCCGGCAGCCGGCGCTACCGCAGCCGGCCGGGAGCGACGCCACCTCGATACCCGTCAGCCAGCCCCGGTCGATGGCGTGGACCAGGGCGGTGCGGACCACGTCCCGGTCGGCGCCGACGCGGCGCGCCAACGCGTCGAGGTCGAGGCTCGCACCACCGGCCTCGGCGATCGCGTCACGCAGGGCGAGGAGCATCCGGCCTCACCCCCCCGCCAGCAGGCGGGTGAGCAGGCGGCCGACCTGGAACACCAGCGTCGCGCCGACCCACGCCACCGTCAGGCTCAGCCCGACCGACAGCGCCGCCCAGCGGTTGCCCAGCTCCTGACGCAGCGCCGCGATCGTGGCGAAGCAGGGCAGGTACAGGAGCACGAACACCATCAGCGCGAGCGCGGCCGCGGTGGCGTACCCGCCGCTGGAGGCGTCCAGGGTGTCGCGCAGCGGTGCTGCAAGCCCGGAGGTGTCGTCGTCGTCCTCGGTCCGGAGCTCGAGCCCGACCATCGCCGGCACGGCCAGCACGGCGTCGCGCGTGGCCGCCAGGAGGCCGGTGCCGAGCTCCACCAGCTCCTCGCGCACCGTGAGCGGCTCCGGTGGCTCCTGCGCCGGCTCCACGTCGAGGACCTGCCAGAAGGAGGCGATCATGACCTCCTTGGCGACCAGACCGGTGAGCAGCGTGCCGGAGACCTCCCAGCTGTCGAGCCCCGCGGGCGCCAGCGTCGGCGCCACGACCCGTGCGGTAGCCGCGAAGGCGCTGTCGTCCAGGTCGGTGTCCGTGAAGGTCCCGTCACCGCCGACCGGGATGGACAGCAGCAGCCAGATACCGACCGCACCGGCGAGGATGACCGGGCCGGCCTCCGTCACGAAGGCACCCACCCGCTGGCCGACGTAGCTGCCGAGCACCCGCACGCTGGGGCGTCGGTAGGAGGGCAGCTCCAGCACGAACGAGCCCGTGCGCTCCGACCGCAGCAGGACCCGGTCCAGGATCGCGCCGAGCACGAGCACCGTCGCGATCGACAGCAGGTACATCGCGAACACGACCGTGCCGGAGGCGCGAGCGAAGAACACCGTGGCGAGCAGCACGTAGACCGGCAGGCGGGCGGCGCAGGACACGAACGGCAGCAGCAGGCCGGTCAGCACCCGGTCGCGGCGCCGGTCCAGCACCCGCGTCGCGTACACCCCCGGGACGTTGCACCCGAACCCCAGCAGCAGGGGCAGGAAGCTCTTGCCGGACAGCCCGATCGGGGCCATCACCCGGTCCATCAGGAAGGCCGCGCGGGCCATGTAGCCCGAGTCCTCCAGGACCCCGAGGGCGAGGTAGAGCATCGCGAGGATCGGCAGGAACACCAGCACCGCACCGATGCCGGAGAGCAGCCCGTCGACCACGACCCCCTCGACCCAGGTGTCGGCCAACCCGACCAGACCGAGGAGCGCGGTCCCGGCACGGGCCAGCGGCCCCTCGGTCAGCTCCTCGATCCAGCCGATGAACGGATCGGCCACCTCGACCACGAGGGTGAAGGTCAGCCACATCAGCGCGAGGAAGATCGGCATGCCGAGCCACGGGTGCGTGAGCACCTCGTCGAGGCGGTCGGTCCGCGAGCGCGGCACGGTCTCGCGCGTCACGGTGGCGGCCGCGACCTCGTGGGCGACGCGGTAGCGGTGGTCGGCGATCACCAGGCCGGCGGGGACCCCGAGCGCCGCGCGGATCCGGGCCGCAGCGGCCGTCGCCTCGGCGACCACCGCCGCGCCGCCGGGTGCGCTGGCCACCAGCGCGGTGGCGACCGGCTCCTCCTCGAGCAGTCGCAGCGCCAGCCAGCGCGGCTCGGCGCGACCCTCGAGGTGGAGGCCTTCCACGGCCGGGGTCAGGCGCGCGAGCTCGGCCTCGACCACCTCGCCGTAGTCGATCGGCAAGGCGGACGGGGCGGAGGGGGAGCTCATGCGCGCACCTCGCCGTCGACCCCGCGCACGGCCGGGACCACGGCGCGAAGTGCGGTGCGCAGCTCGTCGAGCCCGGTGCCCGTCCGGGCGATCGTGCGGACCACCGGTGCGCCGAGCGCCGCGGCGAGCGCGTCGTCATCGAGCACGAAGCCGTCCCGGGCGGCCGCATCCGTCATGTTCAGCACCAGGATCATCGGCCGGCCGAGCTCGGCGATCTGGGCGGCGAGGTACAGGTTGCGCTCCAGGTTGGTGCTGTCGAGCACCACGACGACCGCATCCAGGGCCGGATCCAGCAGGGCCTCCTCGGCGACCTGCTCCTCGGGGGAGGCGCCCGCCAGGCTGTAGGTGCCGGGCAGGTCGACCAGCTCCACCTCGACGTCGCCGACGCGACAGGTGCCGACGTGGCGCTCGACGGTCTTGCCGGGCCAGTTGGCGACGTGCTGGTGGGCCCCGGTCAGGCGGTTGAACAGGCTCGACTTGCCCACGTTGGGGTTGCCGGCCAGGGCGACGTGGACCCGGCGCGCGGCGGCCGGCGGTCGACGATCACGCATGGTCGGCTGCCTCGGCGACGACGATCCGGGCGGCCTGGGTCCGGCGCAGGGCCAGCAGGGCGTCCGCGACGCGCAGCGCCAGCGGGCCGCCGAAGGGCGCACGCCGGAGCACCTCGACCCGGGCGCCGTGACGCACGCCGAGCTCGGTCAGCCGGCGCTGCTCGGCGTCGGGCAGGGTGACCGTGGCGACGATCACGGCGGTGCGCGTCGGCACCTGGTCCAGGGTCATGACGGCCTCACCGGGGAAGCTGGCGGTCGCGACCGACCACCTGAGGGAAGGGTGCCCTTGCTTAGGCCGACCTGACAGGGACCTCCGACCCGTCCCACGGGTCGAGGGTCCCCGCCCATCCGGGGTCCGTGGCGGTCACCATGGCCATGACCCGACCGCCGGTGCGTCGACGTAAGGTGGAGCCGGTCCACCTGCGGCGCACCCCCGCACCCGTCTCGCCAGGAGGGTCCTGTTGGCCGACGGCCACGACCACGTGAGCGCGGCGGTCGCCCAGCATGCCGGGGCGGCCTACAAGCGACGGCTCGTCGTCGCGTTCTGCCTGATCGGCGGGTTCTTCCTGGTCGAGCTGGTGGGTGGCCTGCTGACGAACTCGCTGGCGCTGCTGTCGGATGCCGGCCACATGCTCACCGACGTGCTCGGCATCGGGATGGCCGTGGCCGCGATCCACCTGGCCAGCACCCGCCGCGACGACGCCCAACGCAGCTTCGGGCTGTACCGGCTCGAGATCCTGGCTGCGCTCGCGAACGCCGTGCTCCTGACCGGCCTGGCCGGCTACGTGCTCTACGAGTCCATCCGACGCCTGGTCGATCCGCCCGAGGTGCTCGGCCTCCCCATGCTGGTCATCGGCGCACTCGGGCTGGTCGTGAACCTGGTGGCGTTCTGGCTCCTGCGGGGCGGCAAGGACGCGTCGCTCAACATACAGGGCGCCTACCTCGAGGTGCTGGCCGACCTCATCGCCTCGGTGGGCGTGGTGACCGCGGCGGTGGTCGTGCAGACGACCGGGTTCACGCGCATCGACCCGATCTTCGCCATCGGCATCGCCCTGTTCATCGTGCCGCGCGCCTGGAGGCTCGGCAGCCGAGCCGTGCGCGTGCTCGTCCAGGCCGCGCCGCACGACATCGACCTCTCCGAGCTGCGCGGCGAGCTGCACCAGGTCGACGGTGTTGCCGACGTGCACGACCTGCACCTGTGGACGCTGACGTCCGGGATGGAGGTCGCCTCGGTGCATCTCCGGCTGGATCCGGGCGCGGACGCTCACGACGCGCTCGACCGGACGCGTGCGCTGCTCCGCACCCACTACGGCATCGAGCATGCGACGGTCCAGGTCGAGCCGGCCGAGCACGAAGGATGCGACGGCTGTGGCGTGCTCGACTGGTGATCCGGCCGGTGACGTGCCAGCGCCGGGCGGGCCGGCCGCGTGCGCCGCCGGACTTCATCCAAGCGTGGCTCCCGTCGGCTAGGTGAGAACCGGCAGCCCGCCCAGTCCCGCGGCGTCGACCGACGCCGTGGACATCGCCTGGACGTCGTCGAGCCGGGCACGGAGATGGCCGATCAGGTCCGACAGGCCGCAGCACGTCGAGGAGTGGTCGGGGTTGTGGCGTGCGGAGAGGTAGCGGTCGTGCGGGCACCACCCGTTGCAGACCGCGAACTCGGGGCACCCCCGGAGCTGCTCGAGCTCCCGCTCGTTGTCCCGCACCCGCGCGGCGAACCGGTCCCCCTGCACGATCCGCGGGAGATCGTCGGTGAGCACGTTGCCGAGCACGAACCGCTCGTCGCCGTCGAAGTGGCCGCAGTGCGCGAGAAGCCCATCGGGGTCGACCCGGTAGATGAGTCCGAAGCAGCCACCGGCCAGCGTGCAGACCTGCGGTAGCTCGGACCGGAGCCGCTGGAGCAGGCTGGTGACCTCCCGGATCCTGATGCGCGGATCGCCGTGCTCGATCCACCGATCGACGAGCCGCCGCAGGAACGCCGTGTACCGGGGTGGATCCGCGTAGTTGCGGGTCGGGGTCGCCGGCGGCGCCAGGGGTTGGTTGACGGGCCGGACCGGGTTGAGCGCGAAGCTGGTGAGGCCGAGGGACAGGAACGTGTCGAAGACCCGGTCCGCGCCAGCGGCCAGCACGTCATCGCTCACCACCATGATCGCCGACACCGGCACCCCGGCGTCCGACAGCAGCCGGATCCCGTCCAGGACCCGTTCGAAGGTCGGACCGCCGGCCGCGGTCACCCGGTAGCGGTCGTGGATCTCCTGGGGGCCGTCGAGGCTGATGCCTAGCGCGAACGCGTTGCGCTCCAGGAACCGGATCAGCTCCGGTGTGAGGCGTGTGCCGTTGCTCTGCATCGTGTTCGTGATGAGCTGGTGTGGGTGCCGCAGTCGGGCCTGCACCTGCAGGACCTGCTCGTAGAAGGCGGTGGGCAGCAGGGTCGGTTCCCCGCCGTGCCAGTTGAAGGTGATCCGCTCGTAGTGTGGGTCCTGCAGGGCGAAGTCGATCGCGCTGGCCATGACCTCGAACGTCATGGTCTGGCCGGGCCCGGCGCGCCAGTCGGTGCAGTAGCTGCACCGCAGGTTGCACAGGCGCGAGTTCTTCATCACCACGTTGAGGTCAGCCATGGCTCACTCCTCACGCTTGGTGACGTCGGGTCGTCTCCGGTTCACCAGCCGGTCGAGGTAGGCCGCCTGGTCTACACCCAGGTCCGAGGACGGTTCCCATCGTCGCCTCGAGACGGGATCCATCGCGCTGAGCAGCACGGCCGCCAACCGGCGACGCTCGTCCTCCGGCAGGGCACCGGCGAACTCGCCCAGCTTGGCGGCCAGGGACGCCGCTGCGGCGGGGACGTCCCTGGCAGCTGCGGCTGGCTCCGGCGAGACGGTTGCCTGACGCTCCGGCCCGTGGCCGGAACCGGCCAGGTCGGTCACGGACGCACGACCCAGTCCGGGTACGCCACCCGCCCGTCGTAGGGCTGGGCCAGGGGACGGAGCACGTCCAGGGTCGCGGCAGAGAAGGTCCTCGGGCTGAACATGGCGAGGTCGAAGCCCTCGACATCCCCGCTGCCCTGCGCGGTCGCCATGGGGGCCGGCTGACGGCCGGCGGCGACACCAACCCAGACGTGCAGGAGCGCGCGCGGTTACGCGCAGGTTGGGCGGTGCGGCGGGGTGGCCGCTTGGAAGCCTGGCAGGAGACACCGTCACCGACCCGTCGACCGGTTGGAAGGACGGGGCCCTGTCAGGCTCGCCGGGCCGTGGCCGAGGGCAGCCCTGGAGCTACCACTCCGCGAAGGAGCCATCGCGATGGGTCCACGTGGGCGGAGG
>JBLRWQ010000038.1:0-28221 GCA_047921175.1 Nitriliruptoraceae bacterium | reverse complement strand
GGAGGTCGGCGTCGTGGAGTGGCACGACGAACTGGCGATCGTGCATGCCATGCGCGCTCGACCGAGATTCCTGAGGTGATGTGATGCCGCGATCGATCGATGACCTGGTTGCCCGGGCTGACGAGCTCGCCGATGAGTTCGAGGGCTACGCGCCGCACGAGGCCGACCGAGGCGAACCCGCACTCCTGGCGCTTCGACGTGCCACCTACCGGCGCGCTCTCATCGAGCGCGAACTCGTGGAACGGGTCCTCCAGGCGCGGGAGGCCGGAGAGTCATGGACGAAGATCGGTAACGAGCTCGGCACGAGCGGGGAGGCGGCAAGGCAACGCTACGGCAAGAAGGTCGATGCCTGACCCGAGCGAACTGGTGGGTGGTCCCGGGCGGGTCACGGGTTCGGCGGCGCAGGCGACCAATGCGACGTGCGTCGCGACAAGCTGCGCGCGCGACCGAGGCTCGCCGTAGGCGAGGCGCACCACTTCTCGGACAGCGCGAGCAGCGGGATCGATGGCTCGTGCTCGCTCGGACGACTGCTAGCGCTGGTCAGGCGACACGTGCCTCACGTGCTCGGGCGAGCTCGTAGCCACCCTGGAGGCGGATCCAGAACTCCGCGGAGGTTCCAAAGGCATCCGCGAGCCGGATCGCGGTGTCCCCGATGGCGTGACCACGGCATCGGCGTCGCCTGCGAGGCACGGGTGGTGTCACGGTGTCGGGGCCGGCGGCAGGTTCCCGGGGCCCCGCACGACCACACCGACGTCGGCCAACTCGACCAGGGTCTGGTCGTCGAGCAGGTCGACCTCGTCGAGCGTCCACGGTCCGGCGTGGGTGGGTTCGTGCTCGCCGGCCTGGTCGAACAGTGACACGCCGCGAAGCGTCCCGGTCAGGTCGTGCTGGATGCCGCCGTGCAGCGCCCACCAACCGTCACGTCGGAACGCTGCCGCCCACCGCTGGGTGAGCGGCCGATCCGTCCCGGCCCACACCGCCGATGCCAACCCCAACTGCACGCCCACCGGGTCCGTCAGGTCAGCCGCGGGCGGCATCCCCGCTGGCACCTCGGCTCGCACGGCACCCCGGGCTGCCAACTCGGCGGCGGGCAGGTTGGCCAGGTGGACCTGCAAGGCCTCGAGGACCGCACCTGCGACCGTTCCGGCGAGGTAGCAGGCCCCAGCGGGCGCGGGCAGGTCGAACCGGCCACCGACGTAGGGGTCGGCCGGCGCGGACGCGAACCACCACGGCGACGCCCGGACGGCTCCGTTGGCCAGGTGCCTCCGCCACACGCGAACGAGCTCCGTGCCGGCAAGGCTCCGGGGCGGGTGGTCCGTCAGGCTGCTGGCCGCCGCCGGTGGCTCGCCGAGCGGCATCAGTGGGCCCAGGAAGCCGCGAGCCGATCCGCGACCCTACTCACGTCGGACACGTCGCCACGGCGCAGTCTCTCGAGTGGCGTCTTGCCACCGAGGTCGGACGAGGGGCTGGTCAGCCACGAGGCGACCGTCCAGCTCGTCGCAGCAACGGAGGACAGGGCTCGCACGATGTTCTGCATCCCCGGCAGGATCCGGTCGCCCTCGAACTGGAAGACCGGGTAGCCGACGCGGCCGTCGCGCATCTCGAGGCGCAGCAGGCCCTTGTCGGTCGAGACGGCCTGCTTCGACTTACCCAACAGCTCGGCGACCTGCCCCTGGCTGTAGGCCGGACCGAGCTGCTGGGCCCATACCCGATCGTCCTCGGCTTGGCGCAACAGCAGGTCGACCTGACGCCTCACGTCCGCGGGGGCTTGCTGGTAACGCTCAAGAAGCGTCGCCACAGTTGTTCCGTTCGTCAATGTGCATCGAGCTTATGTCATTGACGATATTGACGCGCGTCCCAAGCACGTACGAAGAGGTCGTGCTGTTGCCGCTCGCGACGACGGTCGCCGTCATCGACGTCCTGTCGGGAGGAGCTGCGTGATGGGTGCCGGACCGAGAGATCACGAGCCCCACACGGCGAGGATGGGAACGACGAGCGGCCGCTGCCGAAGCTGGAGGCCGACCCCAAGCTGATCGGCAAGACCCTGGTCGGCTCGGGCGCACCGGAACCGAAGCAGCGTGGCCGTCGACGCGAGTCGCGGCTCGGACACCGGGGCCGCTAGCCGGCCGCAGGGTCAGACGCCTGCAGGCGGGACATCGGCCCGGCCGTGGACGTCGCCGGGCGGGAACCGGTCGTGGTTGCGTTCCAGCTTGGCGCGTGCGACCTCGAGGAGGTCGACGCCGAGGATGTCGGCGAGGCGCACGAGGTAGATGGTCACGTCGGCGAGCTCGTCGCAGACGTCGTCGGCCCGGTCGGACGCCATCACCTCGGCGGCCTGCTCGGGGGTGAGCCACTGGAAGATCTCGAGCAGCTCCCCGACCTCGCCGGCCAGTGCCATCGCCAGGTTCTTCGGCGTGTGGAACTGCTCCCAGTCCCGCTCCGCCGCGAACGCGCGCAACCGCTGCCGGAGCTCGTCCACGCCGTCCCGGGTCACGGTGCCACCTCGGTGTAGTCGCCTGCCCGCTCCGCAGCGAGCTCCACCGCCAGCCGGTCGATGCGGCTCTCCACGAAGTCGCGCGTCCTCTCGTCGGTGAAGTAGAGGTAGCAGCCCTGCAAGCCCCGGGAGAGCAGCACCCGGTAGGTGTTCTTGACCAGCCGGGTGAAGTCCTCATCGCTCGTGCCGCGCTTCAGCCCACCGTCGTAGGAGAACCGCTTGCGGCCGACCCAGCCCTCCCGCGGCCGGTAGACGAGGTCGTTGCCGAAGATGACGCCGACGTAGTCGACCTCGAAGCCCTGGGCGGTGTAGATGCAGCCGACCTGGTCGATCCCGCCCGGCTCGCTGGCCCAGAAGTACGACTTCGGGATGCCCTCCGCCAGCCCGGTCGCGGTGGGGCGGGCGTTCCAGGGCCGCTCCCAACCCTCGATCGCCACGTCCGGGGCGAGCGTGCCGTCGTCACGCGGCGCGGACCACGGCCAGCAGTAGCCGGCGACCAGCCGGGCGGTGTGCCCTTCATCGGCGCGGTGGCGGATCATCGCCTCGAGCTCCGCGGGCGAGTCGACGATGTCCACCTCGAAGTTGTCGTCCCCGGTCCACAGGGCGTTGGCGGTCCGACGGATGCCGAGGGTGGACTCGACCCAGCGCACGAACCCGTCCGAGCCACCACACCGGAACTGCGCCTCGAGCTGGAACTCGTGCACCTCGGCACCGTGGTCTGCGGCGAGGCGTTCGATGTCGTCGGAGTTGCCGATCTCGTCGCGCTTGACCGCCTGCAGGTCGTCGATGAAGAACACCCCGACCCGGGCCACCGACAGCAGCTCATCCAGCTGGGGGCGGTCCGGGTCGATCGCCTGCTTCTTGCGGAACCGGTCCCAGGAGTGCTTGCGGATCCGGTGCGCCTCGTCGCAGACCAGCACGTCCAGGGTGTCGTCCTCGGCGTTGAGGTAGGAGTTGAAGAACGTGAACATCCCGGCCGCGCGGGTGCCGACCCGCTTGCGGACGGTGTTGGTGAACGCCGCCGAGCCGGTCGCGTGATGGACCGCGTAGCCGTTGGCCGCGAGCTCCGCCACCAGGTTCAGCGCGATCACGGACTTGCCCGTCCCCGGCCCACCCCGGACCACGAAGATGGCCTTGGTGTCGAGGTCGCGGGCCTCGGCGACACGCGCGAGGATGGACTTGAACACCACCTGCTGCTCATCGAGCAGGACGTAGGACGGCTCGCCCTGGATCATCTGCGCGGTGTGGTCGAGCAGCTTCTTGTGCGGCCGGTACCTGCCCTCCCGCACGGAGCGCAGCACCCCGATCCCCCGCCCGTCGCCGAGGTGGTCGTCGAGGAAAGCGACCAGCTCCGTGACCCGATCCCCCGCGAACAGCGGGTACAGACCCAACACGTTCGCATGCCGAGGTGACAGCAGCTCCGACCGGTCGTCGTGCGCGAAGTCATGCAGGTAGGAGCAGGCACGGAGGATGACGTTGCCCTCGTGGAACGTCTCGTGCGCGTCGGACAGGTACTGCCGGTACTGGCCGACCTGCGCCGAAGGGTGCAGCGTCTCCTTCCGGCCGGAGCCGTAGCGCACCGTCACCATGTCCTCCACCCGGGACGGGGCGACGTCCTCGCTCCACTGCTTGAGCTCCACGATCACCGCAGCCGGCCGGCCCTCGCGGTCGTGACCGGTGATCATCGCGTCCAGCCGCTTCGAGGTCAGCGGCAGCTGGTACTCCAGCAGCAGGCCATGGTCGTCGAGCCCCCCGAGCTCGATCGCGTTCGACAGGGCCTTCAGCGAGTTCCGCCAGGACCGCACCTCGCTCTCCGGCGGGTTCCAGCCGTAGTGGTCGAAGAAGGCCTGCTTGAGGCGGCCCGCGATCTCGTTCTGCTTCGTGTGGGCGACGAAGTCGGTCGTCGTCCCCCAGTACAGCTCCGCCACATCGACCCCCAGCGCCGGCCACCGAGCGTAGTGAGGTCACACCGGCCGGGAAGCGGGCGCTGCACCCGGCAACATCCACGTGCCTGCGACCGGTCGGGGCCGCCCGCGTCCGGCGCAGGGCGAGGGGCCATCACCCACCGGCAACGCCCGGCTCGATGATGAGCTCGCGGATCTGCTCGAGCAGCGCACTGATCGTGACGGTGTCCACGAGTCTGGCCTCGCTCGCAGCTGGCAGCTCCCGTTCCCCGTCAACGTGCCGATCCGGCGAGGTCCGCCAGCAACAGATCGAGCACATCCTCCTCGAAGACCGTACGTCCGACCTCGGCCATGACGCGCGCCAGGTCGTGGTCCCACGGGCTGTCGGCCGCTGCTCCGTGCAGGTCCAACCCGGGCTCCAGCGCTGCGACGGCATCGAGGTAGTCACCGGCCCCGAAGCGCCACGGCAGACCCCCCGTTGCCGCGAGGACCGACGCGCCGATCCGCAGGCCCGGCCAGTCGAAGTCGCCGTGGTACCGGACCTCCGCGCCTGCGCGGACCAGCCCGTCCAGCACCTGCAGGCAGGCCAGGGACGGTCGGCCCTCGGTGCACACCACGGCCGGGCTGGCGGCACCCAGCCGCTCCGCCGCCGCGCGGAGCACCGCCGGGTTCTCGCACACGTACACGGCGCCGACCTCACCGTGCTCGAGCGGCGAACGGCTGAGCTGCTGGAGGGTGATGCGGAAGGGCAGCCCCAACGCCGCCGCCTCGGTCAGCCACCGTCCGAGCGCGCCGCCCGTCGGCGTGAGGTTGAGGACGAGGGCCTGGCTGGCGAGGTCGTCCGGGACGACCCCGGCCGCTTCCCACAGCGCCCGCCGCTGGGCCGCGGAGCGGGGGATGGGTTCGTCCAGCCGCAGCGCGAGGCCGCGCAGCACCAGGCCCGAGAGGGTGGTGGCCCCGAGCGCCTTGGTGTCCCCGGTCAGGCGGGCGGCGAACACCGGCAGCGGGACCCCCTCGGCAGGCAGCGCAGCCAGGGCCCGGGCCGCCACCGGCAGCAGCCCGAGCTCCCCCCGGGTGTGCAGCCGGGTGAGCATCCCCGTGTCGAGGTCCGCCAGCCAGGCGTCGACCCACGCCTCGTCCGGGGCGAGGGAGCGCGCCTGGTCACGCACGGCAGCGATCGCGCGGTCCCGCGCCGCGGCGTCCCCGACGCGGTCGGGGAGCGGGCCATGCGCGCGCTCGACCACCGTGCGCAGGCCCCAGTCGGGATCGGCCCGTCGCAGCAACGCATCGAGCTGGCCGAGCACGATCGCGGTCGTCACCGTGCCGGGACGGAGAGGCCGTCCGAGGATGCCGGCGACCGCCCGACGCGCCCCGTCGTCCTCGAGCGGGATCCGCACCGTGACGCCAGCCCACCGTTGCGGTCCGGCACGGGCCATCGCCCGCCAGCAGCGCTCCCAGAGCACCGCGAGCTCGTCGCCGGCGAGCCGTGCCGGCAGGCCCCGACCATCCGCTGACCGGGTCACGACAGCGTCCACGTCCGTGCCAGCTCCACCTCGGCGTCCGGCCCCTCGACCAGCTCCTCGCCGGTCCACAGGATCAGCAGGGACGACACGGCGTGCTCGTCGGCGAGATGGAGCAGGTCGTAGTGGGCGACCCCCGGCACGGCACGGTCCACCGCCCACAGGTCGAAGCCGGTCATGAACAGATCGAGGTCGAACGCGACCGACAGTGAGAGCAGCTCGGAGCGGCCCTGGTCGTCGATGCCGGCGAAGGCCTCGTCGAGGGCGAGCAGCCGGGGGCAGGTCGGCGAGCCGGCGGCGAAGGCCGCGTGCGCGGCGGCGAACAGTGGCAGGTGCAGCGAGGCGGCCTTCTCCCCACCGGACAGGCGGGCGTGCCGTGCCCGGGTCAGCAGCGCCTGCGACCCATCGGCCTCGACGAGGAACAGCTCGAAGCGACGCCACCGGCGGTAGTCGAGCACCTCGGCCAGCAGCTCCCGGTAGGGCGTCTGCGGGTGCGCGGCACGGGCCGCCTTGATCTCCTGGGAGAAGTGCCGACGCAACGCCTCCAGCTGATCGGGACCGAAGTGGGCCGGGTCCTGATCGAGCAGGCGGTGCACCCGCTTCCACTCCGCGGTCGCCGCGTCCTCCGCTCGCCAGGCGACCCCGACCGTGTGACCGGACGAGAGCCGTCGGGCCCGCATCTGCGCGTCCATCGCGGACACGAGGTCCCGGGTCGCCTGGGTCCGGTGGTGGATCTGTCCGCAGACGGAGGTGAGCAGGGCGTCCTCGAACACCGCCCGCTCGCGCGCCGTCAGCAGGGCCTCCTGGTCGGCGCGCTGCCCGGTCAGCTCCGTCGCGAAGGCCGCCACCGACCGCTCCCCGAGGTCGTCGGCGATGGTCACGACGATGAGGTCATCCTCGACGTCCCAGGACGGTCGGTACCCGCTGCCGAGCGCGTGGTCGAGCTCCTCGAGGCTCCGGGTGATGCGCGTCTGCGCCGCCTTGCGCCGCTCCCCCGCGCCGGAGACACCGACCACCAGCCGGTCGACCGCCTCGAGCAGGGTGTCCGGGTCGGCATCGTCCGGGACGTCGAGACCGAGGGGGCCAGCCAGGTCGTCGCGACCGAGCACCGTGAGCCGACGCTGGGCGGCCTGGACCCGCTCGCCGCTCGCGGTGAGCGCCTCACCGGCCGCGCGGACCTCGCCCTCCGCCTGACCACGCCTCGCGGCTGCTTCTCGTGCGTGTGCCTGCGCGGTGGCCCGGTCCGTCTCGGCCGTACGCAGGTCGTCCTCGACGGCGTGCAGCTCCTCGAGCACCGCCTGGACATCGCTGCCCATACGTTCCTGCAGGGTGGTCAGCTCGACCTGGCGTGCGTCGCGACGCTGGCGGCGCGCACGCGCGTCGGCTCGGGCTGCCTCGGCGGTCCCCTCTGCCTGCTCGGTGCGCGCCGCCGCAGCGGCGGCGGTCCGCTGCCGGTCGAGGGCCAGGGACACCCCGGCTGCGAGCGACGACCCGTCGGTCTCGAAACGTCCCAGGGCGGCCGCCACCTGGGCGAGGCCGTCGCGGCTGGCTGGCAGGGCACGGGCGCGCGCGATGTCCTGGAACGCCCGGCGGCGGTCGTTGACGGCCCGGCGCGCCGCCTCCGCCGCAGCCGTTGCGTCCGCCAGCGCCTGCCGTGCCTGCTGCTGGCGGCCGATGGCGATGTCGCGCTGCCGCAGCTGCGTCACCAGGGTCGAGGTGGCCGGGAGCGACACGGTCGCCTGATCGGCGGTGGCCAGCCACGCTTCCACCTCATCGAGGAGCTGCTGGGTCCTCGCGGCCTCGGCATCGAGCTCGGCCAGCTCGGCGTCCAGCGCGGCGATGCGCGCAGCACGGTGTGCAGCCCGGGCGGTGGCGCCGATGTAGCGCGGCGCGTCGACACGGTGGTGGCCGGCCAGCGGGCCGAGCCGGTAGCGACCGTCCAGGGTGACCGAGACGGCTGGACCGGCATCGCCCTGCTCGTCACCGGATCCGGGGGCGGGACCATCCGAGACCGCGACGGCCGAGAGCAACCTCGCGACGACCTGCGGAGCGACATGGTCCTGTGTCTCGGGAACGAGGACCTCGGCCAGGGTCCGGGATCCGCCCACCGCCGGCGGGCCCCCCGCGGCTGACGGGACCGCGATCAGGACGCTGTCGTGCTCGTCGTGGCCGACGCGCCCGTCGGAATGGACCCAGGCATCGAGCAGCCCCGCCGCCTCGAGCGCGGCCTCCACCGCGGCCGCGCGCGCCGGCGCGAGGTCGTCAGCGAACCGGACCAGGCGCCACAGCGGCGCACCAGCTCGGTCCAGACGGTCGCCGCGACGCCACACCGGCGGCGGGGGCGCATCGTCGCGTTCCTCGGCGATCGCCTGTCGGCGCCCGCGGAGCACCTCGCCCTGCTCGGCCAGCGCCCCTGCCGTCGTGCGGTGGGTCGCCCTCTCCAGGGCCGCTGCCGAGCGGCGCGGCTCGAGCCGGGCGCTCCACACCTCCAGCAGGCTCGGCGCGGTCTCCTCTCCCAGCCGCTCGACCGCGGCTCGGAGCGCCGCCCCATCCTCGTCCGTCACCACCGGCTGCGCAGCGGCCCACTCGTCGACCTCCCGCTGGAGTGCGGTACGGGCGGCTGCACTCGCACGCTCCGCTTCGTCCAGGTGCGCACGGGCGAGCCCCTCCGCGGTCTCCGCGGCCTCCTGGGCCGCCTCAGCGCTGGCGACCCGGCGTTCGGCCTCGTGTAGGGCATCCAGCGCCTCGCGGACCGCGTCGAGGTCAGCATGGCGCGCCGCGGCACGACCGGCGATGCGCTGCCGCACCTCCTCGGGTGCTGCGGCGCCGTCCTCCTCGGTCCAGACGACCCCGGCAGCGGTCGCGCTGGAGAGCACGCGCGGCACGAGGCGTGCCACCTCGGCATCAGCCCGACGGAGGTCGTCGGCGGCCCGCTGATGGTCAGCGGCCGCCTGCGTCGCCGCCTCGACGGCGTGGGATGCGCGGACCTCGGCGCGCTGCCGTTCCTCCTCGAGGTCGCGGACGGCCTGCTCGAGATGCTGGAGCTGTGCCGCGGTCCGGAACGCGTCGCTCGCCTTGAGCGCATCACGGCGGGCGCGACCGGTCGCCAGCCGAACGTCGATCGCGGTCGCTTCGGCCTCGGCCATGGCCTCCTCCGCCCGGGTCCCGTCGAGTGCCTGCGCCGCTGCATCGCGTCGCTGCTCGGCGGCGCGCTGGTCGGCGACCGCGTCGATGGCGCGATCGGCGCGGTAACGGGCCTGGGTCCTGAGGTAGCCGCGGTAGTCGGTCACGAACGCGGCGGTGGCCTCGTCCGCGGCGATCAGCCGATCCAGGTCACGCTGGACGGCTTCGAGGTCGTCGAAGGAGCGGGCCACCTGCTCGATGAGGTCCTCGTCCAGGGGCCGCAGCCCGCGGCTCAGGGTCTCCGACAGCGACTTCGGGTCGAGGTCCTTGGCGAGCATGGGCCGACGCAGGGTGAGGACCAGGTCGAGCATGGCCTCGTAGCGTTCCGGGCCGAGGCCGAACAGCACCTCGTCGACGCGCCGCCGGTGTTCGCTCGCCCGCTCCAGCACCACGCCGTCACCGAGTGCGGCGGCGAGCGCCTTCTTCGTGCGCGGGCGACCATCCGGGTCGACCAGCACGAGGTCCTCGCCGACCCGACCGTCGGTGACGAAGAACCAGGACCTCGGGCTCGGGCGGTGCCGCTGCGCCTGGAGCCCGACGCCGACCGTGACGTAGCGGATCGTGCCGTCGGCGCCCGTCGGCCGGGCGAACTCGAGCCATGCGTAGCCGTGACCGACGTCGCCGCCGCGCCACAGCAGGTTCGCCTTCATGGTCCGGTTCTCGCCGGAGAACGGGTCGAGGCGGCGGGGGTCGAGCCGGCCGTCCAGCACGAAGGGGAACAGCACCTCCAGCGCCTTGGTCTTGCCGGAGCCGTTGGCGCCCCGCAGCACCAGCCGCCCGTCGGCGAAGGCGAAGGCCGCGTCACGGTAGTCCCACAGGCCGATGACGCCGGCGCGGGTCGGACGGAAGCGCGGGGCGACGGTCATCGTGGCTCCTCGGTGGGGCCGGGCGGTGCGGCGTGGTGGTCGGCGGGTCCGTCGAGCAACGAGGTCTGCGTGGCGGGTGGTGCCGCGACGGCGACGACGAGGTCGCGGTAGCGAGCGAGCGCGGGACGGGCCACGACCCCGCCCGGTACCTGCCGCACGAGGTCGAAGCTGGCCAGGACCTCCAGCGCCGCAGCGGTGAGGGCCGGCGGATCGTCGCGGAGGTCGGCGGCGAAGCGCCGGCCATGGGTGGTGCACAGCTGCTCGACCCGTTCCTGCAGCCACGCGTCGGTGAGGAGCGGCCCCTGGGGCCGCTCCCGCCCGGCTCCGTGCGGCTCGGGGTCGGACGCAGCGGCCTCATCGGCCGAACGCGGCGGCGTCGGTCGCGCTGCGTCGAGCCGGTCGCACGCCTCACCGGTGCGGTCGTCGAGGTGCGGCACCGTCGCTGTCGCCACCTCGGGGCTCCCGTCGGCTCCGACCGCGGTGCTCATGTCGTCGGCGAGCAGGAGCGCCACCTGTGCCACGGTCCCGCCGCTCGGGAAACGCCGGTCGCTGAACCCACCTGTGGCGTCGATCAGCGCGGTGCCTTCTGCCCGACGTTCCAGCTGGCCGCCCGTCAGCCGACGGAGATCCTCGCCGAGGGCACGTCCCTGCTGGATCAGGTAGGTCCGCGCGGCATCATCGAGGTCGTCGAGGTAGACCACGGGGTGCTCCAGCAGCAGCCGTGCCAGCCGGCGTCGGGTCGCCGCCCGGCGGGCTGCGGTGCTGGTGTCCGCGTTGTCGCTGCGACCGTCGTCCGACAGCAGCGCACGGACCGAGGTGACGTGCTGCAGCACCCGCGGCGGGACGGCGACCAGGTGGAGCACGTCCCGGTCGAGGTCGTAGAGCGCCTCGCCCGCCTCCGGGTCGCGGACCCAGTCGATGGTCGAGACCTCGACCTCACGGAGGCCGCCCAGCTCGAGCAGGTGGCGGACCACGTCGACGAACGCGAGCCGGTGCCGGTACTGGTCCGGGTCGAACCCGAGCCCCTCGATCTCCGCAGCACGACGCTTGAGCGCGTCGGCGAGCTCGGTGAGCGCGACCTGCGTGCCAGCGCGGCCGAGCGCGGCGAGGACCAGGGCCAGGTAGGCGTAGCGACGGCGGTCGAAGGGCTTGCGGTCGCGTCGGCGTACGAGCCGCTGGGTGTCGTCGATGCGGTCGATCGGCCGCAGCAGGCGGGCACAGGTGGCGGCCAACTCGAGCCGGTAGCCCGCCAGTGTGGCGAGGTCGTCGGCGAGCTGGACGGAGAACCGTCGCACGAGCGGCAGCGCGGCACGATCAGGGAAGGTCGTGGTCACCAGCGGGTGGAGCAGCAGCAGCCGCACCGCCCGCTGGTAGTCCGCGAGGTCGGTGTCGCGGACCTGCTCGGCGATCACCGCGTCACCTCCTCGAGCTCCAGCCGGACCTCGGGGAGCGTGAGCACGCCGGTGCGGGTCCGAACCCGCGAGCCGGCCGGGTCCGGGCGCAGCCGCAACCGGATCCCGACATCGCTGCTATCGGCGTGGATCCGGCCGGAGGTGACCGTGCGGGTCTGCAGCGCGCGGTCGAGCAGACGCAGGAGCAGCGCGACCTCCTGGTCGACGAGCACGAGATCGGGCAGGGGCGCCTCGAGCAGGCTGCGCGCCGCCGCGGCCTGGGCGGCGCGCTGCGCGAGCTGCCGCCGACGCCCGTACTCGCGGGCGAGCCGGTCGTCGGGCAGCGGCGCGGGCCGGCCGGGGCTCGGCGCCCGTCCGTGCTCACGCAGGGTCGTCGAGACCGGCACCGGCGGCGCCTGCCACCAGCTGCGATCGGCACGGGTCACCTCGGGATCATCGGCGGCGAGGGCGAGGTGACGAGCCGAGCGGACCCCCGCGGCAACCGACCACAGCGCTGCGGCGTCGGTGTCGGACGGGGCGGCCCAACACCATGCGGCGAGCTCACGTAGCTGCGCGTCTCGGCTCACCCCGGAGCGCCGCGCCTCGGTCACCTGTCGCAGGAGTGCGGCAAGGTCCGCGATCGCCGAGGTGGTGCGGGCGTCCAGTCGGTCGATGGTGGCGCGATGCTCCGCGTCCCCGACGAACCAGGCCACGATCCCGTCCCAGTGCTCACGCCACCTCGCCGCACGCTCGACCGGGGTGGCGAAGGGCGACGGATCAGCCTGGGCAGCCAGCTCCGCCAGCGCGTCCTCGCCCGTCTGCCGCACCGCCTCCACCGCGGCGCCGATCAGCGGCCCGTAGCGGGACAGCTCGGCGTGGAAGGTGCGCAGGTGGTCGAGCAGCAGGTCCTTGTGCCGCAGGAAGGTCTCCGGGCGCGCGTCCTCGGTCCGGGCCAGCTCCCCGATGACGAGGTAGAACCGGGCGGCCCGGTCGGCGAGGTCGGTCAGGACCCCGTGGAGGCGGTCGAGGAGGCGGTGCACCGCGACGGGATCGCCGGCGAGGTTGGCCTCGCGCAGCGCGGCGAGGTCCTCCAGGATCGTGCCGAGCGCGATGGCCTTCAGCTGCGCCTCGTCCGGACGGGCAGCGATGACCCGCTCGACCGCGTTGTGGGCGAGGAAGCCGAGCTCGGTGAGCTGGTAGACCGACGCGCGGCGCCGGTACTCGGCGATGCTCGTGACCCGCCCGGTGTCCTGGCTGCGGTCGAGCACGCCCCAGTCCACGAGCGCATCGAGGCTGCCGGTGAGGTCGCTCGCTGCGGGCACGGTCGGATCGGCGTCGGCGAACTCGTCCATGGCCGCCTGGATCTGTGCGGTCGTGAGCCGGACCTCGTAGGCGCGACGTGCCCGGTCGAACACCCGCAGCAGCCACAGGTACAGCTGGCGATCGGGACCACTGAGCCACGCGAACAGGCGCAGGCGGTGATCCAGGGTGTGCGCCGCCAGCAGGTCGCCCGGCGACGGTGCCGCAGGCAGGGTCGCGTCCGTCGAGGTGGTGGGCTCCAACCGCATAGCTCCGGGCAAGGAACGGGCTGACGTTCGGTGGCAGCCTAGGGAGCCCGTGCGACACGGCCGGCTCACCGACGGCGAGCCCCTCGCACGACACCGTTGCCGAGCGCCGACGACCGAGCCCTATCCGAGTGCAGGCCGTAGGAGGACCACGGCCCGCACTCAGTCAGGCCGGCGCGATCGGTCGGCGGTCAGGCGATCTCGATGCGTCGACGTCCCGCCGTCTCGGTCTTGGGCAGCCGGATGCTGAGCACCCCACGAGCCAGGGAGGCCTCGATCGCCTCCTCATCGACCGCGGCCGGCAGCACCACCTCGTGGCGCACCAGGCCGCTCTTGCGCGTGGAGCTGCGCAGGATCCCCCGGCGCTCCGGCTCCTCGCGCTCCGCCTGGACGATCAGGCGGCGACCCTCCATCTCGATGCTGAGGTCGTCGCGGTCGAACCCCGGGACCTCGACCTCGACGAGGAACGCGTCCTCGTGTTCCTCGAGGTCCGCCAGGGCGTGGGACCACGCGCCGGGCCGCATGTGGGGGTGCGGGAGGCCGGCCAGCAACTGCTCCCGGAGGTGGTGGAACTCATCGAACGCGTAGCTCTCCGGCAGGCTCGGCTGGACGTGCGTGCGTGGCAAGAGTCGGTTCATGACGAAGCCCTTCTCTCAAGCTCCCGTGTACCGTGGTCGTTCGCGACCTCGTGTCTCGTCGGCACGGCAGCGCGAACCCCACGGCCCTTCGAGCATCCCACCAGGCGTGGCAGGTCGCAATGGTCATCTGCCGCGCCAAGTCCCTGGGCACCGCCGCCGCGAACGCGGGATGCGCGACGTTGCGGTGCGCGGCCCGGCATCCTGATGCCGTCGCGAGCGCGCCCGCGACGACCGGGAGGACCACGGATGGCGATCACCCACCTGCTCGCAGCCGCGGCGGGGGCGCGGCGGGAACCCTCGATGGCGACGCCCTGCTCGCCGGCGGCGGCAGGCCCAGCTGGGTCCGCTCGCCCCACACGACGCCCCAGCTGCCGACCAGCTCCGGTCGACCAGCTCGCCACCTCGGCGGACGAGGAGGCCGGGGACGCCTGGTTGACCCCGCTGCGGCTCGGCTTCGCCGCGAGGAACGAGCCCCCGACGGTGCCGACGTGCACGCCGTGCTCGCGCTGGTCAGCCACGAGGGCCACTTCATGGGCCGCGCGAAGAGCCAGCTCGTGGTCTACACCCATGCCGGTCGCAGCCACCTGCGGGCCATCGGCGTCTGGGATCCGATGCCCTGGCACCTGGCCGAGGTGTACGAGCAGGTCGGGCAGGGCTCCCAGCACGCCTTCTGGGGGATGGGTGCCCCCGAGGAGTCGATGCTGCACCAGATCGGCGCCGCGGTCGCGCGCGAGCACCCCCGGAGCTGACCGGCTCCGCCAGGCGAAGGTGAGGGTGGCCGCGGGACCGTAGGCTCGTCCGACCGACCCGATCGACCCGATCGACCCGATCGACCTGGAGTGGCCGCCACGTGGACGACGACACCGCCCGCCGGCTCGCCGGACCGTTGGAAGGCACCCCGGTCACCGTCGGAGCCGTCACCCTCGACGTGCACATCGCCGGGCCCGCGGACGGTGAGGTGGTGCTGCTGGTGGCCGGCCTCGGGATGCCGCGCATCAGCTGGCCACCGGAGCTCATCGCGCAGCTGCACGAGGCCGGCTACCGGACCGTTACGGCCGACAACCGCGACACCGGACGTTCGACCGTGCTGCCGGGTGGGCTCGCCGGTCTCGAGCGCACCCCGGAGGGAACGCCTGCGGCGGTCTACTCCCTCACCGACCTCGCCGGCGACCTCGTCGGACTCCTCGACCACCTCGAGGTCACCCGAGCCCACGTCCTTGGGGTGTCGATGGGCGGCATGATCGCCCAGCGCATCGCGATCGACTGGCCCGATCGGGTCGCCACGCTCCACCTGGTGATGACCACGACCGGTGACTGGTCGGTAGGGCTGCCGCACGAGGGCGTGAGCTGGGTGCTGACCACCCCCGCACCCGACGGCCTCGACGGCCTGCTCGCCCACCAGCTCGCCGCCGCGGAAGCCACCGGCAGCCCGGGGCTGGTCGACCCGACGCGGGTGCAGGCGATGGTCCGGGCCGAGTACGCCCGCGGCGTGCACCCGGCGGGTACCGCCCGGCAGCTCGCGGCGATCCTCGCTGACCCGGACCGCACCCCGGACCTGCGCGAGCTCGCCGTCCCGACCGTGGTCGTGCACGGCGCCGTGGACCCGCTCATCGACGTCTCCGGGGGGCGGGCCGTCGCGGCCGCCATCCGCGACTCACGCTACGTCGAGGTCCCCGGCATGGGCCATGACCTGCCACCCGAGCTGCTCGGGACCTTCCTACCCACGATCCTGGAGGTCATGGCCGCAGCCACCGCTGGAGGAGCTCCTTGGCCTCGTCGGCCCACATCCAGGCGCTGGTGAACGGGCGGTGGAACGCGCTGACCTACGCGGTCCCGTGCCACATCCCGGTGTCGAGCACGCGGTCCTCGAACCCCCGAGGCGGGCGGCGCAACACGTCGTCCGGCGGCGGGTCCACCGCCATCGACGACGCGGGTGCGGTGGCGGTCAGGAGGTTGACCCACAGGATCCGCACGGGCAGGAGCGGGATCACGATGGCCTCGCCAGGGACCTGAACCGGCGCGCGACAGCGGATCAGGCCAGCGGCAGGGCGTAGCGCCAGATCGCGATGACGTGCGCCGCACCGCCAACGACCACCAGCAGGTGGAAGACCTCGTGGAACCCGAACCAGTGCGGCCAGGGATCCGGGGCTCGCCGCGCGTAGACGACCCCACCGACGAGGTAGATGGCCCCACCGACGAGCACCAGCACCACGCCCGGCAGCGGCAGCCGGTCGGCCATCGCCATCAGCGGGATCGCGCCCAGCGCTCCGAACGAGGCATAGGCCGCCACCGTCAACCAGCGCGGTCCCTTGACGGGCGATGCGGCGACACCGGCGCCGATCACCGCGACGACCCAGGCCACCACCAGGCTCCAGGTCCGCCACGCCCCACTCAGGGTGTGGACCGCGACGGGGGTGAAGGTGGCAGCGATGAACAGCTGGATCATGGCCACGTCCGCGCGCGCCAGCTGCCGTGCCACGCGCATCGGCCAGTTCGGCGCGTGGTACAGCCCCGAGGTGGTGAACAGGCCGATCAGGGCGATGCCGAACACCGCGACGCTCCAGCGGGACGCACCCGGGGCGGCCGCCCGGAACAGCTCGACGGCCACGACCACGGCCACCGGTGCCGCGGCGGTGTGGATCCACCCGCGCAGCCGGGGACGGGCCGGGCGCGGAGCCCGCGCGTCCACCCGATCCAGGGCGGCGTCGTGTCCGGCCATGGCTGATGTCCCCACGCTCCGGCGTTGACGGTTCTCCCGAGGCAACGGGTCCCGATCCGGTGCGCCGAGTCCACGGTACCGGGCGGAGCGACCGCCGCCCCTGGCGAACGGCCACATCCACCGCCCGCTGCGGTCCGAAGGCCCAGGGGTCGAGCGTCGCGGAGCGGGGTTCACCCGGAACGGGTGGTGACCGGATGTGCCTCATCTTCGTAGCGTCCGCGATGCTGCCCCGAGCGCAGGACAGACCATGCCACCCGCGACGCCACCTCGGACGGACGGGGGGGTGAGATCGTCTCGGTGCTGCTCTTCCCAGCCTTGCTGATCGTCACGGTCCGCACCGCTCGGAGCGGACGCCACGGTCAAGGCCGTCCGATGCTCGGGCTGGCCACGGGCCTGCTGACCGGACTCGTCGGCGCGTTCAGCCTCGTCGACCGCGACCGCCACCGAGGGCGACCAGACCGCGAGGTGATCAGCGGGTGAAGCCCGACAGGCGCCGCAGAACGGCGAGCACGGTGCGCTCGACCACCGGCGCCGGGTCCTGCGGCTCGACGACGAGGTAGCCCGGCACCTGACCACGGTCGGCGAGGCGCTGCACCGAGTCTCCGGCGCTGCCACACAGCGCCGCGAGCTCGTCCCGGCGCGAGGTCTCGAAGCGCCGAAGCAGCTCGGCCAGCTCCAGACGCTGCTGCTCGGCACTGTCCGTGCGGGTCGTCGTCACTGCCGCCATCACTGCACCGATCGTTCGGAGTCTGTGCGAGCAGTGTCGACGATGACGCGCCCCGGTCCAGCAGCTCCGCACGATGTTCGCCACTCTTCGGCGTCCGCGGGGAACGCTAGGGTTCTGAGCAGCTCGATCGCGGCACGACCGAACGATGTTCCGTGAACTCGGGAGCGAGGCGACCGATGGACGAGATCGATCAGGCCCTGGTCCACGAGCTCCAGGCCGACGCCAGCATCACCAACCGGGAGCTCGCACGGCGCGTCGGGGTCGCCCCTTCCACGGCGCTGGAACGGGTGCGCGCGCTCCACCGGCGCGGGATCCTGACCGGCTACCACGCCGAGGTGTCCCTGAGGGCGCTGGGTCGTGAGGTGCAGGCCCTGGTCTCGGTCCGCATCCGGCCACCCACACGCGACCGGATCGACGCGTTCCTCGCCTACGCAGCCGGTCTGCACGAGACGCTCGACGCGTACCTCGTCACCGGCCACGAGGACGTCCTGCTGCACGTCGCGGTGACCGACACCGACGCCCTGTACAGCCTGGTCATCGACCACCTGACCGCCCGCCCGGAGGTCATCGACGTCCGCACCTCGATCGTGTACGCGCACCGCCGGCAGCACGTGGTGGAGCCGCTGCACGCGAGCGGGCGAGGTCAGTAGGTCCCGGCGACGTAGGCCTGCAGCTGCTCGGCGGTGTCCGAGAGGTTCTCGAGACGCGAGCGCACCACGTCCCCGACGGACACGATGCCCGCGAGGCTCCCGTCCACGACGACCGGGACGTGCCGGTGGCGTCCCTGGGTCATCAGCGCGGCGACGTCATCGACCTTCGCCTCGGGTCGGCAGGTGGGGATCTCGGTGCTCATGATCCGCGAGATGGGCGTGCCGAGCACGCCCGTGCCCTCGCGCGCCAGCGCATGGATCAGGTCCCGCTCGGCGGCCACGCCGCGGGGCACGTCGGCGTCGTCGACCACCACCACCGCACCGATGCCGTGGCGGGCGAGGAGCGCCACGACCTCTCGTGCCGGCGCGCTCGCCCCGACCCGGATGACATCGGTGCCCTTGTAGCCGAGGATGTCCGCGATCGTCGCTGCCATGTCCGCACTCCCTCCCGGGGGCTCCCGATCCCGGAACGCGATGGTCGCACGCGATGGCGGCGACGTCCACCAGAACACGACGGCAGGCATCGCCGACTGACGGGTTGAGGTCACCATCGATCCGGCCGGCTGGGACCGGCGTGGGAGATCGTTCCCTCGACCGGCTCAGCTCGGCGGCACGGCCCCATCGAGCACGGAGGTCGGAGCGGCGCCTGCCCGCTCCGACCTCCGTCGGGGTCACACCGAGATCAGCGGCCCCGGCCCTGACCGGGGTTGGTGGTGGTGATGTCGAACAGGGTGGTGGTCCCGGAGACCTCGTTGGCCACGGCCAGCATCGGCCGGCGGGTCGGGCTGTCACCCGCCTCGATGAAGATCAGCCCCTCGGCACCGAGGTCACCGGCTTCGCTGCTGTCCGACTCGGCGGTGAAGTCGCGGTTATTGAGGTACTGGACGAAGAACGGTGCCCTGGGGTCACTGATGTCGTAGACCATGACCCCACCGATGCGCTCCAGCCCGATGAACGCGTAGGCCCGACCGGCCACACGGCCGATGGTCACATCCTCGGGCTCCGGGCCCTTGTCGTCGCTGCGGGTCTCGAAGGAGTTCTGGCGGTGGTTGGAGTTGAAGTTGTCCGGGTAGATCTCCGCCGTGATGCGCTCGAGCTCGCTGCCGGAGTCGTAGACCAGCGTCCCGTCGGTGGTCCAGATCGAGAACGACCGGGCCCCGAAGCTGTAGAGCTCCTCGTAGCACGGGCCAAAGGCGCCCTCCGACTCATCCGGATACCGCAGGCCCTGGGCGCGTGAGAGGTTCAGGCGACCGAGGTTCGCCGCGTCGGCGAGCTCGTCCAGGGTCTCGATGCCCAGCTCGTTGTCATCGAGGAAGCCCTGGATGCGCTCCGGTGCCTTGCCGTCGTCATCGACGCACACCGGTGGCGGGTCCTGGGCTCGGCCGCGACCGAAGTTCGCGAACCGCACGTCCTCCTCGAAGTCGCCGAAGTCCGCGCGGGCATCCCCCTCGTTCGCGGTGACGAGCAGGGTCTGGCCACGCCAGCGGTAGGCGTCGAACCCGTCCGGCTGGTACATGCCGAACACGGGCCAGCTGGCGATCCGGATCTCGTCGTCCCGGTCGCTGACATCCAGCTCGTTGCCGGGCAGCAGGTGGTCCTTGAAGCCCAGCGGCACGATGTCGGTGAACGTCGCCGAGGCGATATCGAGCACCGCGAAGGCGTTGGCCTCCTGCAGCATCACGTAGGCGGTTCGGTTGTCCGCATCGGCGACGACGTACTCCGGCTCCAGGTTGCGGGCGATGCGACCCGGCTCGTCGAGAGCGCCGTCGGCCCGACCGGTGACGTCAGGCCCGAAGACGCGGACATCGGGATGCAGGTTCTGGTCGCCCCGGTCCCAGGCGCGGAAGTCCGCGGTGCGCACGTCGTCCTGGGTCAGCCCCTCGATCGGTCCGGCGACGTCGATCACGCTGACCGATCCCTCGGGGTCGATGGTGAACGCGTCGTTCGGCTCGCCCTCGTTCGCGACGAGGAGGGTCCGCCCGTCCGGGGTGAAGGTCAGCATGTCCGGCAGCGCACCGACCCGCAGGGCGTTGAGGGCCATGCCGTCGACGTCGAAGAACACGACCCAGCCCTCGTCGGTCCGCTCCGGCGCTTCGACCGCGGCGGCGACGATACCGGCCCCCACGGCGACCGAGTTGATGACGGCACCCTCCTCGTCGACGGTGCGGTCATCGGCCGCCCTCGTGCCCCCCGGGTTGAGGTCGAACAGCCTGGTCGGGTCGGTGGGATCGGAGATGTCGAGGACGTCGACGAGCCCGCTCTGGGCGTTGACGACGAAGAGCCGCTGTGTGGCCGGGTCGTGGGCGACGATCTCGGCTGCGCTCTGGTCGAACACGCCGGTGGCGTAGGTGCCGAGGACGGACAGCTCGATCTGGACGGGACCGGCCGGCCGGATGCCGCTGCGGTCGAGGGTGGGCGGGGCGGCGGTTGCGGCCACGGACGTGGCCAGCAGCGCGGCCGCCGTGGTGGTTGCGATCAGGGAGCGACGCACAGGCGAACCTCATGATCAGGCCGGCGAGCGTGCCGGCGCGGATGCGGGATCCGGTTCGGGACCGGACAGCCGGACCCAACCGCAGTCGGACAACGGTCCGAGGGTCGTGCGAGGACGGTTGGTTGAACGGTCCGTGACCATCCGGCGCCCAGAACGGTGCTGCGCTCGGTCGAAGCAGCGGTCGCCTGTTCACGACCGCTGCCATGGCCACCTGGGCGCACCCGGAACGTTCTCCGGAACGCCGACGTGCCGTCACCTGGACGGCACGATCCCAGCAGGTCGCGTTCGTAGCGTCCGCCGGCATCCACCGCACACCAGGAGCCCGCGAGATGTCCGAGACCATCGACCACGCCGACACCTCCCACCATCACGGGGAGACGCACCATCATCCCGACCACGAGCACCGGATCGGCCGCCGGTCCCTGCTCAAGGCGGCTGCGGCCGCAGCCGCGCTGACCGCCCTGCCGACCCAGGCGCTCGCCCGGCCGCTGGACCGCGAGACCGGGACCAGCCGCGTCTCACGGCTCGGGCGCCGGCAGCGGCTCGCCCACGCCGACCTGCACAACCACACCCAGCTCTCCGACGCGGCCGGCGACCCCTCGCTCGCGTACGAGTCGATGTTCGACTCCGGGCTGGATATCGCCGCGTTGACCGACCACACCGTCGCGGCCATCAGCGGCGGGGTCCCGGCACTGTGCTCGTTCGTTCCCTCGCCACCCTTCGGGACCAGAGACCCCTGCACCTCGACGCTGGGCGTCGATCGGGCCGGGTTCGAGGAGACCGCGCTGTTCGCGGACGGCGCCGACCTGCCAGGACGGTTCACGGCGATCCGCGGGTTCGAGTGGTCCAGCCCCTACCTCGGTCACATCAACGTGTGGTTCAGCCAGGACGTCACCGACCCGCTGGCGACCGGCGGCCTGACCGCCGACGGCCTGGCACGCATCGGCATCACCATCGACGCGCTCCGGGCACTGCTCGGCCCGCTGCTGCAACTGCCCGGCGGACCCGAGCTCATCGAGCAGATCGAGGCGTCCGGCCCGGACGGTATGGCCGGCTTCTACCAGTGGCTGCGCCGCTCCCCGTCGTCATCCCTCGGGGGTGGCTCGGACGCGATCGCGGGCTTCAACCATCCCAACCGTGAGCCCGAGTACTTCGATGCGTTCGCCTACGACGCCCGGGTCCGCTCACGCATGGTGTCCATGGAGATCCTGAACCGACGTGAGGACTACCTGTTCAAGAACTGGGACCAGGGGCTGCCCTCCCCGCTGGTGGCCTGCCTCGACGCGGGCTGGCACGTCGGGCTGACCGGGGTCACCGACGAGCACGGCACCGACTGGGGCCAGCCCGTGGGCAAGGGCCGCACCGGCATGTACGTCGACCACCTCGACCGCGACAGCGTCTTCGCCGCGATGTCCTCCCGGCAGATCTTCGCGACCCGCGAGCGGGGGCTCCGCGTGGACGTCGGCGCGAACGGCAACACCCGCATGGGCCAGGTCGTCCCCGGTCGACCCCGCCGACTGGCCTTCGAGCTGGACCTCGAATGGGGCGCTCAGCGCGCCGGCACACCGCTCGAGGTGCAGGTGCTGACCTCCGGGGACGACCTGCCCGAGGTCGTGCACATCGAGGACATCCGGGTCCCAGCCCCGACCGATCGGCAGCCGATCCGCTTCACCGCCGCGATCGACCCCGCCGCCACCTCCTGGGCGGTGCTCCGCATCGCCGATCCGGCTCAGTCCAACGATGCACCCGGCCCAGACGGTCACCCGTGCAACAACCGCGCGGTCGCCTACGCGAGCCCGTTCTACCTCGCCGGTGCCCGCCCCCGCCGCTCGTCCGGTCCGCGCCGCCGCCGGCACTCCTGGGTGGACGGTGAGGCGCTGCTCCTCGGCCCGCACGAGGCCACCGCCTCGCGGTAGTCGAAGCACGCCGCACCAGCGACCGCTCCCGCACCAGGCCTGGGAGCGGTCGTCGGTGCCGTGCTGATGTTCAGCAGATGCCGAGGCCGATGGGCCCCGCACGCTCCACCGCGTTCCAGGCCGTCGGCATCGGGTTGCCCGTCAAGTCGCGGACCATCGGTGTCGCCGCGACCAGACCGGCGGCACCCGGGTGGCCCGCCACCGCATCGCTCCCGTTCTCGACACAGCCGAACCGTTCCTGCGCGGGTCCGCCCGCCGGCTGCATCGCCAGCGCCGGCGCGCCGAGCAGTCCGAGCGCTGCGGCAACGCCAGCCACCGTGATCGCGGTGCGGCGGACCGCCATCCCACGCGTCGAGGTGCTCGTGGTTGCCATACCTCCTCCATCCGTCGGGTGCACGCTGCCCTGAACCCCCGCAGGGACAACGACCGACTTCAACCTACGCAGCGGGGTCGAACCTGCCATGGGGGGACGCACCCAACTTCGGTGGCCACGGCACGGTCCCCGGAGGGACCGGACCCCTACAGCACCCCGAGGCGCGCGTCAGGCCGGAGCGCGACTACTGGTAGGTCACCAGCACCGGCAGCGGGACGAGGTCGAGCACCTGCGATGGGGTGGCGGTCGGGCTGTCCTCGTCGTAGAAGTTCTTCCAGCCCCACAGCCAGCGGTCCTCGACGCCGCCGGTGATCGCGGCGTAGGTCTCGTACTTCTGGGCGAGCGTCCCCTGGCCATCCATGTGCACGACCACCGCCAGCTCGGGCGGCGCGACGATCGTGTCCCGGTCCGGCAGCATCGAGAACCGGAACTGGTGCAGGACCAGCAGCTTCTCCGGCAACCGGTGCTCACGGGTGAGTGCCGCCAGCCAGTCGGCGACCTCCTGCACCTCCGCGGCAGCGACCGAGCCGATCTGCTGCAGGTGGACCTCGTCGGGCGCGAGCCGCCACTCCGGGTCCAGCGCCAGGCCGACGTGCGGCTCTCGCAGCAGCTCCTCGTACTCCCGCGCCTGGGTGAGGAAGTCGGTGCGGCCGGGCTGGAGGTCGAGGAAGACGTAGAGGCCCTCCTCCGCAGCCCGGTCGACCCACGGTCGGAGCACCTCGATCGGGGTCCGGCGGCTGTAGTCCCCGGTCGGCTGCGCGGTGGCGCTGGCGATGGTGGTGATGATCTCGAAGGCCGGGAGCACCCGGGCGCCGTCGGCGCCGTACGGCTCGGCCACGGTGCGGGCCCGGTCGACCGCGGCGTCCAGCCCCTGCTCTCCGAGCACCCCGAGGACCGAGGTCTCGACCGAGCCGTACAGGGCCACCATCCGCTCGTCCTCGAACAGGCGGAAGCCGCCTCCGGGCAGCGGCTCGCCTTCGAGCACGGTGGCGAGCTGCCAGTCCGCTTCGTCGGTGACCTGGCCGACCAGGACGACGTCTCCGAGCTGCGCGGCCCGCAGCCGGTCGGTGCCCTCACGGCCCGCCCGCAGGTCCTCGCCGTCGACCGGCAGCAGCGCCTCACCCCGGCCCGCCGCAGCGACCGACGCCACCGCCGTGGCGAGGCCGTCGGCCGGATCGACCAGCCACGTCATCGCACCGACGTCGATCGCGTCGGCGGCGCGCGCCCACAGATCGTCGTCGCCCACCACCTCGGCATCGAGGCCCAGGCCGGTGAGCCGTTCGGCGAGCGCGACGGCACCGTCGCCGGCCAGCACCTCGAGCCGCGCCGTCGGCGGCAGGGCGTCGACGAACGGCCCCAGGTCACCGGGCAGCGGGAGCAGCGCGAGCTGCGGCTCGAGGCGGGTCAGCGCCGCGGCACGGGCATCCGCGTCCTCGACCGGGACCGCGAGGAACCGGTCGGTGCCGAGGTGCTCGGCCACCCGCAACGTGAGGCCGAGCAGGTCGGACGCGACGTCGGCATCGACGTCCGGGCGGTCGGTAGGGGCCAGCAGCTCGGTGCCGGGTAGGCCGAAGGCGGCGAGCTCCAGCCCCACCGTGACGAGCTCCTCGACGTCCAGGCGCGACAGGGTGGGCGCCAGCACCTCGGGTGCGGCGGGATCGGCGAGCAGCAACGGGACGTCCGCGGCCGACGCGACCGCCGCGGCGAGGCTCGCCACCCAGGGGTCGTCGGCGGCCACGACCACGACCGGCGCGCATCGGTGGGTCCGCTCCGTGACGCGTACCGCCACCTCGACGGCGTCGGGCCCCGTGAGCTCGAGCTGCCCGACCTCCAGGGTGTCGAGGCGGCAGGGTGGCTCCTCGATGGGCGGGTCGACGTCCTCGTCGGCCTCGCCAGGGTCGTCGTCCGAGGGCTCCGTCACGTCGGCCGTCGTCGACGGTTCCTCGCCCGCCGGATCCGGGTCGGTGTCGGCGGTGCAACCGACCAGCAGTACGGCAGCGACCGCGAGCGAGAGGAGGTGACGGGCCATCGGGTCCCCTCCGGTCGGGCGTGTGCGGGCGGCCGGCACCGTAGCGGCCGACGCGCGATCGGCCACCTGGTCCACGGCTACCGTCCGCCCGCACGAGCGAGCTGCCTGCACCCGGGAGAGGGCCCATGCCGCACGATCGCACGACCCCGGCAGCGCGCTATCGCGTCGAGACCCGGCTCACGCTGCTCGGTCGGGGCGACCACCGGCCCGGGCAGCCGCTGAACGTGCCGATCGGGCCGGCCTCGAACTTCCGCGCCGCGCCGGTCGGGCAGTCGGCGCGGGGGTACGCCCGCGACGACGGGACCCCGGGGTGGGAGGCGCTGGAGGAGCTGCTCGGCGACCTCGAGGGCGGCCGGGCCGTGTGCTTCTCGTCGGGGATGGGCGCCATCGCGGCGGTGCTCGAGCTGCTGCCGGTCGGTGCCCGGGTGGTCGTCCCCCGGGACAGCTACGGCGGCACCCGTGGCCTGCTCGCCGATGGCGCGGCGGCCGGGCGGTGGGACGTACGCACCGTCGACATGACCGACGACGTGGCGCTGACCGCGGCGGTCGCGGACGCGGACCTGGTCTGGCTCGAGACCCCGAGCAACCCGCTGCTGGAGGTGGTCGACATCGCCGAGGTGGTGGCTCGTGCGGGCGCAGCGGGTGCAGCGGTCGTGGTGGACAACACCTTCGCGACCCCGCTCCTGCAGTCGCCGCTGGCGCTCGGTGCGGACCTGGTCGTCCACAGCGCGACGAAGTTCATCGGCGGCCACGCCGACCTGCTGCTCGGGGTGGTCGTGACCCGTCGCGAGGAGGACCACGCGCGGCTGGTGCGGCGCCGGGAGGTCGCCGGCGCGACGCCCGGCGCGCTCGAGTGCTTCCTGGCGCTCAGGGGCGCTCGCACCCTGGCGCTGCGGCTGCAACACGCCCAGGACAGCGCCGGGGTGCTCGCGCGACGCCTGGCGGAGCACCCTGGGGTCCATCGCGTCCGCTACCCCGGCCTGCCGACCGACCCGCACCACACCCGCGCGGCCCGGCAGATGCGCGGGTTCGGGGCGGTGCTGAGCTTCGAGGTCGCCGACGCGGCCGCCGCGGACGCGGTCTGCGGCCACGTGGCCGTGATCACCAGCGCCACCAGCCTCGGGGGCGTCGAGTCGACGATCGAGCGGCGCGCGAAGCTCGCCGGGCAGGAGCACGTCCCGGCCGGGCTGCTCCGCCTGTCCGTCGGCTGCGAGCACGTCGAGGACCTGTGGGCCGACCTGGACGCGGCCCTGACCACAGCGAGGAGCCTGGCCATCGAAGCCACCGACGCCCCCGCCTCCGCGGGCTGACGCCGGGGACGGTCAGGTGGCGGTCGGCGCCTCGAGCGTGCGGACGACCCGGGCCGGGTTGCCGACCGCGACGACATGTCCCGGTAGGTCCTTCGTGACGACCGCTCCCGCACCGACGACGGTGTTCGGCCCGATGGTCACCCCGGCGAGCACGATGGCGCCACCCCCGAGCCAGACGTTGTCCCCGATCGTGATGGGCTCCGCCGCCTCCCACTTGTCCCGGCGCAGGTCGGGATCGACCGGGTGGGTCGGGGTGAGCAGCTGGACGTTCGGGCCGATCTGGACGTCGTCGCCGATCGTGATGGCCGCGACGTCCAAGGCGACCAGCCCGAAGTTCGCGAAGCAGCGCGCCCCGATGTCCAGGTGCTGGCCGTAGTCGACGTACAGCGGCGGGCGCAGCACGGTGCCCTCACCGATCGCCCCGAGCAGCCGCTCCAGCAGGGACCGTCGCCGCGGTTCCTGGCGCGCGCCCGTCGCGTTGTACGCGGCCATGAGGTCCTGCGCCCGGGCGAGGGCCTCCTCGAGCTCCGGGTCGTCGGCGAGGTAGAGGTCGCCGGCGAGCATCCGCTCGCGCATGGTCCGGTCGTCTGCCTGCGGGGTCGTCTCCATGCCGCCACTCTACGACCGATGCGTCTCGCCGGACGGCCTCACGGCACCATCGGGCGGCTGGGGCCGCGCACTAGCGTGACGGTGGACGCGTCCCCCACCGACCGGAGCTGCCATGGCACGGACCATCGCCCGAGCCGACCGGGTCGACCGCACGGAGCTGGAGTCGTTCGTGCGCCCGCGCCACAACGTGGTACTGGTCACCAACCGGGCGGACGGCCGCCCACAGCTCTCCCCCGTCAGCGCCGGGCTGGATGCCGAGGGGCGCCTGGTCGTCGCGACCTACCCGCGGCGCGCCAAGGTCCGCAACCTACGGCGCGACCCCCGGGCCGCGGCGTGTGTGCTGTCGGACGACTTCGGGGGCGCCTGGGTACAGCTGTACGGCAGCGCCGAGGTGCTCGACCTCCCCGAGGCGCTCGAGCCACTGGTGGAGTACTTCCGGGTCATCGCCGGGGAGCATCCCGACTGGGACGAGTACCGCCAGGCGATGCACGACCAGGGCAAGGTGCTGCTGCGGATGACGATCGAGGAGTGGGGTCCCATCGCGACCGGGGGGTTCCCGCCGGAGCTCGCCGACGACTGACCGCACCGGCCTCACTACGCTGCGGCGACCTCCGGGAAGGGAGACCCGCGTGGCCCGCTACCCCAACACCGTGCGTCGCAAGCTGGCCATCGCCTCGTGGCGCCCGCCGCGCGAGCCGAACATGTACGGCAAGCTGGAGCTCGAGGCGACCGAGGCGCTGCGCTACCTCGAGGAGGTGCGAGAGCGGACCGGCGAGCGGGTCACCCTCACCCACCTCGTCGCGCGTGCGACGGGTGCGGCGCTCGCGGCGGAGCCGACCCTCAACGGCCGCATCCGCTTCGGACGCTACCTGCCCAACGACCGCGTCTCGCTCGCGTTCCTGGTGACCATGCCGGACGGCTCGGATCTGGCCCGCGCCCGCGTCGACGACATCGACGGCAAGGACGTGGCCACGATCGCCCGGGAGCTGCGCGAGCGCACCGAGCGGCTGCGCACCGGCACGGACGAGGACTGGGAGAAGTCCAAGCAGCTGCTGCGGACCTTCCCGTCGTGGGTGATCCGGCCGATCGTGTGGTTCACCGGCTGGCTGACCGCGTCGCTCGGGCTGGGCGCCAAGCCGCTCGGCCTGGAGAAGCAGCCCTTCGGCTCCGGGATCGTCACCAGCGTCGGCATGCTCGGCCTGGACGAGGCCTACGCCCCGCCCACGCCCTTCGCCCGGGTGCCGCTGTACGTGCTGATCGGGGCGGTCCGCGAGCGACCCTGGATCGTGGACGGCGAGGTGGTGGTCCGCCCGGTGCTGACGATCACCGCCACCGTCGACCACCGCTTCATCGACGGGTTCCAGGCGGCGACGCTGGCCCGGGAGGTGCACCGCGTGTTCGAGGACCCCTGGAGCCTGGACCGCGAGGCGCCGACGGGCGCAGACGAGGTCAGCGCACCATCTTGAGGAACCGCTGGGTGCGCTCGTGCTGCGGGTCGCCGAGCACCTGCTCCGGTACCCCCTCCTCCACCACGGCGCCGTCGTCCATGAACACGACCCGGTCGCCGACCTCCTGGGCGAAGCCCATCTCGTGGGTCACGACCATCATGGTCATGCCCTCGGCGGCCAGGTCACGCATGACCGAGAGCACCTCGCCGACCAGCTCCGGGTCCAGCGCCGAGGTGGGCTCGTCCATGATCACGAGGTCGGCGTCGTACGAGATGGCCTTGGCGATCTCGACGAGCTGCATCTCCGCGACCGTCAGAGTGCGCATCTTGCGCCGAGGGTCCAGGTGCAGCTCGATCTGGTCGAGGAGCGCCTGGGTCTGGGCGTGCAG
>JBLRWQ010000037.1:0-28357 GCA_047921175.1 Nitriliruptoraceae bacterium | reverse complement strand
GGTGGGGCCTGGGACAACGCCAAGAAGTACATCGAGGCCGGCAACCACGGCGGCAAGGGCTCCGAGGCCCACAAGGCGGCCGTCACCGGCGACACCGTCGGTGACCCGTTCAAGGACACCTCGGGTCCGGCCATGAACATCCTGATCAAGGTCATGACCATCGTGGCGCTCGTCTTCGCCCCGGTCTTCCTGGCCTGAGCCGCAGCCGAGCCCCGTCCGACGGCGGCCCACCCCCGCGCGGGTGGGCCGCCGTGTGCCCGGGCTCGTGGCCGGCAGCACCGGGCAGCGTGGTGCGCCCGGTGACCCGCGGACCCCAGCCGCAGCCGGCGGCACCGGGAGCGCGGCACCGTCCGGGCGATATCGTCCGCACCGGACACGATCCGCGTGGCCTGCCGGAAGGGGATCCGCTTGTACCACGCCGGCATGGCCATCGTCGGGCTCCTGGCTGCCGGCGCCGTCGCGCTGCCCCTCTTCCTGCGCGACCGACTCATCTCCTATCCGTTGGTCGTCCTCACCGTCGGGGCGCTGCTGCCGCTGGTGTTCCCCGACGGCAGCTTCGACCCGGTCCTCCGGGGCTTCGCCGCCGAGCACCTGTCGGAGTTCGCGGTCATCGTGGCACTCACCGGTCTTGGGCTGTCGATCGACCGGCGGATCACCTGGCGCGGCTGGCAGTCGAGCTGGCGGCTGCTGGCCATCACCATGCCGCTGTCGATCCTCGCCACGTTCTGGCTCGGCTGGTGGGTCATCGGGCTCGCTCCGGCCGCCGCGATGCTGCTGGCAGCGGCGCTGGCGCCGACCGATCCGGTGCTGGCGGTCGACGTCCAGACCGGCCCACCCTGCACCGGTGACCCCGATGCGGACGAGCCCGACGAGGTCCGCTTCGGGCTGACGTCCGAATCGTCGCTGAACGACGGGCTGGCCTTCCCCTTCACCAACCTGGCCATCCTGATGGGTGTCGTCGGGCTGGACGCGAGCGAGTGGCTCTGGGACTGGCTGCTGGTCGACGTCGCGTACAAGATCGGCGGCGGGATCCTGTTCGGCTACGTGATCGGCAAACTGTTCGGCTGGCTGACGATCAAGCTCGTCGGCGGTCGCGGCGTCGCCGGCATGGTCGGCGACGGCAAGGGACTGCCCCCGGCGGTGCTGGCACTGGCCTACACGCTGGTGTCCTTCGGCATCACCGAGGTCCTCGGCGCCTACGGCTTCATCGCGGTCTTCGTGACCGCCTACGTGGTGCGTGACACCGAGCGCGCCAACCACGTCCACGACCGCCTCCACGAGGGGGCCGAGCAGCTCGAGCTGCTGGCCATGAGCCTGGTGGTGCTGCTGCTCGGCGCGGCGTTCACCGAGACCCTGGCGGCGGCCGTGACCGTGGACATGGTCGTGCTGGCCCTCGTCCTGGTCCTGCTGGTCCGCCCCCTAACCGGTTGGATCGGCCTGATCGGCTACGACCGAGCGCTCCCCGCCGAGCGCGCGATGACCGCGTTCTTCGGGATCCGTGGGCTCGGATCGATCTACTACCTCGCCTACGGCCTGAACCGGATGGAGGTCGCGGATGCCCGCGGCCTGTGGGCGCTCACCGGGGTGATCATCGTGACCTCCCTGCTGATCCACGGGCTGAGTGCCCGCCCAGCCATGCGCTGGCTCGAACGCCATCGCGACCTGCGGGTCGACGCCGCGGACCGACCACCCCGCAGCGGGTAGCGAGGTGGTCGACCGCTAGCGTGGCCGGTGGCACGGGAGGCGACGGGTGGACATCGGGGTGTTCGAGCAGATCGCGTTCGTGCTCGCGGTCTGTGTGGCTGCGGCGGGCATCGCCACCCTGCTCCGGCAGCCGATCGTCGTCGGGTTGATCGCCGCTGGTGTCGCGGTCGGGCCGTCGGTCCTCGGCATCGTCGGAGCCAGCTCGGAGATCGACCTGCTGGCCACGGTCGGGACCTCGCTGCTGCTGTTCGTGGTCGGCCTCAAGCTCGACGTCCGGATCCTGCGCCGGCTCGGGACGGTGGCGTTCTCCGCGGGTCTCGGACAGATCGGCTTCACCGCGGTGCTTGGCTACGCGCTCGCGGTGCTGCTCGGCTTCTCCGCGGTCAACGCCCTGTACCTCTCGATCGCGCTGACCTTCTCCTCCACCGTCATCGTGGTCAAACTGCTGACCGACAAGCGGCAGCTGCACTCCCTGCACGGCCAGATCTCGCTCGGGATCCTGGTCGTCCAGGACCTGGTCGTGATCGTGGTGATGCTCGCGATCACCGCGGTCGGCGACATCGGGTCGCTGCAGGCACCTGGGCTGCTCGATCGCATCGGCGGTGTGCTGCTTCGCGCCGCGCTCCTGGTGACGCTCGTGCTGGTGATGGGCCGTCTGGTCGCCCCCCGACTGACGGGGGTCTTCGAGCGCCAGGGTGAGCTCCTCGTGCTCGCGGTGGTGACCTGGTCGGTGCTGCTGGCCGCGCTGTCGGTGCAGCTCGGGTTCAGCGCCGAGATCGGGGCGTTCCTGGCCGGGGTCGCCCTGGCCTCGACCCGCTACCGCGACGCGGTCGCCAGCCGCCTGGCGACCCTGCGCGACTTCGTGCTCGTGTTCTTCTTCGTCCAGCTCGGGACACGGGTCGACCCGACGACCGTCGCCGAGCAGTGGCCGGCGATCCTGGTGCTGTCGCTGTTCGTCCTCGTCGGCAACCCGATCATCGTCATGACGGTCATGGGCTCGCTCGGCTACCGCCGACGCGTCGCGTTCAAGACCGGGCTGCACCTGGCACAGATCAGCGAGTTCTCGCTCATCCTGGTCGCGCTCGGTGTCGCGCAGGGCCATGTCGGCCCGGACCTGCTCGGGGTCGTCACCGTGATCGGCGCGGTCACCATCGCCGCCTCCACGGAGCTGATCCACAACGCCGACCGGCTCCATCGCCGGCTCGACCGGGTGCTCCGGGTGTTCGAGCGAGGGCGCCCGACCCAGCTCAGCGAGCCACGGATCGCCGAGGACCGGCCCGAGTACGTGATCATCGGCGTGGGTCGCCTCGGGACCGCGGTGCTCGACGACCTGCTCGCCCGCGGCGACCGCGCGCTCGGGGTCGACTTCGACCCCCGCGGCATCAAGCGGACCCGTTGGCAGCTGCCCGTCATCTACGGCGACGCCGACGACCCCGACCTGCCCGCGCAGCTGCCCCTGCACGAGACCCGCTGGGTCATCATCACGGTTCGGGACCTACCGGCCGACCTCCACCTGATCCGTGCCCTGCGCGAGCACGGCTACGCGCGCGGCATCGCCGTCGCCGCGGACCACCCCGACGACTGCGCGCGCCTGCAGGAGGCTGGCGCGGACGTCACCCTCCGCCCACTCCAGCTCGCCGCCGGCCCGTTGCTCGATGCCGTCCTCGACGAGGGGGGGACGGCATGACCGACCTGCTGGGCCAGATCGGTCTGGTGCTGGCCGTCTGCGTCGGGCTGGGCGTGGTCGCCATCGGGCTGCGGCTCCCGCTGCTCGTCGGGCTGCTGGTCGCCGGCGTGGTGGTCGGCCCGCAGGTCCTCGGGCTGGTCGGCGCCACACCGGAGATCGCACTGCTCGGGGAGATCGGCATCTCGCTGCTGCTGTTCGTCGTCGGGCTGAAGCTCGACCCGCGGCTCGTGCGCAAGCTCGGCGGCATCGTGCTGCTGACCGGCACGATCCAGGTCCTGACGACCGCGGCGCTGGCTTTCGCCATCGCATCGTTGTTCGGCGTCGCCACCATCCCCGCCCTCTACCTCGCTGCCGGGATGTCGTTCTCGAGCACGGTCGTGGTGATCAAGCTGCTCAGCGACCGTGGGCAGGTCGAGGAGCTCCACGGCCGGCTGTCGCTCGGCATCCTCATCGTCCAGGACATCGTGGTCGTCGCGCTCATGGTCGTGCTCGCGGCGATCGACCCGGAGAGCACCGCCAGCGTGGTGGAGCAGTTCGGGCTGATCGCCCTCAAGGGGTTCGGGCTCTTCGCGGGCATCGCCGTCGCGGCCCGCTACCTGCTGCCGCCGGTGGTCCACGTGCTGGCTCGGCAGGGAGAGCTGCTGGTGCTTGCCGCGGTGACCTGGGCGGTGGCGATGGCAGCGGTGGCGCACGTGCTCGGGTTCAGCGAGGAGGTCGGTGCCTTCCTGGCTGGGGTCGCGCTGGCCTCGTCGGCCTACCGCGAGGCGATCAGCGGGCGGCTGTCGACCCTACGGGACTTCCTCCTGGTGTTCTTCTTCATCGACCTGGGCACCCAGCTGCGCTTCGACGGCCTGGAGGACCTGGGGCTCGTGGCCGCGCTCACGGTGTTCGTGCTGGTCGGCAAGCCGGTACTGATCGCGGTGATCGCGACCCTGCTCGGCTTCCAGGCCCGGGTCGCGACCACCTCCGGCCTCACCATGGGGCAGATCAGCGAGTTCTCGCTCATCCTCGCCTCCCTCGGGGTTGCGCTCGGGCAGATCGACGGCCGTATCGCGGGGGTCATGGCCGCGGTGGCGCTGGTGACGATCACGATCTCGACCCTGGTCAGCGCACGTGCCGAGCAGCTCGTCCCGCGGCTCAGCGAACCGCTGGTGCGCCTCCAGCGCTCCCGGACCCGCCGTGAGGTGGAGCAGCAGGCGCGGTTCCGGCCGGAGGTCGTGGTGATCGGGCTCGGACGGCTCGGACAGACGGTGTTCGACGCGCTGACCGACCGGGGGGTGGCCGTGCTGGGGGTGGACCACGACCCGCGGACCGCGCGTCTCACCGACCCGGACGCGCCGGTGATCTTCGGAGACCTCACCGACCCGGAGCTGCCGTCGCAGCTGCCGCTGCGACGCACCCGCTGGATCGTCGCCACCCCACGCAACCCCGAACTGCACCGGGACCTGCTGAACGCGCTCCGCCGAGCCGGCTTCCGCGGTCGGCTCGCCGTCGCCGTGGACCACCCCGACGAGCAGCGGCTCCTGCGCCGCCTGGGGGTCGACCTGGTCGTGCGTCCACTCGAGCAAGCGGCCGCGCCGCTGGTCGACCTGATCCACGCGCACGATCGAACCACGAGAACGAGCACTCGCACCCTCGAGTGACCGCTACCGCAGCGGCCCGTGCGTCAACACGAACCGGGCCCAGCCGCTCAGCCGCCGGCATCGCGGTCGGACCGGACGTGCCCGGGATCGTCCAGGACGCCGAGGACATCGAGATCCTGGCCAAGATCGGCATCGCGCTGCTGCTGTTCGTGGTCGGGTTGAAGCTCGACGTCCGTCTGGTCGGCAAGCTCGGGCCCGGCGCGGTACCTCGCGGTGGCACTCACCTTCTCCTCGACCATCATCATCGTGAAGCTGCTGACGGACAGGAACGAACTCGAGGAGCTCCACGGCCGCATCGCCCTCAGGGTTCCTGATCGTGCAGGACATCGTCGTCGTGCGCTTCGGCCGCTACGTCGCCATCCCCTTCACGGACCTGCTCGCCCGCTCGTCGGAGCTGCTCGTGCTCGGCGCGGTGGCCTGGGCCGTCGTCCTGGCGGCCATCTCCATCCTGCTCGGGTTCAGCGCCGAGGTCGGGGCGTTCCTCGCCGGCATGTCGCTGGCCTCCACGCCCCACCGCGAGGCCGTGAGCGGGCGCCTGTCGACGCTTCGTGACCTCCTGCTCGTGGTCTTCTTCGTCGAGCTCGGGACCCTGTTCGAGCTCTCGAGCGCCCTGGACCAGCTCGGTACGGCCGTGGCCTTCAGCCTGTTCGTGCTCATCGGCAACCCGATCATCGCGCTCATCATCATGGGGGTGATGGGCTACCGGAAGCGCGTCGGGTTCAAGGCGGGGCTCACGGTCGCGCAGCTCCGCGAGTTCTCCCTCATCCTGGTCGCACTCGGGGTGTCCCAGGGCCAGATCGGCAACGACGTCATCCGCCTCGTGACCGCGGTGGGGCTGGTCACGATCGGCGCCTCGACCTACCTGATCACCACCTCGGACGCGATCTTCGAGCGGATCGAACCGGCACTGCGCATCTTCGAGCGCGCACAGCCGACCGCCGGGATCGACCTGCGCGAGGAGCTCGTCCGTCCCGAGTACGTCGTGATCGGCCTCGGCCGGTTCGGCTCGACCGTCCTCCAGGAGCTGGTCGACGGCGGCGATGCCGTGCTCGGGGTCGACTCCAACCCCCGCAACGTGCGGGCATCCGGCTGGGGAGCTCCGGTGATCTACGGCGACGCCGAGGATCCGGATCTTGCGGCGCAGCTCCCCCTGGAGGAGACCCGGTGGGGCATCAGCACCCTGCGGACGCTCGAGCCGAACCTGCACGTGATCGACTCGCTCCGTCGGTCCGGGTTCGGCTGCCGCATCGCCGTGGCTGCCGATGACGACGCGATCGCCCGGGCGCTCGAGCGCGCCGGGGCGGATCTGGCCTTCCGGCCACTCCACGAAGCTGCAGCGCCGCTGCTGTGGCAGGTGCACGCCTTCGGCACCCCCGAGACCGACCCGCCGCGGGACCGGGGTGAGCCGTCAGACCGCGCCTGAGCGCCCGCCGCTGCGCCGCAGGACCCCGAGCGCCACGACCCACAGGCGGGCACGGTCCACGATCGGGTCGGGCCGGACCTCGACGCGGAGATCCGTCAGCCCGTGCGAGCGGCACAGGGCGGTCACCTCCGCCTCGGTGACCGCGGAGACGTGGATCGGGCCGAGGACGGGGTCGTCGACCGGTGCGAGGTCGACGGTGCCCCGGTAGGCGGCGAGGTAGACGGGGCCTTCGTCGAGGTGGTCGAGCAGTGCCGCGAAGGTCGGTCGCCAGGCGGCGCGGGGCAGGTGCGTGAAGCTGCCCGACAGCCACAGCCCACCGAAGGACCGCGGGACGAAGGGAAGGTCGTCGAGGGGGGCCTGGACCAGCGGGTGCCGCGGGAGGAGCATGCGGGCCTCACGGAGCGCCCCGAGGGAGAGGTCCACACCCACCGGGTGCACCCCGGCATCGCGTAGCAGGCGGAGATCGTTCGCCGGGCCGCAGCCTGCATCCAGCACCAGGTCACCGCGTCGGGCCAGGGCCGCGAAGCGTCTCACGTCGGCGACGGGCCGACGCAGGCGGAGCGACTCCTGGTAGGCGCGGGCGTGCTCGTCGTAGGCCGCGATGCTCGAGCGGGTCCGCTCGTCCAGGTCCACGCCTGCTCCTGTCGATGCTCGTGACCGCCGTCGTGCACGGCCCCGGGCGGGCCGGAGCCGATGCTAGTGACGGGCCGACGCGCCGGTCGCGGCCGCGCGGGCGCGGAGCACAGGGTGACGACCGCGCGCGCGGAGGTCGACGGCTCGGGCCGAACGTGACGAGGTCGACGCGGGAGCGCTCAGCGCGGGGAGGCGGCTCGATGGCACGCGTGCGTGTGCTCGTCGGGACCACCAAGGGGGCGTTCGTCCTCTCCGCCGGGCAGGACCGTCACGACTGGGACGTGTCCGGACCGCTGTTCGGCGGCTGGGAGGTCGACCACGTCACCGGATCACCCGACGATCCGGATCGCCTCGACGCCTCGCCGTCGAACGGTTGGGTCGGTCAGGTCATCCAACGCTCCGACGACGGCGGACGTTCCTGGTCCGAGATCAGCGGGGACCTGCTGAGCGACTTCGGGTCCACCATCGCGGTCCACGCCCACGAGCCCGACGCCGTCGACGTCGTGCCGATCCTCGGCGACGAGGAGCACGACCCACCGGAGGGCCGGTTGCGGGTCTACCGCAGCCGTTCCGGTGGTGACCGCTGGGAACACCGCTGGGAACACCGCTGGGAACCGCTGACCGAGGGGCTGCCCCAGGAGCACTGCTACGTCAACGTGCTCCGCGACGCGCCCGAGGCCGGCCATGCGACGCTCGTCGGCACGATCCGCGACCGGACGGGTGAGGCCCCCGGTACCGACCGCCCGGCATGGTCGCAGCCACCGAGTAGCGTGCGACGATCGAGTCGAGACGAGGACCCGCGATCGACCCCCGGGACGTGCTCGAACTGCTGGCGCGCACGGCGTCGGGGACGGCACCGCGTGCACCGGGCGACCGATCGGGCATGGTGCTCGACCGCGATGAGGCCACCGACGGCGGGCTCGTCCACCTCGAACGCCTTCCGGCCCGCCGTGCCCGCACGGTCGCGCTGCCCTCCGACCTGCCCGCCGACCTCCAGGAGCGACTGCGCACGGACGGGATCACCCAGCTGTGGTCACACCAGGCCGAGGCGCTGGAGCTTGCCCGCGCCGGGCGGCACCTCGTGCTCGCAACCGGGACCGCCTCGGGGAAGAGCCTCGCCTACCAGCTCCCGGCGCTGGAACGGCTCCACGCCGACGACCGGTCGGTCGTGCTGCACCTGTCCCCGACCAAGGCGCTCGCCCACGACCAGTTGCGTGCGCTGCGACGGTTCCGGCTGCCGTGGCTGCGTGCCGCCGTCCTCGACGGCGACACCCCGCGCGAGGAGCGGGCAGCGGTCCGTCGCACGGCCAACTGGATCCTGACCAACCCCGATCTGCTGCACGCCTCCCTGCTCGGCGACCACCAGCGCTGGGCGGACGTGCTCCACCGCTGCCAGGTCGTGCTCATCGATGAGTCCCACGTGGCCCGCGGGGTCTTCGGCAGCCATGTCGCCCTGGTGCTGCGCCGCCTGCGCCGCCTGCTGGAGCGCTACGGCGCCGATCCGCTGGTCCTGCTGGCCTCGGCCACGATCGGCAACCCCGGCGAGCATGCTGCGTCGCTGACCGGCCTCGACATCACCGAGGTGGTCCGTGACGGCGCACCTCGGGGCCCGGTGCACCTGGGGCTGTGGCTCCCGCCACTGGAGGAGGACGGGCAGCGCCGCCGGTCCACCCTGCGGGAGACCGGCGAGCTCCTCGCCGCGTTCGTCGGCGCCGAGGTGCAGACGCTCGCGTTCACCCGCTCGCGCAAGGGCGCCGAGGTCATCGCCGCGATCGCGAGGGACCGGGTGCGGCTCGGCGCTCCTGTGCCGCCACCGGCCGAACCGGATGAGCCCGCCACGTGGGCCGCCTCCGGACGGGACCACGCCAGCACGAACGAGCCGTCCGACGCGATGGGCGCCGTGTCGCCGGACCGGGACCGGGCCGCGCTCGCCGACCGCATCGCCGCCTACCGGGCCGGCTACCTGGCCGAGGACCGCCGGGTGCTGGAGGCAGCCCTCCGCGATGGGACCCTGCTCGGCGTCGCCGCAACCGAAGCGCTGGAGCTCGGCATCGACGTGGCCGGGCTCGATGCGGTGCTGCTTGCCGGCTGGCCGGGCACGACCGCCGCGTTCTGGCAGCGCATCGGCCGGGCCGGGCGGCGCGGGGAGGCCTCCGTCGCGGTCCTCGTGGCCCAGGAGGACCCGCTGGACCACTACCTCGTCCTGCACCCGCGCGCGCTGCTCACGCGGGATCCTGAGGACGCAGTCATCGACCCGACCAACCCGTACCTGCTTGCCCCGCACCTCAGGTGCGCCTGCCAGGAGGCGCCGCTGACGGATGCGGAGGCGGTCCGCTGGTTCGGCGCGAGCGCGCCTGCGCTGCTCGCCGAGGACGTGGCCTCCGGCCGCCTGCGCCGACGCGACGATCGCCACTTCTGGACCGGGCGGGGCCGGGCTGCGGCCGAGGTCGGCCTGCGGTCGACCGGCGGCGAGCCGATCCGGATCGTCGACACCGCGACCGGCCAGGTCATCGGCGACGTCGACGAGGCCAGGGCCCACCGGCAGGTCCATCCCGGCGCGATCCACCTCCACCAGGGCCGGGTCCTGGAGGTGGCACAGCTGGACCTCGACCGGCGACTGGCCCTCGTGGCCGACGCGCCGACGACCGAGCTCACGACCCGCCCGCGCGTGGACACCGACGTGCGTGTGCTGGACACGGCGGAGCAGGCCTCCTGGGCCGAGGTCGAGGTGGCGGTCGGTCGGGTCGAGGTGACGACCCGGGTGACCGGCTACGAGGTGCTGCGGGTCGGCTCGGGCGAGGTGCTGGAGCGCGTCGACCTCGAGCTGCCGCCGACGCAGCTGCGCACGGTCGCTTCCTGGTGGGCGATCCCGGAGGACAGCCTGGACGCCGTCGGGCTCGATCCGGCCCGGGTCCCCGGCTCCCTGCATGCCGCCGAGCACGCGGCGATCGGCATGCTCCCCCTGCTGGCGTTGTGCGACCGCTGGGACCTCGGCGGGCTGTCCACGGCGCTGCATCCCGATACGGGCCGGCCGACGGTGGTGATCTACGACGGGGTCCCGGGTGGGGCCGGTCTGGCGGAACGGTCGTTCCGACGGCTACAGGAGCACCTCCGCTTGACCCGTGGCACCGTGGCGACCTGTCGCTGCGCGGACGGCTGCCCCTCGTGCGTGCAGAGCCCGAAGTGCGGCAACGGCAACGAACCGCTCGACAGGTCCGGCGCCGTCGCCGTGCTGGAGCTGCTGCTGGCCCGGGCGCCATGATCGGTCGGTGGTGATCATCCGGCCGGTTCGACGAGGGCCGCGCCGGCCTCGGCGGTCACCCGGGACGCGCCGAGCGTCGGGAGCACGAGGCCGGGGACGGGCACGCTGACGCGTACGTGCGCCCGGCCGGTGCCGGGGACACAGGTGCACGTGACCAACTGTCCGCCACCGGCCATCGCGACCCGGTCGGCCTCCCGGATCGGGACCGCCGCGTGGGCGTCCTCGTGGTCCGCACTGACGGCCGCGAGGGCGACGGCGTCCGCGAGCGCCTGGGCCCGAGCGGCCGCGGTCAGGTAGGCACCCAGGTCGATCGCGGCGATGGCGGCGAGCGTCGCGATCCACAGCAGCATGGGCAACGCCACGGTCGCGATCCCGTCCTGACGCCTCGTGCTCACGGTGCCAGGGGCCCGTGGACGAGCCCGACCTCGGGCGACGAGGGCCGGACCACCGGCTCGACGCGCGCAACGGCCCGGGCGGAGAGCTGGTGGTGGATCGGGCCGATCGTGCGCGTGGTGTGGGTCCGGACGGTCACGAGGTCCCCGTCCCGCCGGGCGACGGGATGGACGTGCACGGTCAGGTCGAGCTCCGGTGCGGCGTGTCGAGCCGCGGCGATCACGGGCTCCGCGCCGGTCGAGGTCGCCGCCGTCCGCGCCCCGGCCCGGGCTGCCTCGTGGAGGAGCAGGACGTCCCGCACGAGCCCGAGGGTCAGCACGAGGCCGACGACGAGCAGCGCGAGCGCTGGCAGGATCCACACCGCCTCGAGGCTGAGGACGCCTGCCTCCCCTGCCAGCCTGCAGCCACAGCGCGAGGACGGACCGGAGCGCGGGCACGGGCCGGAGCGCGGGCCCGGACCGGAGCGCGGGCCCGGACCGGAGCGCGGGCCCGACATCGCGTCGGGACCCGGCCGTCTCGACGGGGTGGGGCGCACCCGTGTGCGCCCCACCGCCGGGCTGCTGCTCACGCGCCGACGAGGCTGCGGGCGTGGCGCAGCAGCGCGTTGAACAGGGTCACGAGCGCACCGCCGCTCGCCCACTGGATCACGACCCCGGCGACCGTGGCGGCGACCACGGCGAGCAGGCCGTACTCGGTCACCAGCGAGCCGTCCTCGCTGGCGGGCCGCAGGGCGACCTCAGCCGTCTCCGGACGTCGGTCGGTGGGGCGGGTCGTGCCGGCCGGGTGGGTCGTGCCGGCCGGGCGGGTTGTGCCCGCGGCCCGGGCCGTGCCGGCCGGGTGGGCGGCCCGGGACGCACGCCGGGCGGGGTGCTCGGTGCTGGTGTCGGGCTCGGGGACATGCCGCGAGGGCTCGAAGGTGGTCGCGGTCAGGTTCGGTGTCATGTGGTGCTCCTCTCGGTGGATCAGCGGCCCACTACCTCGACCCCCGTCTGCACGATCGGCGCACCGATCAGCAGGACGGTGGCGGGCAGTAGGCACAGGGCGGTGGGGAAGGTCAGTTGCGCGGGGAGCCGCTCGGCGGCGGCGAGGACCCGCGCGAGGTCGTCGGCGCGGCACTGGGCCGCGAGGTGCCGGAGGCTGGCCGCCACCGGGGCACCGGTCCGGTCGGCGGTAGCCAGCAGGGCGGCGAGGCGGTGCAGGGGGTCGCCGACCGGGGTCCCGCGCGCCGGCCGAACCGGGGGCGAGGGCTGGAGGTCGTCGGCACCCATCCCGAGCTCGAGCCCGAAGGCCAGGCGGCGTAGGCGGATCGCATGCTGCGGGAGCCGCTCGGCGGCCAGGCGCAGGGCCTCGGCACCGCTGACACCCGCGGCGAGAGCCGTCGCGACCAGGTCCGCGATCTCGTCGACCCCCTGGGGGGCCTCCGGGGCCCTCCGGCGGCTCGCCACCAGGTGCTCGACGAGCAGCGCCGCAGGGAGCGCCAGCAGCCATCCGAGCAGGCGACCGGCCACCAGGGCGGTCACCGCCGCGGCCGCGAACGCGACCGGGTCCCGACGCCGCGCGCCCGCGGGCGGGGTACGACCGACACGGCGGACCAGCACGACCACCAGCAGGGCACCGACGGCGAGCAGCCCCAGCCCGACCGCGAGCACCAGGGAGCCGAGCGGGGTCGTGTAGAACCCGACCAGATCCGCATCCACGAGCCGCGCCAGTCCCGGGACCAGCACCAGCGGTGCGGCCAGCAGCCCGCCGGCGACCACCCGCGTCTGCGCACTGGCCACCGCGACGGCCCGCTCGGCGCGGCGGACGTCGTCGCGCGCGGCCCGCGCCGCCTCGAGCGCCGGCCCGAGCGGCGCGCCGACCTCCTGCGCCAGGCTGACCACCCGCTGTACCCGGGCCGGCAGCGCGTCCATCTGCCCGACCGGCGCGCCGGCGACGACGGCGAGGTGGAGCTCATCCAGCGCCTGGTCGGGATCGGCACTGCCGCGCAGACGCGGCGTCGGGGTCAGGCCGCGCACGTCCACACCTCCCGCACCTCGGCGCCGTCGGTCGCAGGCAGCACCTCGACGACCGCGGCCACGCGCCGGCGACCCGACCGGTCGCGGTCCAGGGCCACGACGAGGTCGAGCGCGGCCGCTACCTGGGCGCGTGCGGCGGGCAGCGGCACCCCGGCCAGCAGTGCCATGCCCTCGAGGCGGACGACCGCCTCGCGGGGGCCGTTGGCGTGCACGGTGGTGAAGGAGCCGTCGTGCCCGGTGTTCATCGCCTGGAGCAGGTCGGCGACCTCGGCACCGCGCACCTCCCCGACCACCAGCCGGTCGGGCCGCATCCGCAGCGCGTTGCGCAGCAGGGTGGCCACGTCCACGCCCCCGGCACCGTCCGGGCTGGCGGCCCGGGTCCGCAGGTGCACGGTGTGCCGGGCGGACCGGCGCAGCTCGGGGGCGTCCTCGATCACGACCACGCGGTCGTCGCCGACCTCGGCCAGCAGTCGCGCCAGCAGGGTCGTCTTGCCGACGCCCGCACGCCCGCACACCACGAGGTTGCGACGGGTCGCGACCGCCTCCAGCAGCAGCTCCCGCAGCTCGGCCGGCACCGTGCCCCAGGCCTGCAGCTCGTCCCAGCTCGGTAGCACCGCCGGTACCCGACGCAGCGTGACCAGGGGCCGGTCGGCCAACGGTGGCAGGATCGCATGCAGCCGGACGCCGCCGGGCAGCACGGCGTCGACGAAGGGATGCGCCCGGTCCAACCGCGCGCCGAGCGGCCCGAGGGTCCGGGCCAGCACGCGCACGAGCTGGTCGTCGTCCTCGAAGGCGACCGGGCTGCGGACCAGGTGGCCGTCGCGCTCGACGTGGACCTCGTCGGCACCGTTGACCATGACGTCGGTCACCGCCGCGTCCCGCAGCAGGCTCTCGAGCGGACCGAGCCCGCCGAGCTCGTCGACGAGGTCGCGGACCAGCCGGGCCCAGACCTCGGGGGCGGCGACGACGCCCTCGGCGGCCAGTGCCCGGGCCACGGCCCGGCGGAGCACGGCGCGGTCCGCGCGCCCGGCGACCAGCTCCGCGTCGTCGCGGATCCGGCGCGCGACCGCGTCACGCAGGGCCGGGGTCAGGGGCCCGACGCCGGCGTGCCGGCTGGCGGTCGCTGCGCGGTCGGTGGCGGAGGTGCGGTCCTGCACGGTCGGTCCCGTTCCCGCCCCCGGGTCGGTCTCCAACGGTCCTGCGGTGCGCCCTCAGGCAGGCTGGCGGCGTCCTGGTCGAGGTGCTGCGGCGGCGTCCGGCCCCGTGGCCACCGCACGGAGCGCCGCCAGGAAGGAGCCGGGCAGGTCCGCCGGGACGCGGTCGCGCAGCCCGGCCCGTGCGACCCGCGCCGACCACGGCAGCCACACCACGGGCCGGCCGCCGAGCAGGTCACGCACGCTCCGGTTCGGCAGCAGCGGCTCGCCGACCACGACCGTCACCGCGGCGCCGGTGCCCTCCAGTGCCGCGACGCCGGCACGGTCCAGCCGGCAGACCAGCACGTCGACCTCGCTGGTGACGCCGGCATCGAGGACCACGGCGCCGATCGCGGGATCCACGACCTGTGGCGGCGGAGCGTGGTCCGCGAGCCGTACCGAGCGCAGCCCGTCGACCCCCGGTCGGGGATCGGCGGCCGCCCACAGGTCGGCGGCGCCGAGCGCGGCCGTCGGCACGGCCCGTGGCGACAGCCCGCCGCCGCGGACCGCGACCAACGTGGGAGTTCCGGCCCAGGCGCGCAGGCCGCCGAGCGCCCAGGCGACGGTGGTGGTCCCGACCCCACCGGCGCTCCCACCGACCAGCAGGCTGGGGACCCCGATCCACCCGTCCCGACCGCTCGCCAGGACCCGCTCGACGAGCTCCGGGAGGTGGTCGCGCTGGGCCGGCCAACGGAGCACCGCCGCGGGCCGCAGCCGGCGGGCCGCCTCGGCCGCCGGGGCGGCCTCGACGCCGTCGGGGAGCAGCAGCACCGTCGCCTGGTGCAGCTCGCTCCCCGCAGCCGCTGCGGCCGGCCGTCCGGTCGCCTCGACGTCGGCGCGGTGGTCCACCAGCCGGACCACCGGCGGGACCGGATCACCGTCGTCGCCCTCGACGACCTGCCAGCCGAGCGTGCCCTCACACCAGGCGCGCACCGCCGCAGCGGTGGGCTCCCCGACGTCGACGGCGACGGGCAGGGCCGCACGGCCCGTCGGCACGTGCCGCAGCGAGTGCTGCGGGTTGCTGGCCGGCTCCATCGGCTCCATCGGCTGCCTCCCCGTCCTGCGTCCGGTCCTCGCGCGCACCGGTCAGGTGCGCAGCAGGCACGCTACGTCCCCGCGCGGCCACCTCGGCGTTGGATCCGACCCGGCCTGTGGACAAGCCGTGGGGGGCCGTCGCTACGCTGCGGTTCCGCGAGGGGAGGTCGCTCGGTGAACGAGCACGATGAGGCGCTGGCTGCCGACGACGGCGTCGAGGCGGTCGCCGCCGAGGGCTCCACCGCCGCACAGGAGACCGAGCAGCGCTACGCCCGGCCCGATGCCGACCGGCTGTCCGACGCGATGCTGGCGGAGAGCACCCGCCGCCGCACCGGTGCCACGGAGGCGGCCTTCTTCGACCTGGACAAGACCATCATCGCCCGCTCGTCGACGCTGGTGATGGGCCGGACGTTCTACCGGGATGGGCTGATCAGCTCCTCGATGGTGCTCAAGACCCTCTACGCCCAGGTCGTCTACCAGCTCTCCGGTGCCGACCACGAACGGATGGAGCAGGCCCGCCACGCCGCGCTGGAGCTGACACGCGGCTGGGAGGCGGAGCGCATCACCGCGCTCGTGCGTGAGACCATGGAGGAGACGATCGCACCGCTGGCCTACCAGGAGGCCCTCGATCTGATCGCGGGGCACCGGCGCGCCGGGCGCGACGTGTGGATCGTGTCCTCCGGCGGCGAGGAGATCGTGCAGCCGTACGGCGAGTACCTCGGCATCCGGGACGTGATCGCGACCCGCTCCGGGCTCGATGACGAGGGCCGCTACGACGGGACGCTCGAGTTCTACGCCTACGCCGGCGCGAAGGCCACGGCCATCCGTCAGATCGCCGAGGTGCGCGGCTACGACCTCGCGCGCTGCTTCGCCTACTCGGACTCCATCACCGACCTGCCGATGCTGTCCGCGGTCGGCCACCCCACCGCCGTCAACCCGGACAAGGAGCTCAAGGCCGCCGCCGAGGCGATGGACTGGCAGGTCCAGTGGTTCGCGTCCCCGGTGACCCTGCGCGACCGGCTGCCGGACGTACGTCCGGCCAGCCAGGCGGCTGCGGGGCTCCTTGCCGCGGGGCTCGCCGGCCTCCTCGTCTGGCGCTACCTCACCCGGGACTGATGGCCGACCCCCACACGGGCACCGAGGTGGCACCGAGGGACCACGGAGACAGGACCGAAGGGACGCCGCGCCGGTCGCGGCAGTGGGAGCGGCGGCGGCGCCCCGGGCTCAGGTGTAGTCGCGGTGGTAGGTGATGCGGCCCTGGTCGTCGAAGGCGAAGAAGCTCGCCCGGGGCAGGTCGTTCCAGCGCCGGCCGGCCGCGGTGTAGGAGATCGTCCACTCGACGCCGAGCTCGGTGCCGTCGGCGGACTCGATCACGCGCTTGGCCTCGACGGTGATGTCGTCCTTGCCGCCCAGCCAGTCCTTGAGGTACGCCTGGATGAGCAGGTTGCCCCGGTGCGGCGGGTTGTAGGGCTCGAGGTAGAGCGCATCGGCCGTGTAGACCGACAGGACGTCGGCGACGTCGCTCGTCGAGAGCATGCGGGACAGGGACTCCCAGGCTTCGGCTGCGTGGCCCACGGTGCGCGCCTTCCTCTGCTCGCTCAGGACGGCGGTGCGGCACCGTCCCCGTGCCGGCCTCGAGGGTGCTCGCCGGCGGCTGCGGACCACCTCGGGCCCGGGCGGCGAGGATAGTCACGCCACGTCCACGAACGCGCATACGGCACCGCCCGCGGCGGCAGGAACCGGCGACGGACCGCGGTGCGAGGGCTCCCGCGGGGTCGGTGCAGCCGTGCCCGCGTGCCCGCGACGGCGACGCGTCGATGGCTACCGCGGCCCTGCCGGCGGAGCAGCCGGTCGCGTGCCGCGCGACGGGCCTCCTCCTGCAGACGGGAACGGACCACGATCTCGAGCGCGTCGGCGCGTACCTGCGGGACGCCTGGCCACGTGGCGGGAGAGCAGGGAGCACCCCGACCGCGCAGCGTGACCTGCCGGGCGATCCCACGGCCCGTGACGGAGCGGTACCCCCGGGACGGCGGTCGGTCCGGGGGGAACCGGCCGTGTCCCGGGGGTACCTGGCGCGGACGCGTCTGTTCGGGGGGGTCAGACGGCCCGGCGGAGCTCCGCGGCGCGGCGGCGACGCGAGGGCACCAGGATCGTGAGCAGGTGCCGGCGGTCCGCACTGCGACCACCATGCGCCAGGCGACGGCGCGCGGCTCGCGCGGCATCGTCGGTCATCCGGCCGGGCAGTGCGTCGTAGGTGGACAGCTGGATCACGTCGATCACCTCCTCCTCGGTGCGGTGGGGAGCGGGCAACCCCGTCGTGCGTGGGGGTGCGGCGCGACCACCACCGCCCTTCATCTGAAGCTCATCTAACCATAGGGTTAGACTTCCGTCAAACACTTTGACGTCGAACGTTCGTGACCTGTCGGACGCAGGATGGGTCGCGAACGGCTGATGACGCTCGAACGTGGCCGAACGGACGGGGGTGCGCGCCCGCGGACCGGCCGGAACCGGACCGCTCCGCCCCTGCCCCGCCCACCTGCGCTATCGTCGCACGGTCGATGAGCATCGAACGGGACCGAGGGCAGCTCGTGCGGGTCAAGGATCTGCGGCCGACCGGGGCCGCGACCGCGCCGGACCTGACGATCCGCACGTCCGCGGCCTCGGAGCTCCTGAACCTCATGGGCGTGCTGTCCGACCGACAGGACGAGTACGACCTCGGGCCGCAGCGCCTGGCCGAGCTGCGCCGCCAGCTGCCCCCGGACCTGCTCCAGGAGCTCCGCGACCTCGACGGCGCGACCGGGGTCTCCTTCCACATCCTGTCCCTGCTCGCCGCCGACCTCCCGGACCCGGCGGATGTGGACGAGCTGCTCGAGGCCTTCGACGCGGACCGGGGCAAGCCCTGGCGGCTGCTGCTGACCCACCACGTCGTCGGCGGCGACGACACCCCCGACCTCGCCGAGCTCGACGCCGTGATCCAGGGGGACGAGGCCGCGCTCACCACCCTGCTCGAGCGGATGCAGCGCGATCCCGCGCGTCCGGAGGACGTGGCCAGCCTGCTCGCGGTCGAGCCGGAGGACCTCGGCGCCCGGCTGATCGCCGCCATCACCGCGATCCGCCCGCTGTGGGACGAGGTGGCGACCGAGGCGATGAACCCGGTGCTCCGCGACGCCGAGCACCGCCAGCAGCAGCTCGACGACGGCGTCGACGTGGCGGCGATCGTGCTCGAGGCGACCAACGGCTACGAGCTCACGGGCGACCCGGCGGTGCACCGCATCATCCTGCAGCCCAGCTACTGGATCCGCCCCTGGCTGATCGTCGGCCGTAGCGGCGACGCCGAGGTGCTGACCACCGCCGTCGCCGAGGAGTTCCTCGTCCTGCCGCCCGAGGCACCGTCGCCGGCGCTGCTGAAGCTGTTCAAGGCGCTGGGCGACGAGAGCCGGCTCAAGCTGCTCCGGCGCCTGTCCAGCGGCCCGATCAGCCTGGCCGAGGCCACCGCGGAGCTCGACGTCGCCAAGGCCACGACCCACCACCACCTGTCGATCCTGCGCCAGGCCGGGCTGGTCTCGGTCGGCGGGGAGGGCCGCATCTCGCGCTACAGCCTGCGCGAGGACCCTGCCGAGGCCGCCGCCGATCTCCTCGCCGAGTACCTGCAGCCCCACCGCACACGCCCCACCGGTAGCTGACCCGCCCCCGACCAGGAGCGACGAGGTGCCCGATCCCCGAGCTGCCGGCTACACCGACCACGACCTGGCCCGACACCCCGACCGCGACGATCCGGACGACTACCGCAACCCCTTCGCCCGGGACTACGACCGGCTCGTCCACACCCAGGCGTTCCGCCGCCTGCAGGGCAAGACCGGCGTGGTGGCGCCCGGTGAGGCGGACTTCTTCCGGACCCGGCTGACCCACACCATCGAGGTGGCGCAGCTGTCCCGGCGGCTCGGCTGGAAGCTCGGCGCGCACCCCGACCTGGTCGAGGCCGCCGCCATCATGCACGACTTCGGGCACGCCCCCTTCGGCCACGTCGGCGAGGAGGAGCTGTCGGCGGCGGTGGACGACACCGCCCGTGCCTGGGGGCTGGATCCTGCCGCCGTGGGTGGCTACGAGGGCAACGCGCAGACCTTCCGGCTGGTCACCCGACGGCTCTTCGGCTCCACGGCCCGACCGGGGCTGAACCTGACGCGGGCCACCCTGGATGCGGGCATCAAGTACCCGTGGGAGCGCGGTGAGGTCTCGACCCGCAAGTGGTGCTTCTACCCCACCGAGCGCGACGTCGCCGCCTGGGTCCGTGAGGACGTCCCCGAGCACCGTCGCCACGCCCAGTCCTTCGAGACCCAGGTGATGGAGTGGGCCGACGACGTGTCCTACGCCGTCCACGATCTCGAGGACTTCTACCTCGCCGGCTCGATCCCGCTCGCGCTGCTGACCCAGTCTTCGGAGGCCCGCGAACGGGTGGCCGACCAGCTCGTGGCGCGTCGACGCCGGCGCGGCAAGCTCGCCGAGGTCCCCGACCACACCGACCCGTCGCGCTACACCGGCACGGAGCTGGCGCTGGCCTGCGAGACGCTGTTCACCGAGCGGGACGGCCCGTTCGAGGGCTTCCGGTCCCTGTCGGGCGAGTTCGACGGCTCGACCGAGTCGCGCCAGGCCCTGCGGCTGATGCGCAAGCGCCTGATCAACCGGCTCGTGCACTCGGTCGCGGCCGGCCAGCCGGACGCACCGGCCCGCCGGCACCACAACGACCTCGCGATCCCCCGAGATGCCCGGCTCATCGACGACGTGCTGCGCGACCTGTTGTGGGTGTTCGTGATCGAGCATCCCCGCATGGCCACCTACCAGCACGGCCAGCGCCGGGTCGTCCGGGAGCTGTTCGAGCTGCACGCGGCCACCGTCCACCGGGGCCGTGCCGACACCTCCCTGTTCCCCCGCCACCTGCAGGGCGACCTGCAGCAGCTGCTGGAACGCAGCGACGGTGCCGGCTCGGATGTCGAGGTGCTGCGCGTCGTCGCGGACCACGTCGGGGCCATGACCGACGACACCGCCGCCCGCATGCACCGCCGGCTGACCGGCCACGTCGAGCACGGCTACGGCGACCTGCTGTAGCCGAGGCCGGCACGCGCGGTCACGGGGCCCCGGTCACGGGGCCCCGAGCACCCGGCCGATGTGCGCGTCCACCGCATCGAGGAAGGCCTCCCCGACGAACAGGGCCGCGTCGTTGTGGTCGGCACCCGCCACCTCGACGTAGGTTGCCCCGGTCGCCGTCGCGACCTCCCGGGACAGCGCGGGCGGCACGATGCGGTCCCGCTCCCCCGCGATCACGAGCACCGGCAGGTCCACGCCCGCCAGGTGCTCGAGGGTGGGATGGCGGTCGCGCAGCAGGGTCCGCACCGGCAGGAACGGGTAGGCGCCGGCGGCCACGTCGGCGAGCTCGGGGAACGGCGAGCGCAGCACCAGCGCGGCGGGTGGGCGTTCGGCCGCGAGCGCCGCGACCACCGCGGTGCCGATGGACTCGCCGAGGTAGACGAGCCGGGCCGGATCGACGTCGTCGCGGGCGACGAGGTGGTCGTGGGCCGCTCGCGCGTCGGCGACCAGCCCCGCCTCGTGGGGCCGGCCGGGGTTGCCGCCGTAGCCGCGGTGGTCGAGCAGGAGCACCTGGTGCCCCCGGGCCGTGAGCCCCCGGGCGGTCGGCAGCCGGCCGGCCCGGTTCCCGGCGTTGCCGGGTGCCAGCAGCACGGTGCTGACCGCTGGTCCCTCGGCCGGCACCCACCAGGCGGTGAGCCGCAGCCCGTCGGCGGTGTCGAGGCGCACCACCTCGACGTCGGCAGGGGGTGCGGGGCTGGTTCGGTCGGGGAGGTAGATCAGGCTGCGCTGGAACACCGCGGCGAGGACCACCAGGGCCAGCCAGAGGCCCCCGGCCACCAGCACGACCCGCCCGAGCGTCGCCACCTCGTCTCCCGACCCGCCGCGGCCACCCGGCCCGCGGGGTCCCGCAGCATCGCGGACACCACCGGTGGTGTCCAGCGCGAGCGCTCACCGCTCGGCCAGGCCTCGCGGTGGGTGCGACGCTGCGGGGTCGCTACCGTTCGCTCCACGCGAGGTGGCCGGGGTCTTCTGTTCCGCGACCGGCGGGACGACCCGCACCGCACCGCGTCAAGATCGGATCCAAGAACATGCCAGAAGGTACCGTGAAGTGGTTCAACGCCGACAAGGGCTTCGGGTTCATCCAGCCCGAGGACGGCGGCGATGACCTGTTCGTGCACTTCTCCGCGATCCAGTCCCAGGGCTACAAGACCCTCGAGGACGGGCAGCGGGTCAGCTTCACCGTGGGGCAGGGCCAGAAGGGCCCCCAGGCCACCGAGGTCGTCCCGCTGTGACCCGCACGCGGTTCTGAGGTTCGGACAGCGAGAGCCCCACGGACATCAGGATCGAGACGAGCCCCGCTTCGGCGGGGCTCGCCGCATCTGGGAGCACCCATGCCGTCCCGTCCCCGCCGCCGCTCCACCCGCGCGCTGCTCGCCACGGTCGGGCTCCTCGCCGTGCTGATCGCCGCCTGCGGTCCGCCGAGCATGGGCGAGGGACCGGGCGCCCCGACGACCTTCCGTGAGCAGCTCGTGATCCCGACCGGTGATCTGGAGCTGGCCGCGACGCTGCACCTGCCCGCCGCGGAGCCGCCCTTCCCCGCGATCGCGCTGATCCACGGCTCGGGCCCGCTGCCCCGGCAGGGCCCGGTCGTCGGGCAGCTGGGCCTGACCTTCCCGAGCGCCATCCCGATCTACGAGCAGCTGGCGGTCGGCCTGGCGGAGCGTGGCTACGCGGTGCTGGTCTGGGACAAGCGCACCTGCGGCCCGTTCAACGGCTGCGGCAGCAACGACTACCCGGCGCCGTCGGACGATCTGACCGTGGACGCCTTCCGGGACGACGCCGCCGCGGCGCTCGACGTGCTGGCCGACCTCGAGGAGATCACCGAGGTGGTCGTCCTCGGGCACAGCCAGGGCGGCACCTTCGCCGCGCAGCTCGCGGTCGACCACCCGTCGGTGGACGCTGCCGTGCTGCTGACCACCCCCGAGGCGACCATCGACCGGGTGCTGGACGCCCAGGCGGACAAGCTCGCGGAGCTCGGCGCCGCCGCCGGCCAGCCCGGCGCGTCGGTCGACGACGCCGTGGCTGAGCTGCGCGCGATCGCCGCCGAGGTGACCGCGGTCGGGGACGGGGTCCTGACCGGCCAGGACATCGGGGGGGCCAGCCGGCTGTTCTGGGCCTCCTGGATGGCCGCCGGGCGGGACGCCGCCGCGCGGCTCGCCGACGCCGAGGTGCCGGTGCTGGTGCTCGGCGGCGATGCCGACTGGAACGTGGCGCCCGCCCTGGTGGAGCCGTGGCAGGACCGGCTGCCGGCGGACGGCGAGCTCGAGATCCTGCCCGACCTGACCCACGCGTTGACGCGGCTGGACGAGCAGGACCTGACCCGGATGCAGCCGGAGGACGTCGGGCTCGAGGTGGACGAGCGCGTGCCGGCGCGGATCGCCGCCTGGCTGGACGCGGTGCTCGGACAGGGCGGCTGACGACCGCTACGACGCGTAGAGCCGCTCGATGGCCGCCGCGTACTTGTCGTGGATCACCGTGCGCTTGAGCTTCAGCGACGGGGTCAGCTCCTCGGACTCCGCGGTCCACTCCGCCGGCACGATGTCCCAGGCCTTGATCTGCTCGACCCGGGCCAGCGCCGCGTTGCCCTCGTCGATCGCCCGCTGGACCTCGGCCCGCACGGCCGGGTGCGACGCGGCTTCCTCGACGCCGGCGACCGCGACCCCGTTCGCCTCCGCCCAGGTCGGCAGCGCCTCGGCGTCCAGCACGACCAGCGCCGCAACGAACGGCCGCTCGTCCCCGACCGCGCAGAGCTGCCCGAGCAGCGGCGAGCGCTGCTTGATGGTCTCCTCGATGTTGTTGGGCGAGAGGTTCTTGCCGCCCGCGGTGATGATCAGCTCCTTCTTGCGGCCGACGATCCGGACCGTGCCGTCCTCGGCCATGGTCGCGAGGTCGCCGGTGTGGAGCCACCCGTCGTCGTCGATCGCCTCGGCGGTCGCCTCGGGCCGGTTCAGGTAGCCGGGGGTGATGATCGGCCCGCGGGCGAGCAGCTCCCCGTCCTCGGCGATCCGTACCTCGATGCCGGGCAGCGGGGTGCCGACGGTGCCGATCCGGACGTTGCCGGGGGTGTTGGCGGTGATGACCGCGGTGGACTCGGTCATACCGTAGACCTCGAGGATCTGGATCCCGATGGCCTGGAAGAAGGTCAGCAGCTCGGCCGAGATCGGCGCGGCGCCGGACAGGGCGTAGCGCAGCTCATCGAGCCCGAGCCCGTCCCGGATCCTGGCGAACACCAGCCGGTCGAACAGCACGTGCTGGACCTTGAGCCTGACCGGTACCCGCTTGCCGGCGAGCTCCGCGCGGACCGCGGCCATGCCGACCTCGACGGCCTTGAGCGCCAGCGCCCGCTTGCGCTCGTTCTCGGTCTCGTGGATCTTCGCGAGGATGCGGGTGTGCATCTTCTCCCACACCCGCGGCACGGCCATGAAGAGGTTCGGACGGGCCTCGAGCAGGGTCGGCAGCACCTCCGCGACGTCCCGGACGAAGGAGATCGTGCCGCCGGCGCGGATGCCGACGTAGTGGGTGGTCATGCGCTCGGCGATGTGCGCCAGCGGCAGGTAGGACACCCCGCGGTTCCCGCCCTGGATCTCCAGCAGGTCCATGATGACGGCGAGCTGGTACAGCAGGGCCTTGTGGGTGATGACCACGCCCTTCGGCGGACCCGTCGTGCCGGAGGTGTAGATCAGGGTGACCGCGTCGTCGGGTCGCACGGCCCGCCAGGCGTTCTCCAGCTCCCCGTGCCCGGTCCCGAGTGCGGTGGCGCCCTCGGCCCGGAAGGTCTCGTAGCTGACGACGTCGTCTCGGCCGTCGAGGGCCACCCCGGTGGGATCGACCACGACCACGAGCTCGAGCGCCGGGAGCTGGTCGCGGATCGCGTCCCAGGTGGCGAGGAAGGTGGCGTCCTCGACGATGGCGACCTTGGCGGCGCAGTTGTCGGCGATGTAGCGCAGCTGGTCGGCGGCGAGGGTGTTGTAGACCGAGACCGGGACCCCGCCCGCGAGCAGCGTGCCCACGTCGGCGATGACGTGCTCGGGCCGGTTCGCCATCATCAGCGCGACGTGATCGCCGTGGTCGACGCCGTGCCGGCGCAGCGCCATGGCCAGCTCGCTCGCCTCGGTGCGGTACTCGCCCCAGGTCCAGGTCGCGAAGCCGTCCCCGTCCTTGATCTTCAGGGCCGGCCGGTGCCAGTGCTCGTCGCAGGTCGCGGCGAACACGTCCAGCAGCGTGCGCCCCTCGGTGCGGGCCAGCAGCTCGGCACGGACCTCCAGCAGCTCAGCTCCCACGCGGTCTCCCTCCGCTCGTGGGTGCGCAGCACAGCCGAACGGAGCCGTCAGGTCAAGGCCGGCGTGTCACACGCCGAGGTCCCGGCGGTCGTAGGCCACCACCGCGACCCCCAGCGCCACCGCGGTCAGCGCCACCAGCGCCAGTGGGCCTGCGACCTCGAGCCCTTCGACGAGGGGGTCGTTGCCGAGGTACCACCAGAACGGCGAGGCCCGCTCCAGCCAGGCCCCGTCCTCCAGCATCGGTCCCAGCGCGTTGGCCATGAACGACGCGACCGCCAGGCCCGCGCCGAGCCCGAGCGCCCAGGCCCGTCGCCCGGTCACGGCACCCACGGCGAAGGCGACCGTGCCGAGCGCGACCACCAGGAGCCCCAAGCCGACGGTCGCCGCTGCCACGCCGGACAACGCGACGTCCAGGTCGAGCGCGAGCACCAGGGCCGCCGTGGCCACCCCGGCCACCAGCGCCAGCAACGCCACCGCGAGGACCAGGGCGGCGTAGCGTTCCAGCAGGGCCCGGACCCGCCCGATCGGCGCGGCGGCCTCGAGCTCGAGCTGCCCGGCCTCCTCGTCACCGGCGATGAGCCGGGCACCGAACGCGACCGCGAACACCAGCAGCAGGATCGGGGCGAGCAGGCCGTAGACGGTGCTCTCGAGGTAGCCGGCGGCGGTCCCGATCGCGTCGTAGCCCATGGCCACGACCAGGCCCTCGGGCAGCCCGGCAATCAGTGCCTCCAGCTCACCGGAGTCCCCCATCAGCGGGTAGAAGCTGACGTAGATCGCGCACACGGCGGCCATGGACAGCGCCCAGCCGAGCAGGGCCCGGCGCTGCTGCCGGAGCACCCAGCGCAGGACGGGCAGCCCGGTTGCGACCCCCGCAGCCGTGGCAGCGTCGGCGGACGGGGCAGGTGACGACGCGCCTGCGCGTACCGAGGTGGCGCTCGCGTCGGTGGGTGCGGCGGTGCGGGTGGTCTCAGCGGCCATCGGTGGCCACCTCCTCGGAGGTCACGGGGATGCGGTAGTGGTCGAGGAACAGGTCCTCGAGCTCGCGGTCTCTCGCCGACCAGCGCACGACGTGATGGTGGGCGGCCGCCTTGAGCAGGGCGTCGGGCTCGCCACGCAGCAGGCAGGTCACGTGGTGGTCGGCCACCTCGACCTCGCTGATGCCGGGCAGGTGGGCGAAGTCGTCCGCCTCGACCGGCTCGGCGAAGTGCAGCTCGACGCGTTGGCCGGCGTGGTGGCGCAGGGTCGCGACGTCGTCGAGGTCGACGATGCGGCCCTGGCGCACGATCGCGACCCGCCCGGCCACGACCTCCACCTCGCTGAGCACGTGGGAGGACATGAACACCGTCGCGCCGTCGGCCACGGCCTCGCGGACCATGGCGAGGAACTCGTGCTGCAGCAGCGGGTCGAGGCCGCTGGTCGGCTCATCGAGGATCAGCAGCTCCGGCCGGTGCAGGAAGGCCTGGATCACCCCGACCTTCTGCTTGTTGCCCTTCGACAGGCCACGGATCGGCCGGTCGAGGTCGAGCGACAGCCGGTCCGCCAGCTCGCCGATGCGCTCGCGGCCGCTGCCGCCACGCAGCCGGCTGAGATGGGTGAGCAGCTCGCCGGAGGTGGCCCGGCCCCCCATCGCCAGCTCCCCGGGCAGGTAGCCGATGCGGGCCCGCTGGGCCGGACCGCCCCCGACGGGCGCAGCTCCCAGCACCTCGGCCCGCCCGGCCGTCGGGCGCAGGTGGTCCAGCAGGATGCGGATCGTGGTGGACTTGCCCGCCCCGTTGGGACCGAGGAAGCCGAACACCTCGCCGCGTGCCACCTCGAGGTCGAGCCCGTCGAGGGCGCGGACCGCGCCGGCGCCACGGCCGTAGGTCTTGACGAGCCCTTCGGCCCGGATCACGGCGTCCATGCTTCGTCACTCCTTGGCGTCGCGGTCGTCCGCGACATCGGTGGCCGCCATGACGGCCGACATCTGCGTGTAGGCCTCGGGGGTGAAGACCCCCTGGCCGAGGATCTCGAAGGCCGGGCGCACGTAGCCGAGCAGCTGCTCCGGCGCACCGAGCAGGTCGGTGCCCAGGAGACGTCGGGCATGCTCATGCAGGACCACGGCACCCAGTGACCACAGCAGCAGCACCGCCGCACGGGCGTACGGGTCCTCGCTCGGCCGGAGCATCCCGGAGGCCTCGGCCTCGGCGGTGTAGGCGACCGCGTCGGCGACGAGCCCGTCCAGCAGGTCCGCGACGTGCGGCGAGCCGTCGGTCAGGGTGCGGGCCAGGTAGGCCAGCAGCGGTGGGCCGTCACCCGCGTCCCGGAGCGCCGCGACGGGGTCGAGGCTGGCACCGCCCTGGACCGCCGCGGACTTGCGGGCCCGGATCACCGCCGCCACGTGCTGGTCGCAGGCGACCCGCAGCGCCTCCTTGGACCCGAAGTGGTGGATCACCAGCGCCGGGGAGACCCCCGCGCGCCCCGCGATCCGGCGGATCGGTGTCGCGTCCACGCCGACCTCGGCGAAGCAGGCGATGGCGGCATCACGGATCCGGGCCGGGGTGGACCGGTCATCGGGCATCGTCGCCGCGCTGGTTGACTGCATGTTCAGCATCATGAACGCGCGTTCAGCCGGTGTCAAGCGGCGAGCGGTCCACGCGCCGGCAGGACCCCCGCATCGCCCGGTCGTCGCCGGAGGCCGCCCCGGTCAGGCTCTGGCTGCCGCCAGGAGCGCTTCCGCCGGACCCAGGTCGAACGGGTCCGCGCACCCGACCATGAGGTGCTGGATCCCGGCGTCGAGGTACTCGTCGAGCCGCTCGACGTCCCGTTCGTTGATCAGCGCGGTCCGCTCGATCTCCGCCGGGTCGCGACCGATCCGGTCGCACCAGGTGTCCAGCACCCGGTTCTTGTGGGCCAGCACCTCCGGCTCCGCGATGCCGTTCCACATCGTGGCGTGCTCGGCGACCAGCCGCAGCGTGACCTGCTCGCCGCCCCCACCGATCATGATCTCGAGCTCGCCCTTGGGCGGCGGCACGAGCCGACCCAGCCGGCGCCGGATCCGGTACAGGTCCGCCTCCAGGTCCCGCAGCCGGCCCCCACCGGTCCCGAAGGCGTACTCGTACTCGTCGTAGTCGCGCTGGAACCAGCCGGCCCCGAGCCCGAGCACCACCCGGCCGCCGCTGAGGTGGTCGATGGTGCGCGCCATGTCGGCCACCAGATGCGGGTTGCGGTAGGAGGCGCAGGTCACCAGGTTGCCGATCGTGACCCGCTCCGTGGCCATCGCGAACGCGGTCAGCAGGGTCATCCCCTCGAAGTGGGCCGCGTCCTCGTCGCCGTAGAGCGGGAAGAAGTGGTCCCAGGTCCACAGCGAGTCGAAGCCGGCCCGGTCCACGGCCCGCGCCGCGTCCAGCAGCGCGTCCGTGGTCGTCGCCTGGGGGTGGAGCTGCACCCCGACCTTGCACCGTGCCATCGACCCACCTGTCCTCGCGGTCCTCGCTCAGCGTAGGCCCACGCACCGCGTCCACGACGGACCGGGAGAGCCACCGATCAGCTGGGTGCTGCGTGGCGTCGTCCCACTGGCGGGGATCGCGCTCCTGCTCGTGCTGCTGGTGCCTGCCGTCGGCGTGGTCACGATCCAGCGTGGCGCACCACAGACCGCGGGGGAGATCGCCGTACCCGGCCTCGACGGCCCCGTCGAGGTGCTGCGGGACGAGCACGGCGTCCCGACGATCGTTGCCACGACCAGCGACGACACGTCACGGCCGGTCGGCTGGCGGAGCTCCCGCTGCTCGACGACGAGACCGTCGCGATGCTGGACGCCTACGCCGAGGGCGTGAACGCCTGGCTGGACGGCCGCAGCGGCGCCCGGCTCTCGCTGGGGCGGCCGGTGAGACCCTGCCACTGCGCTTCACCCCGGCAGCGGTCGACGCGGCCACCCGCGACCGACCGCTGCTGCGGCCGGCGGGCGACCC
>JBLRWQ010000036.1:0-29169 GCA_047921175.1 Nitriliruptoraceae bacterium | reverse complement strand
CCTGGCCACCACCGTGGGAGGCCGAGGATGCGGACGACCCCGTTCACCGAGGAGCATGACCAGCTGCGGGCCTCGCTCCGCCGCTTCCTGCACGAGGAGATCGCCCCCCACCTCGACGCCTGGGAGCGTGCCGGCTGGCTCGGCGACGACGTCTTCCGCCGCTTCGGGGAGCTCGGCTTCCTCGGCCTCAGCGTGCCCGAGGAGGAGGGTGGGCAGGGCGGCGACTACTGGTCGACGGTGGTGCTGGCGGAGGAGCTCGCCCGCAGCGGCTCCGGGTCGCTGGCCATGGCCGTCAGCGTCCAGACCGACATGGCCACCCCGCCGATCCTGCGTTTCGGCACCCCCGAGCAGCGCCGTCGCTACCTCGCCCCGGCGCTCCGGGGCGAGAAGGTGGCCGCGATCGGCATCAGCGAACCCGACGCCGGGTCGGACGTGCGGGCGATCCGGACCCGGGCACGCGCGGACGGCGACGGCTGGGTGCTGGACGGCGCCAAGACCTACATCACCAACGGGGCGCGGGCGTCCTTCGTGACCCTGCTCGCCCGCACCGCGGAGCCGACCGAGGACGACCCGTGGGGCGGGCTGTCGCTGTTCCTGGTCGACACCGACCTCCCCGGCTTCGAGGTGGCGTCCACCCTCGAGAAGGTGGGGATGCGAGCCTCCGACACCGCCCTGCTCCACCTCGATGGCGTCCGCCTCGGCCCGGACGCGCTGCTCGGCGAGCTCCACCACGGCTTCTCCCAGATCATGTGGCAGCTGCAGGGCGAGCGGCTGATCGCCGCGGTCGGCTCCGTCTCCTCGGCCCAGGTGCTGCTCGAGCGGGCGCAGGCCTACACCCGCGAGCGCGAGGCCTTCGGCCGGCCCATCGGCCGCTTCCAGGTCATCGCCCACCGGCTCGCGGACCTGGCCACCCGCATCGCCGAGGTGCGTGCGCTGGTCTACGAGACCTGCGACCTGTGGAACCGCGGCGGCTACCCGACCGAGCGCATCGCGATGTGCAAGCTGGCCGCGGCCCGGCTGTCCTTCGCGGTGGCCGACGAGGTCCTGCAGTTCCACGGCGGCTACGGCTACGCCGAGGAGTACGGCATCGCCCGGGCCTGGCGGGACAGCCGGCTGAACCGCATCGGCGGGGGCACCGACGAGGTCCAGCGCGAGATCATCGCCAAGCATCTCGCCACCCGCAGCGCCGACCGGCCGGCCCCGCGACCGACGGCCGCTCCGGACGCACCCCCCTCGGCGCTGCCGCTGTTCACCGACGAGCACGAGGCGCTGCGCGCGAGCGCCCGGGCCTTCCTCGCCGACCGGGTCCTCCCCCACCTCGAGGACTGGGAGCGGGCCCGGGACTTCCCGCGCGAGCTGTTCCGGGAGGTCGGCGAGGCCGGGTTCCTGGGGCTTCGCTTCGCCCCGGACGTCGGCGGCTCCGGCCCCGACCTGCGCGCCCAGGCGGTGTGGGTCCAGGAGCTGTCACGCTGCCTGTCGGGTGGGGTGGCCGCCGACCTCGGTGCCACCACCGACCTCGCCGGCACCTACATCGACCGTGCCGGGACCGACGCGCAACGCCACCGGTTCCTGCCCGGGCTGCTCTCGGGTGAGCGCATCGGCGCGCTCGCGGTCACCGAACCCGGTGCGGGCAGCGACGTGGCCGGCATCACGACCCGGGCCCGGCGGGACGGGGACGCCTGGGTGCTGGACGGCGCGAAGGTCTTCATCACCAACGGCCCGTGGGCCGACCACCTCGTCGTCGCCGCCAAGGTCCGACCCGAGGACGGTGCGCCGGGCGACGACCCGCACCAGCAGCTGACCCTGTTCCTGGTCGACGGCGACGCCGAGGGGCTGACGCGCCGACGCCTGGACATGCTCGGCTGGTGGACCTCGCACACCGGTGAGCTGACCTTCGATGGCGTCCGGGTCGACGACGACCGTCGGCTCGGGGAGGTCGGGAGCGGGTTCGGGCACATCATGGCGGCCTTCGCGTGGGAGCGGCTGGTGCTGGCGCTCGGGGCCGTGGCCGCCGCGGAGCGCACGCTCGAGCTCGGGCTCGGCTACGGGCGCACGCGCGAGGCCTTCGGCCGGCCGGTCGGCAGCTTCCAGGTCTGGCGGCACCGCTTCGCCGACCTCGCGACCCGCATCGAGAGCGGCCGGGCCCTCACCGAGCAGGGCCTCCGGCTCCTGGTCGCCCGCGACGAGGCGGGCATGGCGGTCGACGACGCCGAGGTCATCCGGACCGTGGCGATGGCCAAGCTCGTGACCCAGCGGCTCGCGTTCGAGACCGCCGACGAGGTGCTGCAGCTCCACGGCGGGGCTGGCTACATGCTCGAGTACCCGATCCAGCGTGCCTGGCGTGACGCCCGGCTCGGCCCGATCGGGGGCGGGACCGACGACATCATGCGGCAGATCGTCTCGCGTACCCTGTGAGGCCGTGACCAGCGCCGCCACCCCCGTCGACCCACCCGCCGCACCCGACCACGGGGTGCGCATCCGAGCGATGCGTCCCGACGAGGCCGAGCGGGTGGGCCAGCTGACCCTGGCCAGCTACGACGCCTACGGACGGATCGAAGGCCCGTACCGCGACCACCTCGCGGACCCCCGGCGACGCATGGGCGCCTGCACCGATCTCCTGGTCGCCGAGGTGGACGGTGAGGTGGTGGGGACCGTGACCTTCGTGCTCCCCGGGGACCGGGAGTGGGAGGGCCGGGCCGTGCCGGAGGGCGATGCGGCGTTCCGGATGCTCGCGGTGGCACCGGAGGCCGAGGGCAACGGGATCGGCCCCGCGCTCGTGCAGGCCTGCATCGACCGCGCCCGGGCACACGGGGCACGCCGCCTGGTCATCACGACGATGGCGTGGATGGACCGTGCGCAGCGCATGTACGCCCGGCTCGGCTTCGAGCGACGGCCGGATCTCGACGTCCGCTTCCCGAGCGGCATCGGCTACGTCCTGACCTACGACCTCCGGCCCGACGCGCAGGACGCGTTCCCGCCGCCGGGACCGGCCCCCGACGAGCCGCCCTGGTACGAGGAGGTCTGGGCGCTCGAGGACCGCTGAGGAGGTCAGGACAGCGAGACGAGCTCGAGCACCGCGGCGACCGTCACCGGGAGCAGCCACGCGAGCGCCACCGCGGCGATGATCGTCACCAGCACCCACTGCCCGGCACGACGCGCGGCGGAGGGCTCGACCAGGTCGGTGGGCTCCTCGTCGAGCGCGTCCGGAGAGCGCGGCAGCCGGGTCCGGTCCCGGTGCTCGATGGCCTCCTCGGCGAGCCGAGCCGCCAGGGCCGCCGGGTCGCGCTCGTCGCGCTCGTCGCGTTCCTCGGACGCCGAGGTGACGGCGGGATCGATCGCAGCCGGGGCCACGGGCGCTGGGTCAGGCGGTTCGGTGCGTGGCGGCGGCAGGGGTCGCTCGTCCGGCGGCGCGTCGACAGCGGCCGGCTCCGCCTCGAACAGCGTCGGCCCGGGCCGGTCCGGGGACCCGAACAGCCGCTCGCTCTCCGGGTCCGCGTCGCGCACGTCAGGCGTCGCCGCCGCGAGCACCCCGTCGGACATCACCCGGGGCACCTCGGCCGTAGAAGGCTCCTGCGCTGCCTGCCCACGGTCCGGTGCGGCCTTCTCGGCCTGCTCGCGGGCCCGCGCTTCCGCCTCGCGGCGTGCCTGATCGGCCGCCTCCTGCGCCCGCGCCTGGGCCTCGCGGCGGGCGACCGCCGCGGCTTCCGCCTCAGCGACGATGCGGCGCGCCGCGAGCTGGGCGGCGGTCGGTGGAGGCGGCGCGGGCGGGGGTGCCGGCGGGGGCGGGTCGAAGACCTCGTCGACCACCGCGCGGGCTCGTCGGGCGATGTCATCCGGAGCGGCCGGAGCGGCCGGAGCCGCAGGAGCGGCCGGGGCGGCCGGGGCGTGTGGCACGTCCGACGCGTCCGGCACGCGTGCGGGTGTCGCTGCGGACCCGGCGGTGGTGGAGACGCCGCCCGCCGCGGACCCGCCGGTCGGGCCGAAGACCTCGGCGACGATGCGCTGTGCGCGTTGCTCGCTGCTGCCCGACACCGTGGCCCTCCTCCCCGACGCACGCCCAGGTGCGATCGTGCTGGTCCGGTCACCACCCGCTCACGGTACGTGCTCACGGGGCCGCAGCCACGTAGCCGACCCCGACCATCCGGCCGCTAGCGTGGCAGCCATGTGTGGACGCTTCCTGCTGACCTCGAGCCTCGACGACCTGGTCACGACCCTGGGTGTGGACGAGGTCGCGACCGAGCCCCTGCCACCGCGCTACAACGTGGCCCCGTCGACGGAGATCTACGCCGCGATCGATCGGGCGGGTCGCCGGCGGCTCGGCCGCCTGCGCTGGGGCTTCCTGCCCTCCTGGGCCACCTCGCTGCGCGGCGGTCGCCAGCCGATCAACGCGCGGATCGAGACGGTGGCCACCTCCCGCATGTTCGCCTCGAGCTTCGCCCGTCGGCGCTGCCTGCTCCCGGCAGACGGGTTCTACGAGTGGCAGGCGACCGACGCCGGCGGCAAGCAGCCCTACCACCTGGCGGATCCGGAGGGCCGCCCGCTGGTCCTGGCGGGCATCTGGACCTCCTGGCGTGACCCCGGGGACCCGGACGCCGACCCGGTCTTCAGCACCGCCATCGTCACCAGCGAGGCTCGGGGTGCCATGGCCGATCTGCACCCTCGCATGCCGGTGATCCTGCCGTCCCAGCTGTGGGACGCGTGGGCCGACACCGAGACCGACGACGCCCCGCACCTGCTCGAGGCGCTGACCGGGATGGACGTGCCACGGTTGCGCGCCGTCCCCATCAGCACCCGGGTCAACGACGTCCGCAACGACGGGCCGGAGCTGCTCGAGCCCGTGGAACCCCGGGAGCCCTGACGCTCAGCCCGAGCTGCCCGTGACGGGACCGGCGGTCGGGCGCTCCTCCGGCCGCGGGCGTCGCGGCAGGGTCGACAGCTGCCAGCGCACCTCGTGCGCCAGGCGACCGGCGTCGTGCAGCCGTGCCGCCGGACCGACGCCGCGGAGCGCCGGACCGCCGAGGTGCAGGCCGGGTGGGACCTGATCCAGCTGGTGCACGAGCCGATCCAGCCGTGCCGCGTGGCCGACGGTGCGCTGCGGCACGGTCCAGGTGGTGCTCGTCGCGCGTAGCGCCGGCCGGCGGATGCCGAGGGCCCGGCGGAGCTCCGCATCGACGTGACGGTGCTGCACGTCGGCCGCCTCCGCGCCGCTGGCCAGCGCCTGCGCGGCGTGGGGTGCCAGGAGCACCCGGGAGCGCACGACACCGGAGGGGACGGCGGCAGCGTCGCCCGGCCAGCGGTCGACCCACGCGATGCGGCGGTCCGCACCCGCCGGCACGAGCAGGACCCCATCGGCGGCCGAGCGTGGCACCGCCGCCGCCTCGTGGTCCAGCAGCACCTCGACGACGGGCCGATGCGCGATGCCGAGCAGCTCGCGGGCCACCCCGGGGAAGGCATCCGCGAGCAGGGCCACCGCCGCGGCCGCGGGCACGGTCACCACCACCGCGTCGACCTGCTCCTGACCACCGGCGGCGCGTAGCACCGGTCCGTGCGCGTCGGCCGCGATGGCGTCGATGGGCTCCTGCTGCAGGCACGGGGCGAGGGACCCGTGGAGCGCCTCCAGCAGGGGGCGCCATCCCCCGGGCCGCGTCAGCACCCCCACGTCAGCGCGCGGCGTCACGTCGCGGTAGACGACCGCGCCGCTCCCGCGCGCTGCCCACAGGTCGGGGAGGGCGTCGGCAGCGGACAGCTCGCTGGCCTCGCCGCCGGTGGCCGCCGCGACCCACGGGGCCACGAGGCGGTCGCGTACCTCGACCCCGAGCAGGGCGTCCACCAGGGACGCCACGCTGCGGTCACCGGGCACGTGCCGGCGCGGGCGCAGCGGCGCTGCCGCCAGGGTGGCGAGCCCCACCGGGCTGAGCACCCGGGCGGCGGCCACCGCGGGGAACGGGACCGGCGCACAGGTCCCGAGGCCGGGGGGCACCGTCCGGACCTGCCCGTCGCTCCAGAGGTGGAACGGGCCCTCCGGCCGCCACCACCGTGGCGCGCCGGGGAGGCCGAGCGCGGCGCAGCGCTCGGCGGCGAGCCGCGACGCATCGTCGTCGACCGGTGCGGGGAGGCTGAGGGGCCCGTCGGCCCGGGCCGGGTCCGTCGGCACGGCCGAACGCGGGGAGACGAGCAGGACCTCGGCGTCGTCGACCAGGTGCTGGGCGGTGAGCAGTGCGGTCAGCCCGGAGCCGACGACCGCCACGCGAGGACGCCTCACCGCGGACCGTCCTCGTCGAGGTCGTCGTCCTCGTGGCCGATGACCGTGGTCACGACCTCGGTGAGCAGGTCGAGCAGGCTGGAGCGGCCGAGGTCGATGCTGGTCAGTCGGCACCCGAGCGTCCGTGCCAGGGCATCCAGCTCCGGGTCCGCAGGGGTGAAGGGGGCGACCGGGCACTCCACGATGTCCCGGTGCCCGTGGGCCTCGACCAGCGACCGCAGGGCCTCCGCCGCGGTCGGCGTCCGGGTCGCCCCACGCCAGGCCACCGAGCGTGACGGGAGGTCGATGCGCGCCGCGACCGCCTCGGCGACCTCACGCAGGAAGAGCACGTCACCGGGCTCGGTCCCGGGCCCCGGGTCGGGCGCGGTCAGCAGCACGTGCGCCCCGCGGCGCGCCCCGGGTGCCAGCGAGGCGGCCAGCAGGTCCGCCAGCGACGGCAGGGCGTGCCAGGACACCACCCCGGTGTAGGCGGGCAGGCTGGCCGACCCCGCAGCGTGCAGGTCGACCGCGGTCGGCCAGGGAACGGCCGCCAACCCGATCACCAGCTCCGCCTGACGGCCGAGCGCCGCGGACGACTCGAGATGGTCCGCCGGGGTGGTCGCCACCACCTCGAGGCCCGTGCGTTCCGCCAGCGGCCCCGCCAGGTGCTGGCCTCCGAGCAGCGCCACGGCGAAGGCACGCTCGTCCACGATGGTCTCCGTCGGTCGGGCCGGGATCGGGCGGCCCTCGAGCGAGGTGCCGGACCGGCAACGTAGCGGCGCCGCTCACGGTGGCGGCGCCCAGCCGGCCGGCACGCGGTCGCCCGGCCAGGCCCTAGCGTGCCGGCATCCGCAAGCCCCGGAGGACCCCATGGCGCTGTCCCCTGCGATCCGCGCGCTCGCCTCGGGCCGCAACTTCGCGACCCTGACGACCCTGCTGCCCGATGGCCACCCCGCCACCCAGGTCATGTGGGTCGACCACGATGACGACTGCCTGGTGCTCAACACCGAGGTCCATCGGCAGAAGGTGCGCAACATCGAGCGCGACCCGCGCGTCACGGTCTGCATCTGGCAGCACGACGACCCGTACCGGTACGTGGAGGTCCGCGGCGAGGTGATCGAGACGATCCGGGGGCCGCGCGCCCGGGCCCACATCGACGCGTGTGCCCGGCGCTACCTCGGACGCGACTACGACGCGGCGCAGATCCGCAGCGAGCGCGTGATCCTGCGTGTCCGCCCGTTCGGCGAGCGCTAGCCGACCACCCGCCGGTGCCGGGACGCCCGGCGACGGCGACCACGGCTGGCGCGGTGCGGCTGGGGGAGCCGGCCTGTAAGCCGGATCCTGTCCCCGCGACGCGGCGACGCGTCACGGGTGGCGACCATCTCTCTGGGACGCCGGTCACCCGACGCCTCGTGCGGCCTACCCGGGACCATCCGACGGGCCGCCGTGGTCCCTGCGTGGCCTTGCTCCGGGTGGGGCATGCCTAGCCACGACGGTCACCCGCCGTGCTGGTGAGCTCTTACCTCACCGTTTCACCCTTACCGTCGGGCGGACCCGACGGCGGTCTGCTCTCTGTTGCGCTTGCCACGTGTCACCACGCCTGGGCGTTACCCAGCACCCTGCCCTGTGGAGTCCGGACTTTCCTCACCGGATCCGGGTCACCCCGGTCCGGCGCGGCCGCCCGGCCGACTCCCCCAGCTCTCCCAGGGTACGTCAGGAGGCCGGCGCCGGCACGAACACGAACGTGAGCCGGGCCTCGACCACGGCCTGGTCGTCAGCATCCCGGACCTGGACCTCCACCTCGACCCAGGGCTTGCGTCCGTCCTCGAGGGCGGCCAAGGCCGGCGCGACGGCCTCCTCCCCGACCGCAGCCGTGGCGGTCAACCGCCCCCGTCCGGGCGCCAGGTAGCGCGCCGACAGCTCACCGACGACGGGGACCTGACCCTGCTCGAGCAGGCTGGCCAGCCGGCTGGTGACCGCGAGCGCGCCTGCCAGCTCGACCGGTGCGAGCTCGGCGATGGCGTGGACACCACCGAGGTGGTTGTGCAGCTCGCCGCGCTCGTCGAGGACGGTGACGGCCCACCCCGGCTCGAGCTCGAGCACACGCGTACCGAGGTGGCGGTTGAAGGCCAGCCCGTCGCCCAGGGCCCGGAGCCCGGCCAGCAGCCCGGCCGCGGTCGTGGCGCGATCGTCGCTCGTCATGGCTCCTCCTCGCCCCCTCGGAGCGGTATCGCCGGGACCGCCCGGTCGCCGCCGCCGGCCACACCGCGGCGAGGCAGCCGCGCGGCGCGGGACGCTAGCGCAGCAGCACCGGTAGCCCACGGCCGACCGGAGCGCCGGCTGGGCGGCCTGGCGGTCGCTGTGGCAGGCTGCGGCCATGACGACCGCGCCCGCCCCCGCCCTGGCCTGGATGGACGGTGCCATCGTGCCCCAGGCCGAGGCCACCGTGCCGCTCGCCGACGACGGCGTCCTGCGTGGCGACGCCGTCTTCGAGGCGATGCTGGTGCGTGCCGGCCGCACCCACGCCCGGGCCTTGCACCTCGACCGGCTGCGGCGTTCGGCGGCGGCGCTCGAGATCCCCCTGCCGTCAGCGACGATCCTGCGCTGCCTCGCCGACCTGCTCGCCGCCTACGACGGCCACGACGGCTCCCTGCGGGTCATCGTGACCCGCGGTGGGGTCGTCCGCGGGTTGATCGGGCCCGTGTCGTGGCCGGCGAGCCTGGCGCTCGCGGTGGTCGAGATGCCGTGGCGGACGGCGCTGTCCGGGGTCAAGACCCTGTCGTATGCGGCCAACCAGTGGGCCGTCCGCCAGGCCCGGGCCCGCGGTGGCGACGACGCGCTGGTCGTCGACGCCGGACAGGTGCTCGAGCTGCCGACCGGCGCGGTCGTGCTGGTGCACGGCGGGCGCTGCTCGACCCCGGATCCGGCCCGGCTCCCGATCCTCGACTCGGTCACCCTCCGGGTGCTGCGCGAGGTCGTCGACGTGACGCCGAGCATCCCGACCGACGCGGAGCTGCGCAGCGCCGAGGAGGTCCTCGTCGTCTCCGCCACCCGCCCGGGCCTGCCCGTGCACCGGCTCCTCCTCGCCGATGGCACGACGCGCGAGCTCCCGGCGCCCGGGCCCGTCACGGCCGCGATCCGTGCACGGCTCGAGGCCCACGTGACCGCGACCCTGGACACCGTGCCCGCGGTGCCGGCCGAGGCCGACTGACCACGGCGGCCTCGGCGCGGGACCACGTCGTCTGTAGGCTCGGCCGTCGATGAGGAGCACCCTGTGGAGATCCCCGAACGACCGCTCGTGATCGTCGCCAACCGCCTGCCCGTGTCCCGAGGCGAGGACGGGTGGCACCCGTCGTCCGGTGGCTTGGTGACGGCGCTGCGACCCGTGATCGAGCAGGTCGGTGGAGCCTGGATCGGCTGGGATGACGACCCCGATGGGGTCCCCCAGCGGGTGGACGGCCTCAACTGCGACCTCCACCCGGTCACCCTGACCGAGGAGCAGGTACTCGGCTACTACCACGGGTTCGCGAACCGGACCCTGTGGCCCCTGTTCCACGACCTGGTCGTCGAGCCGGTCATCGACCGAGCCTGGTGGCGGACCTACGAGGAGGTGAACCGACGCATCGCGGACACGCTCGCCGAGGTGGTCACCGACGCCGAGGTGCCGCCGCTGGTCTGGATCCAGGACTACCACCTGATGCTGCAGCCGGAGCTGGTACGCGCCGCCTCGCCTGGCTCCCCGATCGGCTTCTTCCTGCACACCCCGTTCCCGCCACCGGAGCTCTTCGCACGGCTGCCGTGGCGTGACCAGCTGCTGCACGGGTTGCTGGCCGCGGACGCGATCGGGTTCCACACCCGCGTCTACCGGGACAACTTCGTCCGCGCCGTCCAGCAGCTCTACCCCGGCGTGACCGCCCTCGGGGACACCCTGGTCCTGCCCGACGGACGGCAGGTGAAGGCCGTCGCCCACCCGATCTCCATCGACGTCGACGAGTTCTCCGAGCTCGCGACCTCCGAAGCGACCGAACGCGAGCTCACGGACCTCAAGCGCCAGTTCGAGGGCCGTCGCGTGCTGCTCGGTGTCGATCGCCTGGACTACACCAAGGGCATCCGGCACCGCCTGCAGTCGATCGAGCTCCTGCTGGAGCGCCGGCCGGACCTGGCGGGGACGTTCACCTTCGTCCAGATCGCCGTCCCCTCCCGGGACGACGTGGACGAGTACCGGCGACTGCGCACCTCCGTGGAGACCGAGGTCGGGCGCATCAACGGTCGGTTCACCGAGCCCGGCAAGGACGTACCGGTCCACTACCTGTATCGAGGTGTCTCCCGCGAGGCACTGGCCGCCTACTACCGCCTCGCGGACGTGATGTGCGTCACCCCGCTGAAGGACGGCATGAACCTCGTGGCCAAGGAGTTCGTGACCGTGCAGTCCGCCGCCGGGGAGGACGGGGTGCTCCTGCTGAGCGAGTTCTGCGGCACCGCCATGGAGTTCGGCGATGACGCGGTGCGCACCAACCCCTTCGACATCGAGGGGCAGAGCTACCTGATGGAGTCGGCGCTCGACCTGGACCCCGATGATCGACGCGGTCGTATCGCCCGCATGGCCGAGGTCGTGCGCGAGGGCGACGTCTACGCCTGGGTCCAGGCGGAACTCAGCCAGATCGCCCCGGGTGGGCACGGCCCATGATCGAGCCGACCGCGCCGCAGCTGGAGGACCCGGGGCGGCTCGCAGCCGAGTTCCGGCCGGTGGAGCGCTGGCTGGTCGTGCTCGACTTCGACGGCACGCTGGCACCGATCGTGGACCATCCCGACCTCGCCGCACCGGCAGCGGGGGCGGTCGCGGCCGTGACGGCGCTCACGCGCCGGACCACCGTCGCCATCGTGTCGGGCCGGCCGATCGCCGACGTCCGCCGGCGCCTGGGGGACCTCCCGGTGGCCTACGCCGGCGGGCACGGGACCGAACTGCTGCTCGCGGACGGCCGCGAGGCCCCGCTGATCGACCCGTCGGGCGTGCAGGGCACCCTGGGCGCGGTCGAGGCGGAGCTGGAGCGCCTGGTCGCCGGCGAACCGGGCTGGCTGCTCGAGCGCAAGCAGGCGTCGCTCGCCGTCCACCACCGGTTGGCACCGGAGGACAGCGTCGAACGGCTCCTGCCCCGGGTCGAGGCCCTGCTCGAGCAACGCCGGGACGACGCCCCGGGGTTCGAGGTGCTCTCGGGCAAGGCCGTGGCCGAGCTCCGGCCCTCCGGCGCCGACAAGGGCGCCGCACTGCAGCGCATCCACGCGTCGACCCCCGCCCTGCGGCCGCTCATGATCGGCGACGACGTCACCGACGAGGACGCCTTCGCCGCCGCGCACGAGCTCGGCGGACAGGGCATCCTGGTCAGCGAGGAGCCACGCGCCACCGCCGCCGACCGGCGGCTCGCGGACCCCGACGCGGTCGTCCGCTTCCTCGAAGCCCTGCTCGGCTGAAGGAGGTGCACCACCGTGTCCCGTCCCACGCTGTCCTCCCGCACCCGGGAGGTCCTGCTGTCCGTCGCCACGCCGCTGGACCGTCGGCCGGTGCGCTTCGTGGTGCTCGGCACGTCGCTGGCCGTCATCCTGTCCCTGCACCTGGCGCTGCGTGATCCGACGATCGCGTGGGCCAGTGCCCCGCTGGCGGTCGTCGCCGGCCTCGCCGGCGGTCGGCGGTCGCCGCTGGTCATCAGCTCCCTGGCCGCGCTCGGCCACCTCGCCGTCGACCTGTGGCTCGGGCTCACGACCACGCAGCTCCCCGGCGTGCTGCTGCGCAGCCTGGTGCTGGTGTCGCTTGCCGCGGTCGGCATGGCCACCCAACTGACCGAACGGCAGCGAGGTCGAGCCATCCGGCGCGCCGTGGTGGAGGACCCGATCACCGGCCTGCTGAACGTCCGTGCGTTCTACGCCGAGCTCGCCGAGTTACGGTCCGCAGGGCAGCCGTTCACGATCCTGGTCGCCGACATCCGCGGGATGCGCGCCCTGAACGAGCGCTACGGGCACCCGACGGGGACGGAGGCGATGCGGGCGCTGGCCCACGTGCTGCGCCGCGAGGCCGGCACGGACGTGCTGGCCTCCCGCCTCGGCAGCGACGAGATGGCGGTCGCCCTCATCGGCGACGAGCAGCGTCGCGGGCGCTCGGTGATCGAGGGGATCATCCGCCGGCTCCGCGACGAGCAGGTGGTCCTCCCCGACGGCGAGCGCTTCGAGGTACACGCCGCCTACGGCCTGGCCCGCTACCCCCACGACGGCGACGACGAGGTCGCGGTGCTCCGGGCCGCGGACCGGGCGAAGGAGCAGGCCAAGGTGGCCGGGCTCGACAAGGTGGGGTCCGCCGACGGCGAGGTGACCTGAGCCGCGGCCTCGCCGGCCGGATCAGCCGGTGTCCGCGTCGGCCCCGTCTGCCGGCACCTCGCCGGCCGGTCCCTCCGCACCGGTGCGCAGCGCGAGCGCCACGTCGTCCCGCAGGCGCACGGATGTCACCAGGTTCCGGCTGCGCCAGCGCCGGCGCTCGCCCTCCGTCCTCGCCTCGACGAGCCAGGTGCCGACACCGAGGTAGCCGGCCGCGCCCGGCTGCTCGGGACGTCGGGTGACCTGCCAGACCCGTCCGTCGGGCCCGTGGACGGTGGTCATGACGGCACCACGAGCAGCCGGCGACACTGGGGGCAGGTGGTGAGTGGCGGCCCGGCCAACAGCTCACCGACGTCGGCGCGGGACATGGTCAACCGGCAGGCGGTGCAGGCGTTGTCCACCAGCTTGCCGACCCCCGTCCCACCGGCTCGCACCGCGGCGGCCTCGTAGCGGGCCAGCAGGTCCGCCGGCAGCTGCGCCGCCCGTCGGTCACGGTCGGCCTGCAGCTCGCCGAGCTCCGCGAGGACGTGCTTGGCCGCCTCGTCGCGCTCCTGCTCGAGCTCGGTCGCGCGCGAGCGGACCTGCTCGTCGGCGACGACCAGATCCGCCGCGCGGGTCTCGAGCGCCTCCACCGCCTCGAGCACCTCGAGCAGCAGCTCCTCGTGCTCATCGATCCGGCGGATGGTGGTCTCGATCTCGGCCTCGACCGCCTTCATCTCCCGGGCGTTGCCGACCGTGCCGTCGTACAGGCGCGCCCGTTCGGCATCGCGCCGCTGGGTCAGGACCTCGACCTCCCGCTCGAGCTGGCGTTGGCGCGCGGAAGCGCGTTCGAGCTCCACGCGCACGTCGTCGTGCTCGCGGCTCAGGGTCCCGGCGCGGGCCAGCGCGTCCTCGAGCAGCTGCTGCTCCGGGAGCTCGTCGAGCTGGTGCCTCGCCTTGCGCAGCCGATGATCGGTGGCCTGGAGCTCGAGCAGGAGGTCGAGCTCCTCGCTCGTCGGGTCGGCCACGCTCACCTCCAAGGGACGGTCGGGACCTGCGACGCTACCACCGGGGCGCTCCGTCCATCCGCCCGGCCACCGCGTTCGAGCCGGTCGAGGAAGGCCGGCATGGCCGCGACCTCGGTGGCGTGGTGCCCCGCGTCGATCAGCGACAGCCCGACGGTCAGCGCGTCGAGGGTGACGTGGTGGCGCAGATCACCCGTGACGTACACGTCCGCTCCGCTGGCGCGGGCCGCCTCCAGCAGGGAGTCCCCGGCCCCGCCGACGATGGCGACGCGGCGCACGGGTCGGTCCGGCGGCCCGGCGTAGCGCAGGTGCGGTGCGGGCAGGCCCGTCCGTATCCGTTCGGCCAGCTCCACGAGCGGGATCGGCCCGGGTAGGTCACCGACACGCCCGAAGCCGAGCGGCGCCCCGTCGAGCAGGGGGACCAGGTCGAAGGCGACCTCCTCGTAGGGGTGGGCCGCCTGCAGCGCGGCGACGACCACGCCGGCCCGCCGTCGTGGCAGCTCGACCTCGAGGCGGAGCTCGTCCTCCTCCGCATCCTGGCCGATCCCCGGGCCGCTGTACGGGTCGCTGCCCGGCAGCGCGCGGAACGTGCCGGTGCCGGCCACGCGGAACGAGCAGCGCTCGTAGTCCCCGATGCGTCCGGCACCCGCGGCGCTGACCGCGTCGAGGACACCGGGGACGGCCTCCGGCGGCACGAAGGTGACGAGCTTCACGCGCGCTCCCTCGCGGAGCTCCACGGTCAGCGGCGCCACGTCCACGAGGCCGAGGAGCGCGACGACCGGGTGGTTGGTGTCGGCGCCGTCGTCGGTGACGTCGAGGTTGGTGTGGGCCGCGGCCACGGCGATCCGCCGCGTCGCCGCCGACAGCGCCAGGCGGCCCGGCGCGGTGTCGGGCGTCAGCCGTGCCAGGGGGCGGAAGAGCACGGGATGGTGGGCGATGACGAGGGTGCCCGGCGTCTCGGCGGCCTCGTCGAGCACGGCCGGGGTGACGTCGAGGGTGACGAGCACCCGCTCGACGGGCCAGGCCGGGTCGCCGACCTGCAGGCCGGGGGTGTCCCAGGCGGCCGCCTGGGCGGGCGGGTAGCGCGCATGCAGCACCTCGAGCCAGGATGCGACCGTGTCCGCCATCGCGTGTTCCCTCCCGACGTGGGCAGCGGGCCGGAGGCCCCGGGGCATCTGAGCGTAGGCAGCTCCGCGCTAGGCTCACGTCCGTCCACGGGACATCGCAGGCCCGAAGTCGGGCAGGTAGCTCAGTTGGCCAGAGCGCCGCGTTTACACCGCGGAGGTCGGGGGTTCGAGCCCCTCCCTGCCCACCTCCCACTGCCGTCGGAGACGACCATGCCCTCCCTGCCTGCTCCCCTCACCCGTGCCGTGGACCTCGCCCTGGAGGCGACCGTCGTCCTGTCCTTCTCCCGGGTGGGCCACGCGGTCCGCTCCCGGCTCGAGGGCTGGACGCCGCCGTCCGAGCTGGCCGGCAACGGACGCCGGATCATCGTGACCGGGGCGAACTCCGGTCTCGGCTACGCCACGGCCCGCGCGTTGCTCCGCAGCGGCGCGCAGGTGCTGGTCACCGTCCGCTCCGAGGACAAGGCCCGCGACACGCGGGAGCGCCTCGCCGCGGACCTCGGCCGTGACCTCGACGAGGTGCTCGAGACCGACCTGCTGGACCTCGGTGACCTCGCCTCGGTGCGCGCCTTCGCCGCCCGACGCCTGGACGAGGACGCCCCGATCCACGCGCTCGTCCACAACGCCGGGGCACTGTTCGCCGAGAAGGCGATCACCGACGACCACCTGGAGCGCACCTACCAGGTCCACGTCGTGGCGCCGTTCCTCCTCACCACCCTGCTGCTGCCGAAGCTGGCCGCTGACGGCCCGAGCCGCGTGGTCACCGTGACCTCCGGCGGGATGTACGCGGAGAAGCTCGTCACCGACCGGGTCGACTCCCCCGGCGAGTACCGCGGCGCGGTCGCCTATGCCCGGGCGAAGCGCGCGCAGGTCACGCTGACCGACCAGTGGCAGCGTCGCTTCGGCGCAGCGGGCATCGACTTCCACGTCGTCCACCCCGGCTGGGCACTCACCCCCGGGGTGGAGTCCTCGCTCCCCGGCTTCCGGAAGCTCACCGGCCCGATCCTGCGAGACGCCGACGAGGGCGCGGACACGATCGTCTTCCTGTCCTTGGCCGACGACCTCGGCGAGGGCGGCCGGCTGTGGCACGACCGTCGCCCGCGCGCGGCACACAAGGTGCCGTCGACCTTCCCCGACCGTGGCGAGGCCGACGAGCTGTGGGCCCGCGTCTGCCGGGACGCCGACGTGGAGCCGGTGCTGACGGCGCCGACCCGCTGATCCGGGAGAGCGGGCGGGACCGAAGCCTGGGCACGCCCGCTCCCGTCCGATCGAGCCCGGTATGGCCTCCTCCCCCGTCCACCTCGTCGTCGGCGCCACCGGTGCAGCCGGGAGCGCGACCGCACGCCGGCTCGTCGCAGCCGGCGCGACGGTCGCCCTGGCCGGCCGCGACCCGGAAGCCGTCGGTGCGCTCGCCGAGGAGCTCGGCGGCACCGCCCACACGGTCGATGCCCGGGATATCACCGCCGTCGGCGCCCTCGTCGACGAGGTGGTCGCGCGCCACGGCCGTCTCGACGGGGCGGCGAACCTCGCCGGGTCCGTGCTGCTCAAGCCGGCTCACCTGACCACGCCAGGGGAGTTCCACGACACCCTGGCGACCAACCTGACCTCGGCCTTCGCGCTGGTCCGCGCTGCAGCGCCGGCCATGCGGGAGCACGGCGGGTCGATCGTGCTGGCCGCCTCCGCCGCGGCGCAGATCGGGATCGCGAACCACGAGGCGATCGCTGCCGCGAAGGGTGGCGTGATCGCGCTGGTCCGCTCGGCTGCGGCGACCTATGGCGCCAAGGGCGTCCGCGTCAACGCCGTCGCGCCCGGGTTGGTCGACGCCAAGATGACCGCCCGGCTGGTCGGCAACGAGACCCAGGCCGAGGCCAGCCGACGCATGCACGTGCTCGGCCGGCTCGGGACCGGGGAGGACGTGGCGGCGGCCATCGTCTTCCTCCTCGACCCGACCAACGACTGGATCACCGGCCAGGTGCTCGGGGTCGACGGTGGTCTCGGTCAGGTCCGCACCCGCGCCTGATCAGCCGGCGACGGCGTCCAGCGAGACGTACTCGACCCGTCGACCGGCAGCGCGGAGCGCGTCCAGATCACCGGCTGCCTGGGCCCGCTTCAGCCGGGAGAACCCGTAGGGCCGGCCCGGGATCTCCACGTCCTCGGGGTCGTCGCCGACCAGCAGCAGGAACGCGGCCCGGTCGCTGCCGCCCTTGTGGAGCTGGCCGGTCGAGTGCAGGTAGCGCGGGCCGATCCCGACCGTGACGGGCACCCCCGTCGACGCGCGCAGCCGGTCCGCCCAGGCACGGACGCGGGCCTCGTCCCCGCCGTCCGGGACGACGAAGGCGAGCAGCCCCAGCAGATCCCCCGGACGCAGGCTCGCCAGCACCTCGTCCGGATCGGCGGTGGCCGGGAGGTCCGCGCCGGACGCGAGTACCCGGTCGGTCGCCGTCTTGGCCGCCTGCACGTTCGGCTGGTCGAAGGGGTTCATCCCGAGCAGCCCGCCGGCGACCGCCGTGGCGAACTCCCACCGGATCACCTCGCCGGCCAGCTGCGCGGGCGAGGTCCACGGCAGCTGGACGACGGGTACCCCCGCAGCGAGCAGGTCCGCGACCTCCGGGTGCTCGCCGATGGCGACGACGAACCGGTCGTCACCGACGTGGGCGTTGGCCGGGGTCTCGCCGAGCACCGGCACGATGCCGACGCCGTGCTTGCCGATCGACTCCGCGATGAGCTGCTCGATCCACAGCCCGAAGCTCGCGATCTCGTCCGGCACCAGCAGGGCCATCTTGTCCCGGCCCGTCCGCACGCCGGCCGCCAACACGGCCCCGAGCACCGCCGGCGCGTTGCCCTCGGCCTGCGTGTGCCGCGTCACGGCGAGCATCTCCCGTGCGCTCGCAACGTGCTCGGCCGGGTCCAGGCCCAGCAGCGCCGCGGGCAGCAGCCCGAAGGCCGTGAGCGCGGAGAAGCGCCCGCCCACGTCCGGCTGGCCCAGGGCCGGCCCCCGGTAGCCACGGTCCCCGGCGCGGCGGGCGAGTGGGCTCCCCGGGTCGGTGATGGGGAGCACGTAGCGACCCGCAGCCTCACCGTGCACCGCGGCCAACCGGGCCTCGAAGCGATCGAGGAAGCTGAGGGTCTCGATCGAGCCGCCGGACTTCGAGGCGGGCACCACGAGCGTGCGTTCCCACGGAACCGACCGCTCGATGCCGAGCACCGCCGCAGGGTCGGTCGAGTCGAGCACGTGCAGGCGCGGTGCCCCGGGCCCGGACCCGAAGGTGCTGGCCAGCACCCGCGGGTACAGCGTCGCCCCGCCCATGCCGACCACCACCACGTCGGTGATGCCGTCGGCGCGGACCTGCCCGGCTCTGGCGACGAGGTCCGCCGAGGCGGCGACCGCCCGCTCCGGTGCCTCCAACCACCCCAGCCGGTCCGCCAGCTCCGTCGGGTCGTCCGCCCACCACGTGTGATCACGGGCCCAGATCCTCGGCACGCCGGCGAGCGCCTCGTCGGTGGCGTGGGCAACAGCGTCGGTGAGCGGGCCGAGGGTCACGGAACCTCCGAGGGGACGGGCAGAACGGGCGACCGATCGGCTGGAGCCTAGACCTGCCGGCGCTAGCCTCGGCACCCCGCCCACCGACGAACAGGCACGCACGTGAGCGACCAGCCGGGCCCGGACCCGACGCCGCCCCAGCCCTCGAACAAGCAGGTCCAGATCGTCGTGCCCGACGACCAGAAGCACGGCGAGTACGCCAACTTCCTGGTCGTGTCGCACTCCCCGCACGAGTTCACCCTCGATTTCTGCCAGCTGCAGCCCTCCAAGGAGGCCGGCAAGGTCAACGCCGAGGTGGTCTCCCGCGTGCGGATCGCGCCGACGATGGTGGCACGGGTCCTCAACGCCCTGAACACGAACCTCTCCAACTACGAGGACCGCTTCGGTCAGGTCAAGGCGCTCGGGTGAGCCAGACCTCCCCCGCCCTGCCCGACGGGCTGGTCCCCGGTGGTCGCTTCGCGAGCTGGCAGCCGCGGACGACCCGCTACCTCGTCTGTGACGTCGACGGCACCCTGGTCGGTCCCCAGCCGGGGCCGACCGACAGGGTGGTGGCGGCGGTCGCCCGCGCCGAGGCGCGCGGCGTCCACGTCGGCTACGCGACCGGCCGGATGCGCGACGGCGTCTTCGGGTTGCACGACGCGCTGGGCGCGAGCGGTCCCCACGTGTTCCACAACGGTGCCGAGGTGCGCGCCGACCGGACCACCGTCGCTGCGTGGTCGCTCACCCACGACCAGGTCGACCACCTCCTCGCGATCGCCGCCGCGCACGACGACGTCTACGTCGAGGTGTACGCGGAGTCCGGGTTCCACGTCTCCGCGCGCGACGAGCGCGCACGCCCACACTGGGAGCTGCTGGGCGTGGAGCCCCTCGGGGTCCTGGCCCGGGCGTCGGCACTCGGCGACGGCCCGGTCCCGAAGGCGACCTTCACGACCTTCAGCGACGAGGCGCAGGCATGGCTGGAGGACCGGCTGTCCGGCCTGGATGTGGAGCTCGGCACCGCCGGCTCACCGCTGGTCCCCGGGCTGCTGTTCACGAACGTGAACCAGCCGGGGGCGACCAAGGGCGCAGCCTTGTCCGCCGCCGCCGGGCACCTGGGCATCCCGCTGGAGCAGGTGGCTGCCGTCGGTGATGCCAGCAACGACCGGTCGATGCTGGCCGTCGCGGGCACGGCGATCGCCATGGGGCAGGCGACCCCGGACGTGCTCGAGGTCGCCCACCTCGTGACCCGTGACGTCCACGCCGACGGGCTCGCCACCGCCATCGACGCGCTGCTCGGTTGGAACACCGAGCTCGGCCCGGTCTGAGCAGCGGACCGGGCGGTCAGCTGCGACCGGGGACCTGGTAGTTCGGCGCCTCGTGGACGACCTCGAGGTCGTGCACGTGGGACTCCGCCGCGCCGGCGGCGGTCTGTCGGACGAAGCGCGCACGCTCGGCCAGCTCCGGCAGCGTGGCGGCCCCGAGGTAGCCCATCCCGGACCGGATCCCCCCGGCCAGCTGGGCGGTGACCTCACCGACCGTGCCCCGGTACGGCAGCAGGCCCGAGACCCCTTCCGGCACCAGCTTCGAGGGGCGCTGGGCCTCCTCGGCGCTGCCGCCGGCGCGCTCGGCCTGGAAGTAGCGGTCCGCGGACCCGGCGCGCATCGCGTCGATCGACCCCATCCCGCGGTACTCCTTGTAGCGACGACCGCCGACGAGCACGAGCTCCCCCGGGGACTCGTCGGTCCCGGCCAGCAGGTTGCCGACCATCACCGCGGTGGCGCCTGCGGCCAGCGCCTTGACGACGTCACCGGAGTAGCGGATACCGCCGTCGGCGATCGTGGCGACCCCCAGGTCCGCGCCGGCCTCCGCGCACTCCAGGACGGCGGAGAACTGCGGCACCCCGACGCCCGTGACCACCCGGGTCGTGCAGATCGAGCCCGGCCCGACGCCCACCTTGACCACGTCGGCACCGTGGTCGACGCAGGCCCGCACCCCGTCGCCCGTGGCGACGTTGCCGACCATCAAGGCGACGTGGGCGTGGCGGTCCTTGAGCGTGGCCGCGAACTCCAGGATCCCCGCCGAGTGCCCATGGGCGGAATCGATCGCGAGCAGGTCCACGCCGGCCGCGACCAGGGCCTCGGCCCGCTCCTCACCCTCCGGGCCGACCCCGACCGCGGCCGCGCACAGCAGCCGGCCTCGGACGTCCTTGGCGGCACCGGGGTACTTGCGCACCTTCTCGATGTCCTTGAACGTGAACATGCCGGTCAGCCGGCCGTCGTCGGGGTCGACGATCGGCAGCTTCTCGACCCGGGCGTCCTGCATGAGGTCGCGGGCCTGGTCGAGGGTGGTGCCCGGCACCGCGGTGACGAGCCGATCGCGGGTCATGTGCTCGCTGACCGGGGTACCCGGCTCGGCGCCGAGCCGCAGGTCCCGGTTGGTCACGATGCCGACCAACCGGCCGTCGCCATCGATGACCGGGAACCCGGACACGCGGTAGCGACGCATCAGCTCGAAGGCGGTGTCGACCGGATCCTCCGCCCGGAGCGTGACGGGATCGATGATGAAGCCGGACTCGGAGCGCTTCACCGACTCGACCATGGCAGCCTGCGAGGCCACGGAGACGTTCTTGTGTACCACCCCGAGGCCGCCCTGACGCGCCAGCGCGATGGCCATGTCCGCCTCGGTGACCTTGTCCATCGCGGCGGACAGCACGGGGAGGCTCAGCCGCAGGGTCGGGTGCAACGTCGTCGACAGATCCACGTCGCGGGGCAGCACCGTGGAGGCCTGCGGGAGCAGCAGCACGTCGTCGTAGCTGAACGCTTCGGTGATCTCGGGCACGGGCGCTCCTCGTGACGGGCGTGGCCGGCACGGTAGCCGCCACGAACGACGCGTACGCGCCGGTTGCGGCGCGGCCTGCGGCGCTGCGGTACCTCGACCGCCCGGAGCAGGTCGTCCGCCCGCACCCGCTGCCGGCCTGCTACCTTGCGTCGCATGGAACCTGTCGGGGCACGCGAGCAGACGCTGCGCCAGCTGCGGCGTGGTGTCCTGCCGCACGCGGTCCTCGCCGCCCTGGCCCGGCAGGAGCGGTACGGCTTCGAGCTGGTCCGGCTGCTGACCGAGGAGCACGGCTTCGCGATCAGCGAGGGGACCATCTACCCGCTGCTCTCCCGGTTGCGTCGCGACGGCCTGGTCCAGACCTCCTGGCGGGAGTCGGACGCCGGACCGCCGCGCCGCTACTACCGGCTGACCCGCGACGGACGGCTGGCACTGGACGGGTTCCGCACCGAGTGGCGCAGCTTCCGGGACGCCGTCGACGCCCTGATCGCTCCCGACGCGCCGAGGAGGACGGAGCCATGAGCACACCCGACGACCTGGTGAGGTCCTACCTGTCGGCGCTGGAGGCGGCCACCGCCGACCTGCCCGCCGAGGTCCGCGACGATCTGCTGACCGAGATCCGCGCCCACCTCGACCAGGCTGCGGCCGACGGGGACGAACCGTCGGTCCGGAACGCGATCGACCGGCTCGGCACCCCCACCGAGATCGCGGCCTCCGCGCGCGCCGCCGAAGGGTTGCCGGCGACCACGCTGCCGACACCGCCCGGAGCGCCGCTGACGGCGGAGGCCGACCCGGTCCGGTCGTCCAGGAGCCGGGACAGGTGGACGGTCCTCACGCTCCTGCTCGGCCCGGTCGTCGTCGCGCTCGTGCTCGGGATGATCGAGCGCGGCCTGCTGCTGATCGGCGTGGTGGCCGGGACCGCGCTCGGGTGGGCGCTGCTGTGGACCTCCACGACCTGGACGACGCGGCAGAAGCTGCTCGGGTCCCTGGTCTGGCCGGGCGGGTTCGTGACCCCGTTCGTGGTCCAGACGCTCGCGACCAGCGTGTGCACCGAGTCGACCGGCCCCGGCGGCACCGAGGTGGCCTGCGAGGGCTTCAGTCTGCCGCCGACGGTGGGCATCCCCCTCGCCATCCTGGTCTGGTTGGCGCCGATCACGGTCGGGGTGTTCCTGCTCCGCCGCGCCGACCGCCAACGGCGTCCGGCCTGAGCCCCACGCCGGGCGAGCGAGCCCCGCCGCGGCGCGGTCAGACCGCGCCGATCTCCTTGAGCGCCCGCTTCCAGGCCTGCTGGTCACGGGCCTCGGGCACCGGGTTCCGGTCGGTGTAGACCACCGTGCCCTCCTTGTTCACGATGAACGTGCCGCGCAGCGCCAGCCCGATCGCCTCGTCGAACACCCCGTAGGTGCTCGCCACCGCACCGTGGGGCCAGAAATCGGACAGCAGCGGGAACTCGAACCCCTGCTCGTGCGCCCAGCGGGCGTGCGTCGGCGGCGAGTCGACCGAGATGGCGAGGGTCTCGACCTCGTCGTTGCGGAAGGTCTCGATCGAGTCGCGGATCTGGCACATCTCGCCCTCGCACACCCCGGTGAAGGACAGGGGGTAGAACACGACGACGACGTGCTTCTTACCGCGGTAGTCGGACAGGCGGACCGGCTGGTTGGTCTGGTCCTGCAGCTCGAAGTCCGGCGCCTGGTCGCCGATCTGCACGCTCATGTCGGAGCTCCTTGCGCGCCAGGAGCGGGCGCGGTGGTCGTGGACGGGGGGAGGCAGGCGCGGAGGCTAGCCAGCCCCATCACCCGCACCTGCACCGCTGCCCCGGTTCGACGCAACCTGCACGGTGGATGCGCTGGCGCGGCGGCACCGCCGGCACCTCCGCCCTGCTCGACCCCGTGTCCCTACTCGGCTCTGCGGCCCTGGTCAGGTTCGTCGGCTGCACGCCCGCCACCGGCCTCGCCGGTCCCGTCGCGTTCCAACGCGACGAGCCGGGCCCGCTGATCGATGGCGAGCACGGCTTCCACGCCCCGCTGGGACCGCAGCTCCTCGACCTTCCCGAGCTGGCGTTCGAGCTGGTTCCGGCGGGTGCTGGCGAGCTGCTCGTAGGCGCGCTGGGTCGTGTCCAGCCCGCGTCCGACCTTGTCGAGCTGGTCGGTGAACCGTTCCCACTGGTCCGCGAACCCGGCGAGCAGCTGCAGGATCTCGTCCGAGGTCCGCTCGAGCGCGAAGGCGTCCACCGCCTGCCGCAGCACCGCGAGCACCGCGAACAGGGTCGACGGGGAGCACAGCACGACCCGCTGCGCGAGGGCGTCGTCGAGCAGGGCCGGGTCGTGCTCGTGCAGGAAGGCGTAGACCTGCTCGTTCGGGATGAACAGCAGCACGACGTCGAGGGTGCCGTCCTGCTCGTCGATGTAGCCGCGGCTGGCGAGCTCCTTGATCCGCGCCCGGGCGGCCTTCAGGAACGCGGCGGTGGCCTGCTCGCGAGCCACCTCGGTGTCGGCGTCGAGCAGCTCGAGGTAGCCGGTGAGCGGGAACTTCACGTCCATGTGGACGACGCGGTCACCGGGGAGCAGGAAGGTCACGTCCGGGCGGCTACCCGTGCGGGTGGTGACCTGGGTGCGGTAGTTCACGCCCTCCACGAACCCGGCGGTGCGCAGCACGTCCTCGGCCATGCGCTCACCCCACTGCCCACGGGCCTGGGCGTTGGTGAGCGCCTGCGTGAGCGTGGCGGTGGTACGGCCGAGCTCCGTGTGGGCGCGGGCGACCCCGGCGAGCTGCTCGGACACCTCGCCGAGCTGCCCGGCCCGGGCGCTGTCGAGGCGCTGGACGAGCGCCGTCACCTCGGTGAGGGTGGCGTGCATGCGCTGCAGCTCCGCGTCGATCAGCTCCCGGCGGGTGTCGAGGTGGGCGACGCCGGCACGGGAGCGCGCGTCGAGCTGCTCGGAGGCGACGGTGACCAGCGTCTCCACCGCCCGCTGCAGCTCCGCACCGTCCACGGCCGGCGCGGGCGCGGGCCGCTCCTGCCGACCGAGCCGCATGGCCACGACCGCGGCCAGTCCCCCGGCGACCACCGCCACCAGCACCGCGACCAACACGACCTGTGTGGTCCCCATCCGAGCCTCCTCGTACGCACGGGCGCGTCGACGGACGTCGCCGAACGTCGGTCACGCCCCTGGATGGACCGTACGTGGTGGGTGTGACGCACGATCGAGCCGAGCGCGGTCCCCGACAAGCCACCCGCAGCTCCATCCCGTTCGCCGGCCAACAGCGCGCAGGTGGCGATGCCCACCGCTCACGCGTCGAGCAGGGCGAGGTCCGGGTAGGAGCGGATGCGGTCGTCCCGGGTCACCAGCGTCAGGTCCTCGACGAGGCTCTGGGCGATGAGCAACCGGTCGAAGGGATCGCGATGGATGTCCGGGAGCGCCTCCGTCTCAGCCGCATGCTGCCCCGTGACCGGTAGCTCGGAGAACCCGCTCTCGGTGATCGCAGCAGCGAGATCGATGCCGTCCGCGTCCCTGAGCCGACCGAGTCGACGCTTGATCGCGAGCTCCCACACCGACACCGCGGAGACGTGGACCGGCACGCGGGGGTCCAGCAGACGTCCGCGGACATGCTCAGAAAGGACCGATGGGGCCGTGAGCGCCCACAGGAACACGTGGGTGTCGAGCAGCAACCTCACGCCCGGCCTTCGAAGGCCGCAGCGATGTCGTCCGGAAGCGGCGCGTCGAAGTCGTCAGCGACCTCGAGCCGCCCCGCGAGGAGGCCGAGCCGCCGCTCAGGCACCTCCGCCTTGACCAACCGCGCGACGGGCCGACCACCGCGCGCGATCACGATCTCCTCACCAGCCTCGACGTCCGCGAGCAACCGTGAGAGGTGGGTCTTGGCCTCGTGCACGTTGACCTGCCGCATGGTCGTCACCCGAGAAACCTCTCGCTTAGTCACGTCTAGTCTACAGTCGTTCCGCGAAGGGGTTCGGAAGACGCGGCCACCCACGCCCGAGCACACCGGCGCCAACCCCGCAGTGACCAGCGAACCGACGCCGCCGGACGAGGCCCCGACGCCGCCGGACGAGGCCCCGACGTCGCAGGGGTCCGACGGGCGACGATCCCGCCACGGGGTCCCCAGGCGGGACCTCGACGCCCTCCTGGCAACGCCCACGGATCCTGCCTGGCTCGAAGACGTCAAGACGGGGCTGTCGTGACGATCCGTCGGTGCTGGATGCCAGGATGCGGCAAGGTGACGGCGGAACCAACCCCATCACCCTGCCGGCTTCCGTAGCCCTACGGCATCGTCCATCTCGCCCCCGACCGCCCACCGACCGCGCGAACCGGGCGTGGGGAGCAACCGACGCCCCTGGCGAGGTCGGTCGCGCGCGCCGGCGTGACCTGGGCAGCAACCGCGGAGCCCGGCCCGGGGGCGAGCTGCGCGCAGTGGTCGTTGCTCCCCGGGTTCGTGCGCACCGTCCGGGCGGAACCTGGGGAGCAACAGGTGAGGGGACCGTCGGCGTCGTGTGCTCCGACCCGGCCGGACCCGTGTGCGGCGCGGATGACCCGGCCGACGACGGCCGGAGGGTCAGACCGCGGCGACGAAGGCGGCGTGGAGGCGGTCGTCGCCGGTGACCTCGGGGTGGAACGCGGTGGCCCAGATCGGTCCCTGGCGCACGACCACCGGGGCGTCCTCGACGCGAGCGAGCACCGCCACGTCAGGAGCGAGCACCGCCACGACCCGCGGCGCCCGGATGAAGGAGACGTCCATCGGCCCGCCGTCGATGCCAACCACCTCGATCGACGCATCGAAGGACTCGAGCTGGCGGCCGAAGGCGTTCCGGCGCGTGCGCACGTGCAGGCCCCCCACCAGCGGCTGGACCTCGTCCTGGTCGAGCTCGTCGGACAGCAGGATCAGCCCCGCACAGGTCCCGAGCACCGGCAGCCCCGCCGCGACCCGGGCCCGCAACGGCTCCATCACGCCGAAGCGCACCAGCAGCTTGCCGATGGTCGTGGACTCGCCCCCGGGGAGCACCAGCGCGTCCACCTCGGCGAGCTGCGCCGCGGTCTTGACCTGCACCGCCCGGGCCCCGACCCGCCGCAGTGCCCTCAGGTGCTCCAGCACGTCCCCCTGCAGGCCGAGCACCCCGACCAGCGGCGCACCGGCCACGGCCTCGGGCACCGAGGTGGCACGGACCAGCCGCTCCCCCGGGATCCAGCGCTCGGTCACCCGGCGCTCCGGGACGAACGAGCCGCTCACCAGCCGCGGTCGGCGTACTTCTGGTCGGCCGGCAGGGTGTCGAGGTTGATCCCGACCATCGCCTCGCCGAGCCCGCGCGACACCTTGGCGATCACCCCCGGGTCCTCGAAGTGGGTGGTGGCCTCCACGATGGCGCGGGCACGCTGCTCGGGGTTGCCGGACTTGAAGATGCCGGAGCCGACGAACACGCCGTCCGCGCCCAGCTGCATCATCATCGCGGCGTCCGCCGGGGTGGCGATGCCCCCGGCGGTGAACAGCACGACCGGCAGGCGCCCGGTCTCGGCGCACTCGCGGACCAGCTCGACCGGGGCGCGGTGCTCCTTGGCGGCGGCGTAGAGCTCGGTCTCGTCCATGGTGGCCAGCCGGCGGATCTCCCCGGCGATCGCGCGCATGTGCCGGGTGGCCTCGACCACGTTGCCGGTGCCGGCCTCGCCCTTGGAGCGGATCATCGCGGCGCCCTCGGCCAGACGGCGCAGGGCCTCCCCGAGGTTGGTGGCGCCGCACACGAAGGGGACGTCGAACCGCCACTTGTCGATGTGATGGGCCTCGTCGGCGGGGGTCAGCACCTCCGACTCGTCGACGTAGTCGACCCCGAGCGACTGCAGCACCTGCGCCTCGACGAAGTGGCCGATGCGGGCCTTGGCCATGACCGGGATCGACACCGCCTCGATGATGCCATCGATCATGTCGGGGTCCGACATCCGGGCCACGCCCCCGTCACGCCGGATGTCCGCGGGCACACGCTCCAGCGCCATGACCGCGACGGCACCGGCCTCCTCGGCGATGCGGGCCTGCTCGGCGTCGACGACGTCCATGATGACGCCGCCCTTGAGCATGTCGGCCAGGCCGCGCTTGACACGGGTCGTGCCGGTGCGGGTGATGGGCTCGCTCATGCGGTGCTCCAACGGGTGCGGGGGTGGAGGCCACCAGGGTACTGCCCGTCACCGGGCAGCCGAGGGCCGGCCCGGTATCGAAGGCGGCCTGCTGGTGGCTCAGCTCCCGAGACCGGGCAGCGAGCTGGGCAGATGGACCCAGGTGCGGCCGGGCTTGAAGGGGAAGGGCTCCCCGTCGAGGTCCAGCACCTCGATCGGATCCGTCGCCGTCGGCTTGCGGTACCGGGCCTCGAACCGCTGACCGTCCCGGAGCACCAGGGCCGGTGCGTCGGAGGTGAGCACGTCGGTCTCCGGGCACGGGTTGCCGTAGCAGCTCGACGCACCGAGGTAGTGGCGGGTGGACAGCACGACCACGTTCGCCGCGCCGATGCGACCGTCGCCCATCGTCCCGAAGGGCTGCCCGTTCTGCAGCCGTCGGTACACGCCGTCGGCCTCGTCGTAGGTCCAGGTCGTGCGGTAGGAGCCGGACATGGCGATCGTGACCGCCGCACCGGGGTCCTCGCAGCTCGCGAGGTCGTCAGGGCAGGCCAGTGCCCCGTCCGGGACCTCCTCCTCGAAGGCCCAGGCCACCCCGTCGAACGGCTCGGCACCACGCTGCCGGATGCCTTCGATGGCCGCCGGCACGTCGACGTAGAGGTTGTGGGGCGCAGCGCGCGACCGGTCGCGGAAGAACCCGGGGCCACCTTCGGTGATGACGATGGACGGTGCGTTGCGCAGCAGCGGCTGGACATCGTTGCGCGCACCCGAGTACGCGAACCCGGACCGTCCGAACCCGGACATCAGCTGCGCGTCGACCGGCCGTGCCGACCGGATCGGTCCGGCCACGGACGGCAGCTCGGAGTGGAACACGGCCAGGAACCGGGTGACGCCGGCCTCGACGGTCTCCTCGATGACGATGTCCGCGACATCGAGCCCGGACTGGGGTCGGGCCTGTGGTGCGTTGTCCACCTTGACCAGCAGGAAGGGCCGCTCCAGCACGGCCGGATCCTCGAGCTCGAGCCCCGTGAGCGGTGCCGCGGGGCCCGGCTCGGGCTCGGGTTCCGGCTCCGGTTCGGGCTCCGGTTCGGGCTCGGGCTCGGGCTCTTCGACCGGCGCTGGTGCGACCACCAGATCCCTGGCCTCGCTCCCGCAGGCGACCAGCAGCACGGCAACGACGACCGCGGCGACGGCGGCACGCCGGTTGGTCAGGACAGACACGCGCACTCCGGGCGACCTGCGGGAGCCGGGTCAGGTCCCCGCTGGACCTGCGGAAGCCCCAGGCATCCGTGCCGCCGCGGCGAAGGGTAGGTCGCCGCGCGGTCGGTTCCACGCAGGTGGCACCCGCGTGCGGCGCGCCTCAGCCGGAGCGGGCCACCGCCTCGGTGTACACGTCGCGGATCCGGGCCGCCACCTGTGGCCAGTCGTGCGCCAGCGCCGTGCGCGTCCCGGCCGCTACCAGCGCATGGCGACGGTCCTCGTCGGTCAGCAGGTCACCGATCGCTGCCGCGAGCGCGGCAGGCTGCCGCGGCGGTACCAGGATCCCGTTGGCACCGTGGCTGATCACGCTGCGGTAGCCGGGGATGTCCGAGGCCACCACGGCCGTCCGCGCGGCCATGGCCTCCAGCAGCACGATCCCGAAGGACTCCCCGCCCAGCGCCGGCGCGACGGCGACGTCCGCGTCCGCCAGCGCCGCGGCCAACGCCGGTCCGGTCACCCGCCCCGCGAGCTGGACCTGCCCCGGGGGCAGGTCGCTGACGAGCGCCTCGAGCGCCGCCCGCTCGGGACCGTCCCCGATGATCCGCAGCTGCGCGTCGGGGTGGGAGGCCAGCAGCACCCGGTACGCCCGCGCCAGCAGCAGCGCACCCTTGCGCGGCTCCAGCCGGCCGACGAACACCAGCCGAGGTGGGCCGTCCGCCCGCCGGTCGCCGAGCGCATCCGCCGCCGCCGCGAAGGGGGCGACGTCGACGCCGTT